>NZ_CP091881.1:8202500-8520000 GCF_022163125.1 Paenibacillus sp. HWE-109 | reverse complement strand
AACTGCAATGAAAATAACTTCGAAGTTTTCTAGAAAGAAGCCTGCCGACTCCACGTTCTTTATTAATTCCAAGGTCGGCCAAGTTAATGTGCTAGCTTCTGAAACACCAAATACATCAATGACGATGATCACGTTTATTGTGTAGAGGACGATGATCAAAGCAACACCGATGATAGCTGAGCGTATCATTTTGCTAGGTTCATTCACAAAGGCGGTGAAGACCATAATACATTCAAAACCCGAGTAGGAGAGCGCAGTCGAGAGGAGGCCACTAAAAACTGGCCGTATCCCTTCGCCAAGAACAGGACGCAAACGATCAATGTCGAAGTCTTGGACACTTAGCAGCATGACAACCAAGATACTAATATAGGTAATGGGTAATAAAAATTCCATGAGTCTGGCGATCGGATTCAATTGTCCTACGATTAAATAGGCGGCAACCGCAAGAAATGTGATCATGGTCACTTCAATCGGTGTTTGATCTAATAAAAACTGCCTGATCACTTCAGCTTGCATGCGTACTTCGAAAGCCGCCATCATAATGTAGTAAACGCAAAACACCAGGCTAAAAGCAATCCCGATCGCTTTACCAACAATGAGTTGATTGAATTCAAAAAAAGTTTGTCCGGGAAACCGTTGGCCAACTTTGGTACAAATAACTGCCAGCAGGATAGATATCAACCCTGCTATAAGTACGGTAATCCATACATCAGGTGTACCTATTTTCTCAGAAGTAGCCCTTGGCAATGTAAGGATCGACAGTCCGAGAATCATGGATGTATTGAGGACAGTTAATTGCGAAACCGAAATTTGATCACTCCGCGCTACCTTCATTCCCAGTCCCCTCCACTTGCGTTTCGTGAATATGCAATCGTTCATTATCTTTTGGCTCTAACAATCTCTGTCGGTTTTTTAGCCATTTCAGCGGAAATTTCACAATTGAATCTCTCCAATCTGTTGGGCGATAATGCACATAAACACCTGCATAGTTGGTCCCGAAGCTCTTTAATTTCATCAAATGGGAGAGAATCAACAGGGAAACCATAATAATCCCATATAGGCCCAACATTGCGGAGGCTAGCATCATGAAGAACCTTAACATGCGAATGGCAATTCCTGCGGAATAAAGAGGTACTGTATAGGATGAAATCGCCGTCACAGCAACAATAATGACCATTATGGGACTAACAATCCCCGCCTGTACAGCTGATTGCCCGATCACAAGGCCCCCGACCATGCCGATCGCTTGCCCAATCGGCTTGGGTAGACGAATAGCGGCTTCGCGAAGTATTTCAATCGTCAGTTCCATCATCATCGCTTCTACAAAAGTGGGAAATGGCACCCCTTCTCTACTAGACGTGATAGATATTGCCAATTTCGTGGGAATTAGCCCTTGATGAAAAGAGATAAAAGCAATATAGAGCGAAGGCAAGTAAAGGGAAATAACAGCGAGTGTGTATCGCATAATTCGGACTAAACTTGAAAACAACCAGCGTTCATTACTATCTTCCGGTGAGTAAAGCATCATGGGGAATGTCACTGGAACAAGAAGAACAAAAGGCGTTCCGTCCAAGAGGATGGCAACCTTGCCCTCCATCAACGCACTGACAACTCGATCCGGTCGCTCAGTATTCATGACTTGAGGGAACGGGGAGAAGGTATTATCTTCAATGAATTGTTCAATAAATCCAGATTCAGCCGCATCATCGATATCAATCAGCTCGATTCTGCGACAAACTTCCTCCACCATTTGATCATTCGCAATATCCTTAATAAAAGCGGCAACAAGCTCTCGCTCGGAGCGCTTGCCTACATGATATTGCAGCATCGTGAAAGAAGGATCTTTGATCCGCTGTCGGATCAGTGAAATATTCGTCGATATCTTCTCAACAAAGCCTTCGCGCGAGCCGCGAACCACCGATTCTGATGTCGGCTCAGCGATACTTCTTCCTTCTAAATTTGAAGTACTGAGGATGATGTAGGTGCTGATGTCCTCCAGCATTAACGCTGTATTTCCTGATAAAAGATTTCTAATGCATACCGTCCGCGAATCGGTTTCCATCATTTCTGAAAGTGTGATCGTACTTTGCATCACTCTTTCTTTGAATCGGTCTGATAGCGAATCTTCGCTTGTCGCCTCCATCTGCATCAATGGCTGCAATACATTTAAGTTAATGCTATTGGTATCGCCTATTGTCGCGATGTATATGATTGCTGCTTTGCGTCCTGTACGACCGAGTATTATTTCTCGCACCACAACATCGTAATTGTGTCCGATGACCGTCATAATCGATTCAATTTCATTCGAAAGGGATTCCCTCACAACCAATGATCATCCTCCCTTTCAACGTGGTTTCTCATTCTTTTTTGGTATTATTTGCTTGCAACCGGTTCCTTATACCTCGTAATTCCTGATGTATTAATGAGCGTTTGCATATTTCTTGCGAATACTTGCCACAAACCACAGCAACAACGGAATTCCGAACATGTTAACTGGCAATACAATTGGAATCCAATATTTGGTGACATATCCAATATCGGATAACGTTATATCCGGATACAACCACGCCTGAATGAGAATGATCGGTGCGATAAACCAAATCAGCATTCTCCAATTTTTGATATGCAACCATTGCGCAGTCCCATAGCAGCTTATAAAAAAATAGAGAGACATTTTTATGAATACACTTATGACCCAGATTAACACGATTACCACATCGATATTTTCGATAAAACCGCCAAAGGAGATAAATCTAACCATATCAAAAAATGGATGTGCCATTTTTGCGGATAACCCCGGACCAAATACCATAATGACAAAAAGACTAGAGACCGTTAGTAGGAAGCAAGCTACACTAAGTCCTAGAATGGCTCGAAGGGGTCCTTCTGTGGGCTTTTTCATGAAAGAAATAAACATAGTTAACATGCAAACCTCACCGAAAAACGATAAAGGAGTCAAAGCCCCTTTGAAAATATGAGCGATTCCAGTATCCGTATAAATCGGCAATATGCGAGTCCAGTCCATGACTTGTATATTTAATGGCAAAATAAGAATAATCATTAACACAATAAAGGGACCCAACAGCTCGCTGCATCTCCCAATGCCTTCGATCCCCCCCATATAGGTCATATACATGAGCAATAGGACCATTGTAATTGTGAGTATCCATATCGGCGTCCTGGGGAGAAGTGTTAAAATCGTGAAATCACTGAACTCCTTGAGAATCACGCCAAGCACCGAATACCACTGGATGAAATAGGGGATCATAATAAGCTTTCCCAACCATTTGCCTAAAATGTCTTGACTGTATTGAACAATCGTTCGACCGGGAAATAGAAGACTTAACTTCGTCGATACATAGGCAATAAATAAACCCAAGGCCCCCGCAATAATGCTTGCAATCCATGCGTCCTGCTGCGCCTCATTAATATTGGGGGATAGTGTAAGGAGGAGCGTATTTCCGCATTGAAATGAAACAATGATCCAGAAAATTTGTATTCCTGTCAAGTTCACTTTTTTCATTTTTCAATCTCTCTTTTTTTCAAATATAAAGAGGGGCCCGTTGTCCCTACTTGTTCCACGTTCAGCTTCACCTTAACGTCAACCTCCGCAGTAGCAAAATCGCGCTCCCAGTCACTTTTTAAGTCTCGCCAAGCTTGCGGGTATTTCTTATGAACCGCTTCACCGAAACCAAAAATATCCGTCTTGTATCGCGTCTGTACTTTATTAACAATATTCAGCACTTGTTTTTCAGTCTCCTTGTTGAGCGCATCTTCGAGCAAGTTCAGATTTTTAGTTTGCAAGAGGTCAAGTGGTGAAGTCGTTTCCATAATCGTGCCTTTTCCTTCTAAGGTTAAATGAATTCTTATTCGATCACCTATCCGTTCAGGTTGAATTTGAGATTTCATATGGGTACCCGAATAACTAAAACTTCCAAATTCAGACTTGTCAATCGTAATGATTTGTCTTTTCATATTTTGCTTAATCCAGTTCAGTATCCCGCTCTCATCCGGATTTAAAAATCCGACCAGTTTTAATTCTTTGTTAAAGATGGCAGAACCGGCTATTCGAAATCCCGATTTCACACCATTCGTCTCAATGTAATTGAGGGAATGAGCTTTAATTGTTTCTATAGCCTCTAATGTAGGACTGCTTCCATCCGTAGAGGCGGAAATTAGAAAATCCCGAAATGCCGTTTCTCCTTCCAATCCGACAGCCAAATGTTCTTTTAGAGCAGCAATAACGGGAAGGGGCTCCAACGGATATTTTTGTTTGAGCAATTCTTCCGCAGTCCCTTTAACTATCATAATATCGATCCTCAGTTTGGACCCTGGATCCCGTGTGAGACCATCCAAAATCTGAGTTACACCCTTTTTCGCCAAATCTTCGCCAATAAATAAAATTTGTCTTTGACCTCGAAGTATTCGTCTGGATACCTGAGCCTGCATGTTACGCATGACATCGAGTACATCCTTACCGCTAGCCGTTGCCGTAAAATAATGCTGACCCATTTCCCCTGCGGCACTTCTTCTCGGTAATTTAAATTGCGCCGTTATTAGGATATTCCCGTCCTTTGTTAGGTCAATGCCTGTGCCTACTACAAAAGCAACATCATTTAATTCCAAGCGGTCCCAGCACCCTGTAGTCAGAGCTATACAAACAGTAAGGACTAAGAAACATCTACTTTTTCTGATCATTTTTTGAATCGCTCCGTTTCCCCGCTTTTCCCCCTGCAGGTAATCGGGTGTTATCCCTGCCTGAAATGAATGGCTTTCTCTTTCTCAACATCCATCGGGGTGCGCGAATCAGCGTATCTTTTAAACTGTAGAACACTTGCGGTGAAACAGGAGCAAGGTAGGGCACCCCAAAGGAATGAAGGGTAACCATATGAATGATCATCACGAGTGCTGCCAGGACGATGCCATACAGGCCGAAGATGCTTCCCAAGATCAATATCGGGAAACGGAGCAGCCTAAAAGCAAATCCCATGCTGTATCGAGGAATGGTAAAAGACGCGATGCCTGTTGTTGCGACAATGATAACCATCGGAGCAGATACGATACCGGCTTGGACGGCGGATTGCCCAATGACTAACGCACCTACAATACTAACTGCTGAACCGATCTGCTTGGGGAGTCTGTTACTTGCTTCACGCAATACCTCAAACATAAATTCCATGATCAGAGCTTCACCTACGGCAGAAAAAGGAATTCCCTCTCTGGCGCTAATAATGCTGTATAATAAATTAGCTGGGATTAATTGAGGATGGAAGGTGGAAACTGCAACGTAAAATGCAGGAAGGAACAACGCTAATAGAACCATGAACAAACGAAGCAAACGAACGAAGCTCATATACATATATCTTTCATAGTAGTCATCCGGAGTCTGTAATCCTGACCAAAGCGTCATTGGCAAAATTAACACGGATGGAGTTCCATCCTCAATAATCGCTACTTTACCTTCCAACAGGCTTGCCGCCACAATGTCGGGACGTTCCGTATTCTGGATGAGCGGAAACGGAGAAAATGGTGAATCCTCAATAAATTCTTCTATGTAGCTCGTGTCCAATATGGCATCTGTACAAATCCCTTCAAGCCGATTGATAACTTCGCCCACAATTGAATCTTGGGCAATCCCTTCGATATAGGCAATTAATACGTCTGTTCTTGTAAGCTCTCCCACCGTAAGCGATTGTAATTTAAGCTTTGAGCTCCGGATTTTTCTCCGCAAAAAGCTTGTATTGGTCTTCAAGGATTCCGTAAAGCTTTCTTTAGGTCCGCGAATCGAATACTCGATATTCGGTTCTTGAATTGCCCGTGTATCGAAACCCTGTAACTTAGCAAGAAGAGCGTCCGACTCGCCAAGGATCAGAATGGCGACGTTCCCATTCAAAACCCCATCAACAACGGCTTGCAAACTGGTTGCAACCTTCGTCTCAGCAATAGCCACAATCTGCTGCATAAGTGCTTCACCGCTAGTTCCAACATCGCCCAAACCCTCTGGAACGCCTTCAAAACTGAGTTTTAGCAAAGCGCTATTTAGGATGTCGATATTTACAAGCCCGTCAATGTAAACCATCGTAATGACGGACTCACCATCTATTTGAACATGACGGAATGTGACATCTGAACAATTCGTGAAAATTTCTTTTAACTCTTGCTCCTTCTTATGAATATCGATCCCCAAGTGAACAGGACTCACGTGATCTCCCTCCACTCTTCCCCATCATCTAATAAATGTTTGCATTCATAATATAACTAAACCTTTGGTAAATTATTCAAAACCAAACCCATTCCACATAGAGCCGCATTGCTCATCGAGAATGGTAAGCGTGAGAACGGTCTCCCCGCTTTATGAAGGATTGCCAAGCGTATGCTCGCGGTTCTTTCTTTTCCCTTGCCAATCAGATACGACGACGCCAATAAGGACAATCGCCGCACCAATGTAGCCTCTTAGTGGCAATATTTCATGTGCGAACAAGAATCCAAACAGTGCGGCAAACACCGGTTCAAGCGCGAAGATTAAACCGGTTCGGGTAGGTGTCGTATACTTTTGCGCCAAGGGTTGAACAACAAAGCCAAAGGCGCTGCATACGAAGCTAAGCACCAGGATGGAGATCCATCCGTTTAACGTGGCTGGTAGCGAAGGCGTTTCAAAAATAAACGAAAAAAACAATCCTAAGGCGCCAGCAAAACCTAATTGCCATATACCCAAATTCAACGAATCCACTTTTTTAGCTGCGGTTCCAGTAAGGATGATATAAACGGCGTAGAATAATGCTGACAGAATGCATAATAAATCACCTGGATAGATATGTAATTGGCTGTTAAGCGTAAGGAGCCCCATTCCGATGAAGGCGAGGCTGACACCAACGATAAGGCTGGGATGCGGCTTTCTCTTAAATACAAGAACATAAATAAAGGGCACAAAAATGACTGTGAGGCTAACCAAAAAGCCGGCATTGGATGTCGTTGTCGTTTTCAGGCCAAAGGTAATGCATGTAAAGATACAAAACAATAAGAACCCGAGATAAGCTCCATATTTAATAGTGGGTAAGTTCGTTTTCCGTATATGTTTAAAAAAAAGGCTTGCTGTGACAAGGAAAGCAAACCCGAAACGCAAAGCGATTAAATTAAACTCATCGATGGCATTCAATCCATACTGCATGAAGAGGTACGAAGATCCCCAACATAAGGTCACTGCGATCATCAACCACTCTGCTTTTTGACGTTTCACTTCTGATCCTCCTGCTTCTTATCTTAGCTGTAATGATTTCCAGTTCCGTTGTTACCCTAGTATACTAAACCTTTATATACAAGAATAATGAATGTTTATTATACTATACATGAGAATTACTCATGTAAATTGGAAGGGGCGGATTTCATTGAGTATAGCCAAATACGAAGTTTTCATGAAAGTTGTCGAGGTGGGGAGTCTGACCAAGGCTGCCGAATTGCTAGGCTTCACCCAATCGGGCGTAAGCCACACCATTAGCAGTCTGGAATCGGAGCTTGGATTCACGCTTCTGCTCCGTGGTCGTTCCGGCATCAAATTAACGGCGAACGGCGAGCTGCTGCTCAAACCGCTCCGAGAAATCCTCAATTGGAACGAGCAATTGAAGCAGGTTGCTGCCTCGATTCATGGCTTGGAAACGGGAACGATCCGTATCGGCACCTTTACCAGTGTGTCTGTTCACTGGCTTCCAGGGATGATAAAGCAATATCAGAATGACTATCCGAATATTGCCTTTAAACTGATGGAAGGCGACTATGAAGAGATCGAGAACTGGATCACAGCAGGCGAAGTCGACTGCGGGTTTATTACAATTCCCGCACGGGGAAGCTTTGATGTTGTTCCACTGAAAAAGGACCGGATGCTGGCCATTTTGCCTATGACGCATCCCCTGAGTCAGCTCCCCTTCTTCCCTTTATCGCAAATTGACAAAGAGCCCTTCATCATTCAGCGAGAAGGATCGGATTACGATGTCAGACGCATCTTGGATCAATCGTTGATCAAACCTAACATTAAGTTCTCGTCTGGGGATGATTATGCCATCATCGCGATGGTGGAGAACGGGCTGGGCATCTCCATACTACCTGAACTTGTGCTTCAGGGAAGGGATCACAACGTTCACTCGCTGGAGTTAGAGGATCATCGTTACCGCTTCCTGGGTATTGCCGTTCATTCCATGAAGGATGCGTCACCAGCTACCAAGCGGTTTATCAATTATGTGCAGCAATGGTTGAAGTGATTTTCCTGACAAGTGAGCGAAAGCCTGCTACTCATACGGCAGCCTATTCGGCTGCGTTAAGGTTGTTTTTCAGCCTTACGGAGTGGCCGATGAGCGTTTGGCGCTCGTTAACGCTGAAATTCAGCGTTACGGTGGGGGGGCGAAGCTTTTCCCAGGATTCGGCTGCGTTAAGGTTGTTTTTCAGCCTTACGGAGTGGCGGATGGGCGTTTGGCGTTCATTAACGCTGAAATTCAGCGTTACGGTGGGGGGGGGCGAAGCTTTGCCGAGGATTCGGCAGCGCTAAGGTTGTTTTTCAACCTTATGGAGTGGCGGATGGCTGTTTGGCATTCATTAACGCTGAAATTCAGCGTTACGATGATGCCAGCATGTCCCCATCTGCACTTTGCGACGCTTACTTGTGAATTCACTATTCGACGGGAGGATCGATATGAAGATCTTGGTCCGGTTCTGTGAAACCCCAGCGAGTGAAGGTGACCTCGAATCCCGCACGGGTTGGCGAACAGGTATAAGGACCTGCCTGATTCCCGGCTTCGTAGGGAAAACGCGCTACACGAACCGTACGCCATGCATGATGTTCTGTCCGCGCCCTGATAATCACAGCATCCTTTAGAGTAGAAGCGCGCAGTGTGACTTCTTCGCCTACCCAATCCGGTACTGCCGCGAGTGACCAGTCGGAATAGCCATCGGTTACGACTACGGAAAGTTGCGGAATGCCGTCATTGATTTCAATTCCCGTTTTAATCCATTGCCCTGGGCCATGATACAACAGAATACCTGCCTGATCATAGAGCTCCGTAAAAGATCCGAGTTGAAATGATACCTCCACCGCGGTATTGTTATTCCAATCCGCCAATAAAGCGGCCCCATCCTCATACTCAAAACCATATAACGTCTTTTTCCAGAAGTCTTTTCCTTTTTCAGGTGAAACCTTAAGGAAATCCCCTTCTTTCTGGGCAGACAGAGGCGAATTAAGCCATGTTCCTGACTCCCAGTCCATTCTCTTTATCTTCATCAATACGCCCTCCATATTAAGATAGATAACTACTTGTATACACTCGCCCCTATAGATCTTATTCTATGATATTCATGGCTTTTTGTATTTTTTCTCCATGTTTCGTTTCGGTTAGCTTTGGAGTTGCAGTTTTTGAATTATTAACATTGCTGTAATAAAGAACTAAATAATGGCTTGGCTGATAAACGATTGGCGCATAGGAACTAAGAGGCTGTTGATGTTCTTGAAAACGCTTATTTCCAAGTTCTCTTTTTTCTTTCGAACCAAAGTCATAAACTCTTATAATTTCATTGTTATCGAGTTTATAACTAAGAGGTTTAATGTCATTAAGTTCAGTTTCCTTGGGTGAATCAATTGAAGTGGCATTGATTCCTTCGGACTTAATGGCTTCAATTACGGATGTATACTTTTGTTGAGACGAACATGCACTCAGCAAGAAAATGCTTAAAAACCCTACGAATATCAATTTTATCTTGAAATTATCGAAGTTAATCCATCTCCCCGCCTTCCTTAACATAGCTCGTTTCTACATTGTGTTTGAACATGCTATAGTTCCCTTATTTTAACATCATATTTATTTCTCAACAAACCTTTCCATTAACAATTGCCTCCTGTAAGATTTATATAGAGGAAGGTCAAAAGTAATGCGGAGGGATCATCTTTATTTATGAATACTTACCCTGAAGACTTTAAAACTTACACCGCTCGTGATGGCGCTCAACTTCCATACCGTTTTTTTGAGGGTCCACCCGATGTTGTGCTTATTTTTCTACACGGCATTACGGAACCTAGCCTGTATTTGAGGGAACTCGGCCAATATGTATCCCAACTCGGGCTCGCCACCGTGTACCTTCCGGATCTGCGCGGGTATGGAAATCATCCCATCCGACGCGGCGACATTGACTACATCGGGCAACTTGATGATGATATGGAGGACCTGTTCTGTTTTGTTCAGAATCAGCATCCCGGTGCGAGGATCATTGTAGGAGGTCATTCTGCGGGAGGTGCAACCGCGCTCAGACAAACAATACGACCGATTCATAAGGACATATTTGCCTATTTACTCATTTCACCAGCACTTAGCCCCAATGCGCCCCTTGATCGAAAAGGGGGTTCAGGTAACGAATCCAGGGTGAGCATCCCACGATATCTGTTGTTAATGCTGCTCAATCTACTTGGCATTCGCCGCTATAACCACGCGATTATATACCGCAGACTCACACCGATTGAAAAGCTGCATGGGACTGAATCCTGCAATCTTAGCTATCGGCTCACCTTGTCGCGCATGGTGGGGAATAATTACGAACATTATTTGTCGCAGTTGACCCAACCGACTTTCGTCATGATTGGGGCTGATGACGAGGTATTCGACGCTAATGCATATAAACCACTTTATGAAAGATTTTGCAAAGCTGAGGTCCACATCATCGCTGATCACAATCACGACTCGATTGTAAAAACGGAACATGCACTTTCAATCATGGGGAACTGGCTCAGGTCGATGCATGGAGGCGGACAAGCAAAATGAACTAGTGAAAGATAATAAATGCTTGCAATATCAATCGCACATCTAAACAATGAACTCCTAAGCCTTGTACTTA
The DNA here is from genome assembly GCF_022163125.1 of Paenibacillus sp. HWE-109. Lineage (NCBI taxonomy): Bacteria > Bacillati > Bacillota > Bacilli > Caryophanales > Paenibacillaceae > Paenibacillus > Paenibacillus sp. HWE-109. Next base: position 8,509,134 of record NZ_CP091881.1, on the reverse strand, counting down.
CAAAGCTTAGGAGTTCATTGTCTAAGACCAATATTCGACTTTAATTTCTACTTTCGAATCCGATAAGGCTTTATATTGGTGCTGGACAGGCTTCCCTGTATGATCAACCTCGAAGGAGCCATCTTCTCTGCTGATTTGATAAACAAATTCTGCCTGAAGCGGTACTTGAAGCTGCTTGGCATACGTGTGGCTATCTGGATCATACACGAAGGGAAACCACGCATATACCTTAATATCTTCAGGTGTATCCACGGGGACATGAACGACCATTTCCAACGTCACACATTCTTTTTGAGCATTGACCACACGAATGGATTTTGCAGCTTCCAAGTCTTGATATTTGACCGTTACCGTTGTTTCCCCTTCTTCCAGCGGCACCACGGTTCCATCATCCAGAACATTCAGTATCCCTCGATCTTCTACTTCATACGTCGTCCTTAGCAAGGACATCTGGAAGCCGGTATCAAACGCAAGAATCGGATTTAGCCGGCACTCTGGGCCTGTAAGACCAACTTCTTCGCTGCCGTGCAAAGACAGAGAACATTCCTTGCCCTTAGTCCCAAAGAAATGAAGAAGTGGCGAACCTACTCGTTTTGCCCAGTCTTTCTCCGAATGAACCGCTCCTGGAGCATTGAAATAGATGAATTCCTTATCGGCTTCATATCCCAAATCCAACAGCTTCTCCGCAACTTCGCGGACATGCTTTTCCATCACCAAGGTGCCTTCACTGCCCCCCAAATCCATCCATATGTGAGAGGTCGATTGCTTCTTGCCAAATGTATGATACACCGGCGCCTCTTCCAATGTCAGTGGATCAACACAGTAGAAGTAAGGTGAAACGATGGCAAGCTTCCCAAAAATGTCCGGTCGGCGAAAGCCGATATGATAGGTGACTTGCCCCCCTCTGGATGATCCCATCAAAGCCGTATGATCAGGACCTGTTAGGGTTCGAAACACAGAATCGACGTAGGGTTTTAACTCTTCAATCATAAACGCTTCATATAAATGGCCTTTGGGCTTAATTTGAATTTTATCAGAGTGATAAAGAACACCTTCCAGCTCATGGGTAAATTCATCGGCCCTCTCTGCTCCCATGTTAGGAATGCCCACAACAATAATCTCTTCCAGCGTATGGTTTTGAATCAATCTATCCACAGTTTTGTTTACATGCCAAGAGTAGCCGTTAAAGGCAGCATGGAAAATATTTTGCCCATCATGCATATACAGCACGGGATATTTCTTTTTCTGTTCATAACGATAGCTGGGAGGAAGATATACGAAGATATCTCTCTTGTTGCCCAAATGTGTGGAGTGAAAATTTTCAACCCGCAATATACTAGATTTGCTTTCCATCCTGATCACCTCTATGAGCCGCAGCAGCTAAATCTATCCAATTCTCCACTTCGTAATTCAAGACTAATCCATCATCGGTCGTAAATACGCGGTAGGGAAGTTCTTGGCCATGACGGTCTACTTCATGCTGACCCAAGCCCCTGGAAATTCGAAATTCAAAGGACATCTCCCTGGGCACCTCGAAAGTTCCGCCATACAGCCCTTCACGAATCATCGGCAGCTCTAAGCCTGCATACAGCTTATCGGTTTTTGGCGTGAATTCCGGCACTTTAACGAACACTTTAACCGTCGCGGTCTCTGAGATATAGGGTACAACGGTGATATCCAGCGCAGCTGTTAGTTCGCCTTTCCTATATTGGATCGTCGTTTTCCCTGCTTTTTTCGGCAATAGCTTGCCGTCTGATGTAACCTCCAATATCTCGAGATCAACCACGACATAATGTGCATTTAAATCCGTCATCAGAAATCCACTATCGTAGTGTACCACCGGATTCATGGTTAACTTGGGCCCTTCTATGCCAACAATCTCAGGGCCACGCAGATCAACGTGAACAGGAGTGCCTATTTCTCCAAAAAAGTAAATGAGCGGCGCATGAACCCTTGCAGCCCAATCCTTCTGCGAGTGGCCGGAATCGACGGCCAGGTAATACATGAGATCGTTCCCAAATTCATACCCAGCTCCTCGAAGCGTATCCGTGACGTAACGAACATGCTTTTCCATGACCGTAAAGCCTTCCGAATCTCCAACGTCCATCCAAATTTTCAAGTCCTTCTTTTCCGTGTAGACGTGGCTTAGCCATCTTTCCTCCATCGTGCCAGGATCTGTGCTCACAAAGAAAGGACAAAGGGCTCCTATCATTCCAAATGTGTCCGATTGACGGAAGCCAATATTATAAGACACAAGACCGCCCGCAGACGAGCCCATAAGAGCCGTATGTTCTTTTCCCGTTAAAGTTCGGAGTGACCGATCGACAAACGGTTTAACTTCCTGAATGAGAAACTGCTCGTAAAGCTCGCCTTGATTAGTTACATCAAAAACGTTGTCCCCGGTCGGGCTTGCATGCATGTATTCTGCAATCCTTGCGTCTTCTACGTGCGAAATCGCCACAATGATGATTTCTTGCATTTTCCCTTGCGCAACCAGCTTGTCTACCGTTGAATGAACCTCCCACGATTCACCCTTTTGATCTTCGAAAAATACGTGTTGACCATCGTGCATGTAGAGAACGGGATATCGTTTATGTTGATCTGTTTCATAAGAAAGAGGCAAATACATATATATACTTCTGTAATTATTAAGGATCTTGGAATAATAACCATTAAGCTCAATGAGCCTTGATGAATTCACAAAGCATTCTCCTCGTAAAAAGTCACAATTTGGTGGTCAATAAGAAAAACTTCTCAGGGTTTACGTAATCCTGCTCATTCATGTAGCGCTCCATACTATGCACGATCTCTTCGTAGTCATCCAATTCAAACTGGGTTTTTATCATCTCTTCAGAGAGAATTTCCGGATAATGGCACGTGCATATCGCCATTGTCTTCTTATGAGTCTTGTACACTTCATTAGCCAAAAACTCATTGATGACAATCCCCGGACGATCGGCAAATTTGGATAAGAAAGTATGCATACTCTGGGTGTTCTCGTAAATATAGATCCGCTCTTCATCCAAGTTGGATTTCTCCTTAATGAGCTCCACCAGTTCTTCATTGTTGTAAGCATCCATAATGAGAAACTGCGGAGATTCAGCGAACAATTCATTCAACACGCGAAAGCTTTGCTCAAAGTTCGGCATAATTTTATGAAATAAATTGTCTTCAATATAACTGTCGATGACAAATATCGGGATACCGAAGCCGAAATAATTGGATATCGTCGAGAACTTTTCTTTATCCACATTAAGTATGAAAACACCGTCCAAATTTCTTTCCATAATGATTTTAGAAGAAGGTGCCGTACTGTCGATTTGCATAAAAAGAACATGGTAGCCGAGCTTGCTGCATAATTGCTCGATCTTATATATCGTTCTAACATATTTCAAATCCGACCATGGGTTCTGATCTTTGTCTCTAAACAACAGGATGCCAATCAGACCTGTTTTCTTAATTTTTAACGACTGCGCCGTCCGGTTTGTCACATATTTCAGTTGTTGGGCAATTTTCAGCACCTTCACGCGTGTATCATCGGAAATGGACTGCGTTTTGACATCATTTAAAATGTAAGACACTGTGGCAATGGATACGCCAGCCGCCCCAGCTATATCTTTTATCGTTGCTTTTTTCATTGAGAAACCCACCCTACTTAAACGTTTAGGTTGATTTAATCACATCAAATTTGGTTTGTCAATTACTTACAACGATGAAGCTGCAACGAGCCAACCGCATGGAGGTAAGCGGACAGAAATCTGCTTTTCAGCCAGGTTGAATGTCCCGCTGCCCATGAGAATAGTAGGCGACGATTCCGTTTGCAATGTGAAGTCCAACGAAGCCGACTGCTCGCTGTGATTAAAGCAAATGAGAAGTTGTTCATTGGCATCCTGCCTTTGTACGGCAAGCTGACGATTGTGCGCATATACAATTCGAAATGAGCCCTCTTGCAGCGCTGAATGTTTCTTTCTTAAAGCAATCAAATTCCGATAAAAATCAAGCAGTTCGTGATTTTGTTTGTCCACGTCCCAAATCATCGGTCTCCGGCAATCGGGGTCTTGGCCTCCTCTCATGCCCACTTCGTCCCCGTAATAAATACATGGCACACCTAGGAAAATAAACTGAAACAAGACGGCAAGCTGGAATCTTTTCTCGTCACCACAGATAGTTAGCAGTCTCGGCGTATCGTGACTTCCCAGAATGTTAAAGGCAGCCTCGTTTACCTGCTGTGGATACTGAGGCAGCAGCCGATTGATCTGATGGGAGAACTGCTGCGCATCCATTGTTTCTTTGGCAAAGAAGTCAATGATGGCTTCCGTAGCCGGATAGTTCATGACCGCATCGAACTGATCTCCTTGAAGCCATGGCATGGCATCGTGCCAAATCTCACCCAAGATATAGAAATCAGGCTTGATTGCTTTTAATTCCTTGCGGAATTCCCGCCAAAATGCATGGTCAACTTCATTCGCAACATCCAATCTCCACCCGTCAATATCGCACTCTTTGACCCAATACTGCGCAACGTTCAGCAAATAATGCCTCACTTCCGGATTCGAAGTATTTAATTTCGGCATATGGGACTCGAAAGCAAAACAATGATAGGAAGGCCTTGGTTCATACTTCAGCGGATATTCTTTGATGTGAAACCAATCCCAATACGCGGAACCAGGCCCTTTTTCGACCACATCTTGAAAAGGAGCAAACCAAAAGCCGCTGTGATTAAACACCGCATCGAGTATTACGCGGATACCGCGATCATGAAAAGCATGGACCAATTTCTTCAATAAGGCGATGTCGCCAAAATGCGGGTCCACTTTTAAATAATCGGCCGTATCGTATTTATGATTGGTTTTCGCTTCAAAGATAGGCGTAAAATAAATGGCATTAACGCCAAGGGAGCTTATATAGTCGATGCGGTCTAGTACGCCTTGCAGATCTCCCCCGTAGAAATCGTGAGGACCGGGATCGACATCTTCCCAAGGACGAACATTCGCAGGATCATTGCCCGGATCACCGTTCGCATAACGTTCAGGGAAAATCTGATAAAAAACGGCCTCTTTTACCCACCCCGGCGGCTTCAAAACTTCACTCGGCCAAAGGAACGGATAATCAAAGAATTTCAGTGGATCCTTAGGCTTTTCCTTGGAAAATCCACTCTCCGTGTACCAATACGTTTGCTCGCCCGAAACCAATTCAAATGCGTATCTTAACCTAAAATGCTCAGGGGCGATTTCCACTTGCCAATAATCAAAAAGCTCATCGCTGGCTATTTTATTAAGTGGCTTCTCACTTACCGTGTGTTCCCAATCATATTTATCTCCGTGGATAGCTTTCACCACCCCAAGATCGTCTTTCTTAGTCCGCAACCTGATATGGATCAAGTTGTCATCGTAGGCGTAGCAATAAGAATCAGCGGCTCTATGGTAAATAGCTTCAAAAATCATGGCAAACTCCTTACATATGATCTACTTTCCTCCATCACCCTTTATCTGCCCCCGTCGTAATTCCGTTAATTAAATATTTTTGGAAATACATGTACAGAAGAGTGATAGGCAATGCCACCAGCACAGCGCCGGATGCGAATAGCGTAAAGCTGGAATTCGTTTCGTTGGCCACCATATTATATAAGCCTTGTGCTAAAGTCATTTTCTCCGACGATCTCAACACGATTTGCGGCAAAATGAAATCCATGAAAGGTGTTATAAAACTGTTCAGGGCAACAAAGGTAATCGCCGGCAGCGATAAGGGAAATATAATTTTAAAAAACACATTCATATTGCTTGCCCCATCGATAAATGCAGCCTCTTCCAGACTTCTGGGGATGGTATCGAAATGCCCCTTCATCACCCAAGTCCCCATCGAGATGGAGCCTCCCGCATAAATAAGGATTAAGCCCAGATGGGTATCCAGCAATTTGGTCTGCAACAACAAAACAAAAATCGCCATGACGGATAAGAAGCCAGGAAACATTTGAAGAATCAACAAGGTCATTAAGCCTTGTTTTCTGCCTTTGAAGCGAAATCTCGAGAATGCGTAAGCTGTCGCCGCCACAAGGGCTGTCGACACAATGGCATTCGAAATGGCGATCTTGATTGTATTTTGATACCACAGCACAAAATCAGTGTTCTTGATAAGGTCGATGTAGTGGGCAATCGTTGGCTCATCCGGAATCATGGTACTTACCAGCAGGGCATTACCCGGGTTCAGCGACGTTCCAATAACCCAAAGGATGGGGTAGATCACCGCAATTAGCAACACGGCAAAAACCATGTAAATCCCGACGACGATCAAGTTGGATTTTATTTTAGACATTTAGACCAGATCCTCTTCCTAGACTGACTTCATCCGCTTGTAATTCCATAAGGAAAACATCGCAATAAATATGAACATAATGATCGATACGGCGGAAGCGACGTTAAATTGACTTTGATTCAGCGTCATCTTAAAGATCCACGAAATGAGAATATCCGTGCTTCCCGCGTAATAATAGGACGGACTGTCTGGTTTGCCATCCGTAAGCAGATAAATCAAATTGAAGTTATTGAAATTAAAGGCAAATTGCATAATTAATATGGGCGCGGTAGCCAGTAAGACAAGCGGAAGAGTGATTTTGATAAATTTTTGCTTCCCTGACGCGCCATCAACTTCTGCTGCTTCATACAAGTCGCGTGGCATTGTCGTTAAAACACCGGACATCAATGCCATAAGGAATGGCGTCGAAAACCATAAATTAACGAGAAGAATCGTCGCTTTCGCCATCGTTGGATCGGATAACCAAGGCACCGGAGAAAATTCCAATTTGCCGATTACTTCATTAATAGGGCCAAACGAACCATTCAATAAAACCCTGAAAACCAAGATGGAGATGAATTGCGGCACGGCCCAAGGCAAAATAAAGACGGTTCTCCAAAATTTTTTGAATTTTATTTTAGGATGGTTCAGCATCAGTGCCAATATTAACCCGCTCAAAAAGACGGATGAAGTAGAAGCTACAGCCCATATGAGATTCCAAACGGAAATGCCAAAAAACGTGAACCTCCAAGCTTTTTGGGCAAATAAATCATAAAAAGTTCTAAATCCTACCCAATCGACTAAGGATCGATCTGGAATATGAGCAGGAGCCGAGTAGTTCGTAAAAGCAATCAAAACATTAAAAACAAGCGGGATAATCGTCACAAAGAGCACAAAAAATGCCGCTGGCAGCAGTAATAAATACGGGAACTGTTTAAACTTCGCTTGTCTAACGGAAGCCATGAATCCTGGAACACGGCCTCCTTCGTCCCTCAGTCTTCCGTTCCTTTGGGCATCATAAATGTTAATCAAGTAGAAGCCTAGGAACAAAAGGATAACCACGAGTGTAATTAGACCATTTATTAACATGAAAATAGAGTGATCGCCATGCACCACTTTTCCATTGATAATTTGGGTAGGCACATCACCAAGCGTGATGAATCCTCTGATTCCCTTAAAAGCAATAGGATAATAATTCCAGAAAAATAATTGAGACAGAATGAGGAAGGCCAAGCCTTTGAGATATTGTTTGTTATATAGCTGGCCTAAACCAATAAAAACAGTGGAGCAGATAGCGGCTATCGTTCGATGTCGTAGAGCGCCTTGATTCAAATCCATACATAGGACCGCCTTATTTCTTAGTCTTCATTGCTGTCTTGATTTGTTCTACCGCGTTATTCAGGACTGTGGCCGGATCCCCATTGTCATTCCAGATGGAAGCAAGCGCAGCGCCTGCTGGTACCCAAACATTCCCCATCTCCGGAATCGACGGCATTGGCGTCGAATAATTCGCTTGTTCAAGGAAAGCCGAGGCATTGGCATCATTCTTAATGATCGGATCATTCATCAGATCTTTCCTAGGCGGCAGCTGCGTCGTCATTTTAAAGCGATTGATTAAATTCTCCTTGCTTGTTGCATAACTAGCGAACAGTTTGGCGGCAACCGGGTATTTGGTATACGAATTCACGTATAGCCCTCTAATGCCTGAAAAGCTTTGCGGATGTTCGCCATTAGGCAAAAGCGGCAGCGGCGCAACGCCATACTCAAAGTTCACCTTGGACAATCCAGACATTAACCAGGGTCCATTGATGACAGCAGCTGTTTTCCCTTCTTGGAACAAGCCTGTGATAATATTATCGTTAATGTCATTAACGTTTAACGGAAGTATGTTCTTTAACGATTGAAAGAACTTCGCCCCCTCGATCGCTTTGGTACTATTTAGACCAATATCAGTTGCATCCGTACCATTCTTGCCAAAAACATAGCCGCCGTAACCTGCAAAAAACGAATAGGATTGATACAACTGGCGTACATCCCACATAAAGGCGAACTTTTTGTTTTTCGGATCGTTATAGGTTTCTGCAAATTTCACAATCTCTTCGTACGTTTTCGGAGCCTTTTCCATTAATTTTTTATTATAAAAAAGCGCATAAGTGTCAATCGCTGTCGGGAACCCGTATAACACGCCTTTGTAGCTAACTCCGTCAATGGCCGAAGACATAAATTCATTTCGCGCGCTTTCGTTAAACACATCATTCTGTAAAACAAGTCCCGCCGTAACGGCATTGCCTAATTGATCGTGAGGTGCAGAGAAGACATCAGCCCCGATTCCCGCAGGACCATCTGTCGTAAGTTTCTTCACAGAGTCTATAGCAGGAACTACTTCCACCTTCACTTTGACGCCATATTCTTTCTCAAAGCTTGCTGAGATCGCTTTCAAATAATCCAGTTCCGGACCTTTGGACTCCCATACGAGCAGCTCCGCTCCAGCTTCTGGTTTAGCTTCTCCTTGCTTATTGCTGTCTTGTACCACGTGACCTTGTTCAGGCTGGGGCGACAACTTATTGTTCTTCGCACATCCAGCAAGGAATGAAACGCTGAAAGTAGCTGCAATAATTGAAGTAATCAACCAACGTTTGGACATTCATTTTCCCCCTTTAATTTTACTGAATCGTTTAAGTACCTAAACGTTTAAGTAACAACACACATATAATAACTTTTAACCCTTGCTCAAGTCAATGAAAAATTTATGGCCTTAAATAACCCGATGCAAAATGCCTGTTATCCAAGTGTAAAAAACCAGCAAACTGGTAAGGGGAGGCCACTGAAGAACTCTCTGTTTTCAGTGGCCTCCTCGAGGGCTTGCTGGTTTTATTTTTATTCTACATACACTACATGCTTACCTACGCCATAAGAAACACCTTGAGACAAGACGGTTACTCCTTCGGGCACTGTCAGATTCAGCCGAATTTCTAAGGCATGCTCGGTCTCGCGTTCCACCCGAACAGCCAAAACGCCGCATGTCGTCGGAATAGAACCTTCCGCCCAGGTAAGACCGCCAAGGAGCCGTGGAGAAATCTCTACTACGGTATGTCCGGGTTTCAGTGAGCGTACACCCAGAATCGCATGCAAGAACATGTACACGGGCATGCTTCCCCAGGCGTGGCACGCTGAGCTGAAGTGCACTTCCCCCGACTGCTTATCCTGATAGAATAAGCCCCACCATTCCCATACCGTCGTAGCACCGGCTTCAACCATCGGACCGTACCTCTCAAGCACCAGCTCCAGCATTCGTTCTTCACGGCCAAGCTTGCCGAGTGCCCTGTAAACGGTCAACATGAAGAATGGGCTGGCTTGAATGGCTCCCCCTGCCGCTTCAGGCGAGAATACCGCATGGTAAATCTCTTGGCTTCGCTCGTCTTCAGCCGCATGCAGAACAACCAGCGCTAGGGCGTTCGCCGATTCACTGTATAGTACACTAGGGACGCCTTTGACCAAACACTCCGTGTAGACGCCGACTTCCGGCAGCCATAAAGTTTGCTTGATACTGTCCGCTAACCGGTTGCTTACCTTCTTGTAATACGCCTCGGCCTCATGATCTCCGGTCAGTCCGGCATAGCTGATCGCTTGGCGCATCGCTTCCAGATAAAGCAAGTTGAGCGCTGTAACGATCCCACCGCGTTCTACGTCCGGCCATCTGCCAAGGGGCGCCTCACCCGCATCCACATAGGCCCAGTACGGTACGTCCACAAGCAACCCGTCTTCGTCCTCGAAACCTGAGAACCAGCGAAGTGCCTGAACGATGTTCGGCCACCATTCGGCCAGAAGCCCGTCATCCCCGTAAGCGTCCAGATACTCGCCGAAGGAACTGATCCAGTGCAGGCAAAACGACGGAATCGGCGGGTAGTTGTGATGTCCATCCGGATACCGCTGAGCCGTCATGCCCTGCCAATCCTGAGATTGGCCAACCTGTTCCAGAAGCTTGCGGTGCAGCCTTCCATCCCCTGAATAATACGTCTGGTAAAGCGCCTGCCAGCGTCCATCCCCCATCCACTGCTGCTGCTCGCGACTTGGCGAATCGACGAAAGCATCCTGCATACAGATGCGTACCGTATGCTCGGAGATGTCCCAGATCCGCTGCAGCGTCTGGTCACTGCACTTGAACGCCGCTGGCTGCGCCACAGGATAGCGACGTGTTCGCAGCCCTACCCTGTGCACGCAAACCGGGCGGGAATCCACATGCCGAACCCGCAGCTGTACGTAGCGGCACGCCTTCCAGCCAAAGCCCACTTCCAGCTGCTGCCGTCCCTCTGCGAGGATAAATCTATCCAGAGAACGATTGTTATTCCCGTTAAGCAGCGCCTTGCCTTCCCACAGCTCTTCGGCATACACCACATCGACGATGGTCCCGGCGGTACCGGTAACCTCAAGCTGCAAATACCCTGGCTCGATCCTGCCGAAATCGTAAGTCAGCACTTCAGCCTCGTCTGGTGAAGGCCGTTCAGAGCCTACGTCCCAGGGAGAATCCAACGGGCTTGCCTCGATCAGATGCATGCCCTTCGTTTCCTCAATGATATCCAGATGCATTCTCCCGGAAGGTGCCGGAAGCCTAGGGATGACGCCACGGCTCACAAACCGCAGCGCATCCAGCTCCTTCTCCTCCAGCAGCGGAATGGATCTCCGCACGAAGTTCCAGAAGGGCGACAGCCGGAAGCCTCGCTGTCGGGCCGCCTCCCAGCCGTCCACCGCAGTGTCTGGCAGATGCCAGTCCTCCCGTTCCAGCCGGGCATCGTAAATTTCGATGGGCCCTTGGCAGCCGTTCACCCGGGGGGCTTGAGAATCGTAAGCGTCCGCTTTGCGGCATAACCATGTAGAGTTCGTACCCAGAAGGATCGTCTCTCCTCCAGGCACGGAAACGTTCAGCTCAGCCAGCAGTGCGGGAATCCGATCGATTGATTGCCCAGTTCCGTAGCCGTAATACAGTACCATGACAGCGATGCAGTTGCGGCCTGGACGAAGCAGCCTCGAAACCGGAAGCTCGTCGACATACTGCCATCTCGGGTCACTCCGGCAAGGTCCTCGGCCCGCGTACATCCCATTCACATATACAATATATCTAGAGTCAGCAAAAATGCTCAGCGTTCCGGATGCCTTTGCATCCGCAGGGAGCTCAAAACTTTGGCGGAATTGACAATAAGACTGCACCGGGTGTTCATAATGCGTTTCCACCTCGGCAGGATGCCAGATAAGGCTCGTATCCGTCCCCCATTCCAATGGCAAGGGACTGCGTCTCTGAAATCGAGATATAGCCACTGTCTATCCTCTCGCTTTCCATTAGATTCTTCTGCTGTTAAGTTCATATTTCTGCGGCGAAGTGCCGGTAATTTTCTTGAAGAGCGTACAAAAATATTTCTCATTCTGGATGCCAACAGCCTCTGCTAGTTCTTGGTTCGTATAAGCCTGCTTGCGCATAAGCTCAATAGCCCGCTCGATCCTGCGCTTGGCGACGTAGTCCGTAAAGTTAATGCCCAGCTCTTTCTTGAACAGCTCGCTGACATAGGACAGATTCAAGTGAATATGGTCTGCAAGATGGCTTAGCGAGAGCGATTCGTGGAGGTGCTCCTCGACGTACAGGATCGCCTTGGCCATGTCCGGTCTTAGACTCACAGGCTCCGCTTGGGATAAGATACGCTCCCATTCCAAACGGAGCCATTCCGTCAATTGATGCAAATGCGAACAGACGTCCAACTGGAGCGGCGGCGTGTCTTCCAGCTCATTGCCGACCCGGAACAATTTGCGCTGCAGCCGGACTAACCACCTCTCGACATAGGGCAGCAGCTTGTACGAGGGAATGCGGTACGTGTGCAGCAGCTTGAGAAGCGGTGCCAGCTCGTCTTTATCGGAAGCCGAGGATACGCGATCCAGTACATTTTCAAACCGCTCGAACATGACTCGCGCATCGGCTTCGTTATAGACCAATCGGCGGTTCGGGGTTACGACCATGCTGAAGCTGAAGTAGAACGAATCAGCTAAAGCTGCCAAAGCCTCCCTATACGCTTCGGCTGCTTGCTCCCAGCCACGATGCCGGCGGCTCACTCCAATGGAAACGGACAGGCGCAAATATGACTTCATGTGGGTAAGAAGCTCCTCGGCCAGCTCAAGCCCTCGTCTGTCAAAGCCTTGTTCTCCCGCTGCCTGAATCATGGCAAATCCGACAAGCGTGTTGGGGGACATCTCACATACGAAACAACCGCCCGCATCCTGAAGCACCTCCTCCATAATATTCAGCATGCCGTACTTGAGCGAATTGCGGTCAGCAGGCGAATACTCTGCACAGAAGGCCGCATAGTCATCCAAACGAACCACAAAGCTAGCGTACTGGCCAGGGTGGAAGCTCGGAGCGTACTCAAGACTTCTTCGCTTCATCGTTGTGGCGCTCATCTCTCCGCGCATAAGCTCATCGAGCAACTGCTTGCGCATTCGGTGGGAATCACCTTTCACTGATCCGCTGAGGCTGTGCAGCCTTAGGTCCTTCTCCTCCCAAGCCAGCACATTGTCCCGCGCTTTCGCCAGTGCAGCCAGCACCTCCTGCTCCCTCAGTGGAACCTTAACCAGATATTCAAAGACGCCCATGGCAATAGCCTGCTTGGCGTAAGCAAAGTCAGCGTATGCGCTCAGAATGATAAATTCAATGCGGGGGTGACTTTCCCTCAGCTCTCTAATCATCTCCAAGCCATTCTTGCCCGGCATAACCACATCCGTCAAAATCAAATCCGGCTTCAGTCGCTCGGCCTGCTCCAGCCCCTCGCTGCCTGAATAAGCTGATCCTACCAGCTTATACGGCAGCCGCTGCTCTGCCCACCGCTCGAACATGCGCTGCAGCCGCTGCACCATCGGCGGCTCGTCATCGACGATCAAGCATGTGATCACTTCCCGCATGTCCATTCCTCCTTAGACGGCTAAGATATTCCGTTCATCCACTCGCAAATCGGGAAACCGCAGTGTGACCCGGGTCCCCTTGCCTTCCTCACTCCACACGCTAAGACCGTAAGACTCGCCGTAGTTCAACTGAATTCGCTGATGAATGTTGTACAAGCCGATTCGTTTGCGCCGTTCCGCCAGAGCGGCATTCTCCTGAAGAGGGAGAAGCAGCAGCGACACCTTCTCTGGAGACATCCCCACCCCCTCGTCCGTTACATCAATCACGAGTTGCCCCTCTTTACGCAGCGCTGTAATGCGAATTACGCCCGCTAGTCTTCCCCCGCAATAGCCGTGGAAGATACTGTTCTCCACAATCGGCTGAAGCGCCATTCTCAATACGGGATGTGTTAGCACCTCGGGATCGATCTCTTCCAGGAGCTCGAACACGCTGTCATACCGGACATTCTGGATGTGCAAGTAATCTCTTACATTCCTAAGTTCCTGGTTCAGACTGGCCCTGTCGGAGAAATCCGTAATGCCATATTCCAGAATGGCGATCAGCGCGCCGATCAAATTGTCCACTTCATCATACCTGCCGACGTCCACCACATTGCTGATCGAACCTAACGTATTATAGAGAAAATGCGGATTAATTTGCGATTGCAGCACCTGAATTTCCAGTTCCTTCTTCCTGCGTTCACTGATGTTGACTTGCTCAAGCAGCGTTCGTATCCGCCCCAGCATCGTATTGAACGTATCGGTCAGCTCGCCGAATTCGTCATTGCGTATCCTGGGAATCGTTACATTCAGATCACCCTGCCTCACCTGACTCATCTTGCGAATCAAGTAATAGACCGGTATCCGAATCATCCGGGCAACGAAGGCTGCCGTCACAATGCTGAGGAGGAGTCCAACAGCCAGCACCCAGAAGAAAAAACTTTCCATCCGCTGCAGGGATTTCTGCAGCGAGGTGCTGTCGGAGAAAGCGAACACAATCCACTTCGTTCTAGGAATGAAGCCTTTCATTACGGTAACAGGAATACCGTTCATATGCTCTTGGAACACATCATCCTTCTGATGGATCAACTCCATGCTGTCCCGGTCGTCGAACAAAAGCTGGTGGTCTCTCGCCCGGAACGGCCCGCCAGCTGCAGGCTCGAGTATGACGCGACCTTGATCGTCGAGAATGGCCAGCTGCAGGTTGCTGCCGTGACTGATCTGGTCCATCCGCTCCTGCAAAGCCGTCAAATTAAGATCAACCGCAATAACCATCGGTTCCCCGGCGAAAGTCAACGCTTTGGTGAACGTAACCGTCCAGCCGGAGAAGAAGGATTGGTAGGGGTTGCTGACCGAAATACTGCCGTAAGCGTTGCTGTAAGCAGTTCGGTACAGCTCCTCCCGAGTTGGCATTGGATCGTTCAATACCTTAGTGACAGGATTGCCTCCGAGTATGGAAAGGTCCTTTCTAATAAAATACACATCCGTCAGCATCTCCGAGTGAGTGCGATAGACCCCCTCCAACCCAGCTTGGGCCGCGCTCATATCGTTGCGCCACGTTTCGGAAGACGAGGATAACAGGGCAATCGTGTTCTGGACCAGGGCGAAATATAAGTCCATATACTGCTGCTCCTTTACGAGAAGCTGCTTGGCCAGTTCCGTTTGGCTGGTGGAAATCTCATTCTTAATGTACCGGTAGGACAAGGTGCTCACAATCACTTCCGAGCTCAGCACAAAGATGAAACAAACAATGAATAATCGGAAAGAAATAGTGTGAAACAGCTTTCGAATCCTAGCCCGCATACGTCCCACCCCTGCATGGTTATTCCCGTTCCCCATAGGGAAGAAGAGGAGGACGACGTCTCCCCTTCTTGGAACGGTTATTTAATCACGCCATCGCTTTGGAGCTGCTTGGTGTAGTTGGCGATGGCGTCGTTAAGCTTAAATTTGTCCTGCAATGTCTTCACATACGTATCCCAATTGCTGAGCGGCTCCTTGCCGGTGACGAACTTGAGCATCATCTCATTGACGTACTTGACGCGGTCCTGTGCCAGCGGATCATTCGGATCGTCAAATACCCGAGGATTGACATTGTTGTCTTTTAGATAGCTGGTATTGATTTTCTGATTAGCATTGGTGACATCTGGATTCTTGAAGTCAAAGTACACGCCGTCATTGGCCTTGCGGACGAAGGCATAGTTATAGCGCCACTCCACTTCCTTCTCATTGTAGGTCGTCCTGTCGATCAAGGCTGGCTGACCGTTCGTGGTCTTGAATGTCTTATCCTTAATTCCGTAAGCTAAGTATGGATAAGCTTCCTTATTCGTATACAAATATTGAATGAACTGCATAGCACGCTTGGTCTTGGCCGGATCCTTAAGCGCTTCCTTAGAAAGGCCGATCATGGACTGCTGGAATGGCTTCACATCGAGAATCTGATCGCCGTACGGCCCTTTCGGCGGCGCGATCTGTTTCCACTCTGGTACGCTCCCGCCGGCATCCTGCATTTTCTTCTGTTCAGCTGGTTCCATACGGCGCCAGTCTTCAATCATAATGCCGTCCTTGCCCTGATACATCTTATTATCCCGCTTCAGCCCATCATCGATCGTTACCCAGTCCGGATCAACAACTTTGGCTTGAATCATTTCGTTAATGAACTGCAGCGCTTCTCTGGTTTTCGGGTCCGTGTTGTATACGGCGACCTTACCTTCCTTCACGTCGACGAAGCCTGGCTGAACCCCGAACATCCAGAAAATTTGCTGGAAGCCTTGGGCCCCGCTAGTGCTGTATCCAAGCGATCCATCCTTAGGCAGCATGGCGAGGAATCCATATGTGTCGTTCTTGCCATTCCCGTCCGGATCATTGAATGTAAACGCCTTCATAACGTTCATAAGTTCTTGCGGATTAGTCGGAACTTGAAGGTTCAGCTTCTTCAACCAAGTTGCGTTGATCCACCAGCCATTCACGCCTCCGACCCCTTCGGATCCCGGAATACCAATCATATGACCCTTATATTTCATTGGCTCCAGCCGGGAGGGATCAAAAGACTTGGTCAGCTCCGGCACTTCCTTGAGCGCATCGTCCAGCTCAGCGACAAGCCCTTGATCGTAATATTTAATGGCGCTTGCGCGGTCGGGAAAAGTGAGAATGTCCGGTATTTGATTGGACGAAATGAGCAAATTCAGTTTATCCTTCCAATTCTCACCGCCGAGCGTCATCTCCAACTCAATATTGTTGTCCTTTTCGATCATTTGGCGGATGGGGTCGTTCTCCTTCGAAGGCATTGGCGTCGTCAGTCGGTAACCGATCGTGTTGTAGAAATTCAGCTTCAACTTCTTCTGAGCTTCCGGCTGGGCACTTGTTGTTGTCTTGTTGTCAGTCCCCGGTTTTGGATCGGCCTTGCTGCAGCCAGCCGCCGTCATACTTAGGGCAACCGTGAGGGCAAGCATAGCTTGTGCGTGTCTCTTTTTCATCGATAAACCTCTCCCTTAAAATGTATTATACATGTTTATATCAAGAGTTTCCTCATGATAACAATGGCAGAGCCTTCTCGGCTATCCCTTGACCGAACCGAGCAGAACGCCTCTGGTGAAATGCTTCTGGATGAACGGATACACGAGCAGAATCGGAAGTGTCGTCACCGCAACGGAGGCCATCTGCACCGATATGGGGTTAACCGAATTGGCTGCTTCGGCGGCATCCCCGCTGATAGCTACGGAAGCAAGTAAGATTTGTCTTAAAAACAGCTGCAGAGGCTGTTTCGATGCATCGTTGATATACAGCAAGGCGTCAAAATAGCTGTTCCAGTGCCACACCGCGTAGAATAAGCCGACCGTTGCGATAATCGGGACAGATAGCGGAAGAACGATCCGGAACAAAATGGCCAATTCCCCGGCACCATCGATTCTTGCCGCTTCATCGATAGCCTCCGGCAGTTGTTCGAAGAAGCTTTTAACGATCATCAGGTAAAAGGCATTAATCAGCCCAGGGACAATGAGAGACCATGAGGAGTCCAGCAAGCCGATCTCTTTCACGAGCAAATAGCTCGGAATGATACCTCCGTTAAACAACATCGTGAATACGATGAACATCAGGAAGTAACTGCGCCCTGGGAGAGATTTGCGGGATAGAGGCAAGGCCGTAAGGATGGTGAAGAAAAGATTGACGACCGTTCCAACCCCTACCCGGAACAACGTAGCCTGATAAGCTTCTGTCAGTCGCCCGCCTTGCATAATCGCCTCATAGGCGGTCCAGGTCACCTTAGTGGGAATGAGGACGAGACCGTCATTCTTGATTACCTCAGATATAGGCGTAACTGACACAGTGATGACGTAGATGAAAGGAATCACACATGTAGCAGCGAGCAGGGAAAGCAGCGTATAGTTCAAAATTTGCGTGATGCGTTCGCTATTGGTCATAGTATTCATAGAGCTTCCTCCTACCAGATTTGTCCGTCGAATCTCTTGGCTAGTCGGTTAGCACCGAGCACTAACATGAAGCCAATGACCGACTTGAACAGTCCTACCGCCGTCGCGAGCCCGATACGACCCTCTTGCATGCCGACCCGGTAGACCCAGGTTTCGATGACATCCGCCTTCTCCTGATTCAGCGGATTCATCATGATATAGATCTGATCGAAACCTACATCGAGAATTGCGCTGAGGCGCAGGATCAGCATCAAAATAATTACATTGCGGATCCCTGGCAGCGTGATGCTCCAAATTTGTCTCCAGCGGGAAGCACCGTCAACAGTGGCAGCCTCGTAAAGGGAAGGATCGATTCCCGTCAAAGCGGCCAAATAAATGATCGCTCCCCAACCTACCGACTGCCAAATGTCCGTTCCCACAATGAGCGATCTTATTAAACTCGGCTCTGTGAGGAATGAGATGCGCTCCAGGTGGAAGGCTGTCATCAGTTGATTGACCAGTCCGGTGCCTGGCGCTAGGAAAGCAACCATTAAGCCATAAATGATCACCCATGACAAAAAGTGAGGCAAATACGTCAATGTCTGAATCGTTCGCTTGAACCCGCCGGAAGTGACGCTATTCAGCATCAAAGCCAAAATAATTGGCGCAGGAAAAGAAAACACAAGCTTATATAACGAAATCAGTATCGTATTCCCAATAATTTGGTAAAAATAGACGCCTTCGAAGAAGAATTTAAAGTTTTGCCATCCTACCCACG
Organism: Paenibacillus sp. HWE-109; assembly: GCF_022163125.1. Lineage (NCBI taxonomy): Bacteria > Bacillati > Bacillota > Bacilli > Caryophanales > Paenibacillaceae > Paenibacillus > Paenibacillus sp. HWE-109. Next base: position 8,490,741 of record NZ_CP091881.1, on the reverse strand, counting down.
GACTTTCCCACAGCCCTTTGAGCACATTGTAATTTTTGAAACCAGCGGTGATGTACACCATAGGAACGTACTTGAATACCGCAAAATACAGCAAACCGGGCAGCAGAAGCACATACATGATGCTGTACCTGCGGAACTGTCGAGCTATTAGGGCCATAACGTTTCTCTCCTCTTGTCTATCTTGATAACTTTATTCTAGCTCTTCGAATGAACCCTAAATTCCAAATTCTTCGGCAAAAAGTTTGCTATTTTCGAATGTGCTTGGAAATTGCCATATCTACCTGCGTGAGGCCCCATGAACGTATAACTTGCCGAAGATCAAAAACTTTTTGCCGAAAAATTTAGACCTCTTCCTGTTACCAACCTTCTACAATTGAACTATCCGCCATAATGAGGAGGTGAGATGATGGCTTTATCAATGTAAGCGCTTTATAACTATCGCGAAGCCTTGCCCGTACACGAAGTAAAATCGATTGCAAACATGAATGAAGGAGGAAACTCAGTAATGCTTAAAAAATGGAAATCCAAACTACTTGCCGCAACACTCCTAGTGTCCCTGCTGGCTTCCGGCTCACAAGGGATGGGTGGAACTAAGGCTTACGCTGCTTCCCCGGTTAATCCGGGCGCGACACAAGCCGTGAAGGATGTACTGAATTATATGGATACGGTTCAGGCAAACAATCAAATCATCTCCGGACAGTACGTACGGGGGCAGAATTATGGCTATATGGAAACCGACCACATTTACAATTTGACAGGTAAATATCCGGCCATGATTGGTTTTGATTTCTACTACAACGTGACGGATGCCTCCGATTTAAGTCATTGGCGCTCCTTTGTTGTCGACCACGCGACTGAATATTGGAAGAAAGGTGGGCTTGTCACGATCTCATGGCATGAGACGAACCCACTAGATACAATAGCGGACGCCGGTGGCTGGAATAGCGTCAATAGTTCAATGTCACAAGCGGATTTCAACTCGCTCACGACCCCTGGGACGCCTCTATACAACAAGTGGCTAGCACATATCGATACGATGGCTGGCTATCTGAAATCTTTGAGAGACCAAGGTGTTGTCGTTCTCTGGAGGCCTTATCACGAGATGAACATCGGCTTCTGGTGGGGCGGGAAAACGGGGGCCAGTTACAAAAAGCTATGGGAGAATATGTATGACCGATACACGAACTATCATGGTTTGAACAACCTGATTTGGGTCTGGGCCCCGGCTCGGGATGATAACAATGCAGTAAACAGCAATTATTACCCCGGACCCTCTTATGTTGATCTCGGCGGGGCTGACATCTATGCTGATGTCAGCGGGAATGCGAAATTTGCAAACGCAAACAATGAGCTGGCTTCTGTCATGGGCAATAAGCGTTACGGTTTATCTGAGGTTGGTTTGCTCCCGACTCAAAGTGCGGTTCAAACAACCTTTGACTATACCTGGTTCCTTGTATGGGCTATAGGATGGGCCGACAATCTGTTCTACGGATACCCCGCGAATGGACCTGGCAACAATACTTACTCGATCACGCCATTTTATAACAATGCCATCACGATTACGCGAGATGAAGTGCCTTCCTTCGGAAGGACCATCGCCCAGGAAACGATCATTTTCAAGGATGCCATGAACGGCTATTCGGCAGCAGGTGTTTCCCCATCCAACTGGACGACCGTTACCACAGGAGGCACGGTAACCGTGGAGAACGTTCCTAGTGTGGGATTAAATACCGGCCCGGACCGAAGTATGAAATTAAACAAAACAAGCACGACGAATGCCACGACAGCCGAGAAATCGTTCACCCCGCAAACTGGCGTCGTTACCTTCAAAGCCACGCTGCGGACAGAGGATGCCAGTTGGAAAGACTTCATTATCTATGACAGTTCAAACCTAGCCGCCTTGCATGCAGGCCTGCAGGGAAATTACTTAAAAGTATATGATGGCTCAACACTTATGAGCATTGAACCGATCACCGCTAGCAAATGGTACGATATTAAAGCCGTGATGAATACCACTACCAAGAAGTTTGATTTGTATGTCAACGGTGCAAAACAAGCCAATCAATTCAGCTTCAAAAATACGGCAGCGGTTGACGTCAGCCGATTGAAGGTTGGGGTTGCTCCAGATGCTGCTGGCATCTATTATATGGATAATGTTTTCATAACCAGATAGGGCAGACCGCCGAGAAATCGGCTTCGCCGCCCTGAGAGCTGAGCGCTGAGCGATGAGCCTCTTATAGGCGACAAATCCAGAGGGAGGGGAACTCTAGTACGCTAATTAGGCAAATAGCGGGAATGCTGGGGCAATAGCGGAACTACAGGGTCTTATTTCCGAGAAAAGCGCCTGATTTTTTGCAAAATAGCAAAATAGCACCCTGTAGTTCCCTTTGGCTCTCGATAACGGCAGTTTTGGCTGGAATAGCGGACTGTAGTTCCCTTTCCTCAGCGCGAGGCAACTGGAGCCACCTCCTCCAGCACTCTAAAACATATAAATGCTTCCACCCAGAGGAAATAACCATGCAAAACCTCTCATATTCCCATCTCGTTGGAGGAAGCTGCCACAATGGACGGCGTAAGCCGTACGGGTATCTTGTTTCGAGTCGTGATACCTTTAATAAAAAGCGCTGTATCGACTCGTTCAGTCGGCACGGCGCTTTACCTTTTTTCGCACTTAAAGCATTTTATTTATACCCTCACAGCGGACCATCCATGTCCCATCCTGCGGGAAACCGGGCGCAGCCGCATCGGTCCCGCCCAACCAACCACCTGCCATCATAGCAACTGCCGTCAATAAGCCGCCATTGCCGGGCAGATAGATCGGCAGCCTGCTCGTCTGAAAGTTATGGCCATTCGGCAAGTAGGTATTCTTCGTCTGATCGATCAGGAGAAGATCGACAGCAAGCTTGCCTTCTCCAAGCCTTGCGGCCGTCATCGCCATCATCGGATAGTCCCAGCCCCAAGTGTCCTTCCAATGCCAGACCTGGATAACTTCCTTCAGCGTTCGCCGCATGGTTTCCGTATCTGTCATCAAGCCAGGCAAGATGCCCAGCGGAGCCAGCATGGTCGGATGGTCGTCAATTCCAGCCAAGCCGCTGAATGTATCCGGAACCGTTTCAGCTGCCACATATAGTCCATCTGATACAGGAAGCGGAGACAAGTGCTCCAGCACATGATCCCATTTCTCCACGCGTGTTAAGCCGAGCCTCTCCCTCCAATGGTTCGCTGTGGATAAGCCAAAAGCCCAGTAAGCAAGCTCGAAAGTCGGATTCATTGTTATCGCATGATCATAGATTTCCTGTGCTGGCGCAAGTGGCGGCCCCAACACATAACGCTTGCCAGCTTCATCCCATTCTGCCAAGGAAGCCATGAAATCTGCACTTTGGAATACGATGTCTTGATACTTCTCCAGTGTGTCACGATCGTTTCGTATCGTGTAAAGCAGTTCAGCAAAATAGATCGGGTGCGGCTGCTGCCAAATGAGGAATGGTTCGATAAAACAGGGCGCATTTATTCCCTCCTCCGTTACGCACTTTGGCCAACGGGCCCCCTCATATCCTTGAGAATGTGCCAGTTCCTGCGCTTTGTGGAGAATCTCACTATACCAGCCTAAATTATTCTCTAACAGCTCCGGTCGATTCCATAGCGCAAAATGCACCGAATGCCACCAATGCATCTCGAGATGGAATTTGCCGGCCCAGCTATTCATCGTCAAGCCCGTTTCCTGAGGGGGAAGCGATCCGGACGACTGCACAGCGGTCAAATATTGCGAAAGCACGATCCGCCGTTCTAGCTCATGGGCTCGAATGTCCTGACTCCCAGCCAGTTCTATCGCCCCACCGCTGTTCCAAAAAACTGGCCAATGATTATTAGATTGCGTTAAAACATCCTCGAAATCAAGAAGAGGTATGGCCTGTTCCTCTTTGGAGTAACGAATCACCAGCTCTACCTCGTCAGACTCTGCATGAAGTGTTAAGAGGTGAGGGTCGCTCGAGTCACGCTTGAGTGTGCCATTTGACCACCCGGCGGTGACCCAATAGACATCCTCATCCAGCGTTCGTTTTAAACGGACAGAGTGGTCTGTTGATGCTACAATCTCAGTCCGGTGTGCTTCGGGACGGTCCCATACTGCGCCTGAACCGCCGAAGGATGCTGATCCATAGGGAAACCGCATAGCCAGTTTGAGCTGACCTGATACCAAGAGACTGGATTTAACCCGGATCGCAAGATGATCTTCCTCCGGATGACAGCATGTCAGTACCGAGACCGTTTCGCCTGATAAGGAAAAACGGCTGGTGATCACACCTGTCCACAAGTCCAGCGTTTGCTCGGTCTCCTGCAAGTTCTCTCTTCCTGCCGGTTCACCAGAAGGAAGAGTAAAGAGGAACTTGACTGCCCCCAGATGCAGGCGGTGGGGGTTCATCCGCAGCCATCTGTATTCTTCACTGTTCTCCCCGCGCGGCATATAGGGAAATCCTATCGCCCTCCCATTGAACGTGTTAAAGTAGGTTTTCTGAAACCTCTCCACATCGTAGCCCTTCGGGTTAGATGAGGTGTGCCAGCCCCAATTGGACAGATGGCCAAGTTCAACTCCGCCATTCTCATAACACTCGGGAAATGTCTGCAAACCCGTTGCATCAACGGTGAAGGCATAATTCCCGTTCCCCACGGTTAGAGAGGAGAATTTATCGAAGCCCCGTACAACGGGGTTATGGCGGCGCACCAGAGCTTTCCGATCAATCGTTTGCATAATTTACATCCTTTCTCTGGATTAGCCTCACATATACATAGCTTAAATCTCAATAACATATACTTCGAAAGGCTGCATCCTATGAACACCTTGCAGGACGGTCTCTGTAAGCAGATCACGCTGCGGGGTTAAGAAGGTGACCCTTAGGGGAACTCTAGTACGCTATTTAGCCAAATACCAGTGATGCGAGGGTAGTAGCGGAACTACAGGGTCTTATTTCCACGAAAAGTGCTCAATTTCTCATCAAACAGTAAATTAGCGTACTGTAGTTCCCTTTGGTTCGCCATAATGCCACTTTTTGCTGGAATAGCGTACTGTAGTTCCCTCCGCGCGAGGCAGCCTAAGAAAAAGGAGCCGCTCGTTGAACCAGCCGCTCCCTTCCTTCCACTACAATTAATAGCGGACTATTTCTTCACTTTCGCATACCAATCTCTAGCACGCTTCGTGACTTCTTCACCGCCTGATTTGTTCCACTTGTCAACGAATTCATCAAATTTGCTGATCGGGTACTGGCCAAGGATAATCTTGGTTGCATATTCCACATACAGTGTGCGATTGTTAATGTCGGCGAAGCCTTCATAGATACTCGCAGGCATGCCGTCGCCGGCAATGGTCTTGACGTATTTCTGAGCTTCTGCGATGTTCCGAATACTTTGATCCACTGCCCATTTCCGATCTTCCGATGCCGTGCTTTTGTACAGATCTGAAGAGAAGTCTGCAGTAGCTACAAATAGATAGGGGTTAATGGCAAGATTCTCTTGTACACTCTTGTCATCCGGAAGTCTGGAGGCTTTGCCGTCCTTCATGGTATAGTGCATGCCTTCCACACCAAGGTACAGCGTATTCCAATTCTTTTTGTCATACATATTGTTCAACAGTTTCAGCGTCGCCATAAGCTTCTTCTGATCCTTGTTGCTCTTCACAACCCAGACCGGAGGCTGCATCTTCTTCAAGGTATAAAAACCTTTGTAGCCTGGAACCTCTGGGATCGGGAGTACCGAGTAATCGCCTTTCACGCCTTTATTTTTGTTGATATTCTCTAAACGCTCGAAGACCGACTCTTCCCAGTGGAAGTAGTTGCCGACATTGTTGGATTCAATCTTGCCTTCCCATTTCGCTTTATTATTCAAGAGCGATTCCTTATCGATTAAGCTATCCTTATACAGCTTGGCGATGAACTCCAAAGAAGCTTTCATATTCGGGGTAACCGCAGCGTAAGTCAGCTTGCCATCATACACATCCCAATCTGGCTTGCCTTCGAACATCGCTACACCATACATCGCGAATAAATGATCCATCCAAGCTGCTGCCTCCCGGCCGCCGGTCGGGATCTCATCCTTTTGTCCATTGCCGTTCGGATCCTTATCCCGGAAAGCTTCAAGCACCTTCACGTACTCATCTTGCGTCTTAGGCATTGGCAGCCCCAGCTTGTCGAGCCAATCTTTACGAATCAAGCCCGTTTCTCTGCCATAGTCCAGCACACCTGGGATATAATAAATTTTCCCTTGTCCGGTAGGATCATTGGCTTTGACCACGTCCCATACTTCCTTGGGAATGACCTGCATGACATTCGGTGCGTACTTCGGCAATAAATCTGTCAAATCGGCGATTGCGCCGTTCTTAGCCAAGCTGTCTTCGATGCCCTGCTGAGGCAAGAACAAGTCCGGCATTTCGTTTGCTGCAATCTTCAGATTCAACTGGTTCAGGTAGTTGGTGCCTCCGTTCCATTCCACATACGGTTGAATGACACCCACGCCCAGTTTATCCTTATAAAAATCATAGAGCTTGCTGCCTTTGGTAATCGGTTTAAAACCCGTATTGGTATTCCACACTTCAAGATCAACGATTTCCTCTACCTTAGGAGCAGCACTTTGTCCTGGAGCAGGAGATGAAGAAGCAGCGGATTTGTCTGAATTGCTGCTGCAGCCTGTAAAGACTGTAGCGGCTAGGGCGCCTGTTAGCGCCAGTACTCCCAATTTTTTGATAGCCATGCCTTGTTTCCCCCTTGAAATCGACATTATATGTTCTAGGCTTATTAAGCCTTAAAACCAATACGAAATTATCCTTTTACAGAGCCGATCATGGCTCCTTTGACGAAATATTTTTGCAAGAACGGATACACCGCGATGATCGGAAGGATAGCGAAGATAACCGTCGCCGATCTTAGCGTTCTTTCGTTAAAATTAAAGTCAGCCGTTGAAGCGGCACCTGGCATAATCATATTATCATCCGAGATGAACTGGCGGATCTTCATCTGCAGCGGAAACCAGTCCGTATTCTGGAGAAATAATAAAGGTGTCTGAAACTGATTCCAAATGACCACCGCGTAGAATAAGGCTAGTGTAGCAAGTACAGCTTTCGACAGCGGAAGGACGAATTGGAACAGCATTCGAAAGTAACCGCTGCCTTCGAGGAAAGCTGCTTCCTCCAGTTCCTTAGGAAACTCCTTGAAGAAGCTTCTCATGATGATCAGATTAAACGGGTTCAGGATATGAGGAACAATCAAGACCAACGGGTTATTATAAAGGCCTATTCCTCGTACAGTAAGGAAATAAGGAATGATGGGAGCCTTGAAAATCATGGCAATGACCACCCCAATCATGATCACGGAACCCCAGCGAAACTCCGGTTTCGAAAGCGGATAAGCGAGCAGCGCTGTAATGAATAGCGCCAAGGCAGTACCAATCACAGTCGAACCTAGTGTGAGGAAGAATGACTTCCACAAATCAGGACGCTCAACAATGTAGCTCCATGAATCTAACGTGAACTCCTTAGGCCAGATGGACACCAAATTTTGCACAACAGCACTTTTCGAGCTGAACGAAATCGAAATGACGGACAGCAGCGGCACAATTGCAATGAACGATAGCAACAGAAGAAGGGTCGTGATACTTGTTACAAAAACTTTTTCTCCCCTGGATTCAAACATATCTACCACAACCCCCCATCTGAAACTTTTTTCGACAACCGATTGAAGATGAACACCAGAATAAAACCGATAACCGACTGGAACAAACCTACTGCCGTAGCAAAGCTATATTGTGCCTGTTGAATACCTGTTCGGAACACATACGTATCAAGAATATCCCCCACGCTGTAGGTCATTGGTGTCAATAGATTGAATACTTGATCGAAGCCTAAGTCCAGGAAGTTTCCGATTTCCAGTAAAAACAGAACCAGCACCGTAGGCAAAAGCAGTGGGAATGTAATATGACGAATCTGTCTGAATCGGGATGCCCCGTCCATCATGGCCGACTCATATAACTGCGGATCGATGGAACTGATCGCGGCCATATATACGACAGTTCCCCACCCAGCATCTCGCCAAATGGAAGTCAGCACATAAACCGGTCGGAAGTAAGCGCTGTCTTGCATGGCCAAAATTGGATCATGCCCAAACCATCCCAACACGATGTTGAACAATCCACTTAAGGAGAAGATGTCAAACACAATGCCGGACACAATGACCCACGATAAAAAGTGAGGGATGTATAGCGCCGTCTGCACACCTTTCTTTAGGGCGGATTTCCGAATCTCGTTCATCATCAGCGCCAGCAAGATCGGAATCGGGAAGACCAGCACGATTTTCAGAAAACCTAGCATCAGCGTATTTCCGAACACGCGGACGAAATCCGGATAATCGAGAAGCTTCTGGAAATGCTTAAAGCCAACCCAAGGACTATCGATAAACCCTTTGAACACCGAATAATCCTTAAAGGCGATCACCGAGCCTAATAACGGAATGTACTTGAAAATAATGAGAAACATGAGACCTGGAATGGCCATCACATAGAGCGGCCAAAAAACCTTCAATTGAATTTTGCTTTTAAGCAATTTATTCCCCCCTCGCGTCTAGTTGTATTCGCTTACACACAGTGTACTCTCTAAGGGGGATGCTGCTCAAAGGGACGTTTTTAAGTTTCGACAGGGTCATTTTATAGTTACAATAAAAGTCCTCCCACCTTGAGAACGGCGAAAGGACTTCTGAGGATTAGACACCTGAGGGATTCCTGCGATATTCGCTAGGCTTGCAACCCGTTAGCTTTTCGAACAACTTGGCAAAGTACTGAGTGTCGGAATAACCGACCATCTGGCAGATCTCGTACACCTTTAAATCCGTCTTTTCCAGCAATTCTTTGGACTTATTGATCCTTGTCTGGGCGAGAAATGTCAGATAGGTATCTCCCGTTTTTTGTTTGAAAAGTTGGCTCAAATAGTAAGGATTGATATAAAAACGGGCGGAAAGTTCCGCCAAGCTGATCGCGTCGGCGTAGTGAATCGATACGTAGTCTTTGATCTCAGCGATTACATCCTTTTTCTTCGTCATATTATGTTCCAGCTTGAAAGCGATAATACCCTTAATCATTTGAAGCATCCAAGTCTCCATACGGTCCAATGTCCGATAACGCGAGAGTCCATCCAGAATAAGGAGATGGCGTCCCAAAAAGTCATTTTGCTGCAGCTGCTCCATGGAAAGTTTGCGTGCACTCGACAAAAGAATGCTTAAGCATTGCAATTGGAGATCAACAGGACTCATCTCACGCTCCTCCTCCAGCCAATGGAAAATCACGCGGATCGCGCCGACACAAGCTTCTTCATCCATGTTATCAAGACCAGCCTCCAGCTTGTTAATCATATCTTCCGGAACGGCTTGCCGCTTGCCTGACAGGGTCATGATATCCGGATATGAAATGACCACACCCGCACCTTTAATTAGTTTGTAGCTGAGTGAGTGGCGAGCTTCTTCAAAGGACATATTGATTCCCGCTACCTTTTCCTTCACTGTACCGATCCCGACTGTAACGGATAACTTCAACTCGCGAAATAAGGTATCTTTGAGCCGCTGGATAGCCCGGACGAATTCCCCATAGTCGATGGCATGATCATGCGCAACAACAACTGCCACCTGGGCGCCTAGATACCTGAAGCGAAATCCCCCACGATACGGCCCCAATGTGCGGTCTATGTGATTGAATACGGAATCAAGGCCACTTTCCGCCAAAGAGCCCAAGCTGCTTTCAAATTCCAGCAAAGCGCAAACAAAATGCGTACGATCTAGCGGAATATGAGCGGTCTGGAGCAGCTCTTCCGCATGTACCGTATGCTCGCTGCCTCCTTCAATGATGTCCCGTAAAGCGCTTTCCATCATACGAATATTTACTTCTTGCTTCAGCTCATCCACCTCTTGGAGCTTAGCTCGTTCCTCCCGAATCACGTCCATGACCTTACAGACGCATTCACGAAGTTCCTCTTCTTCAACCGGTTTGTTGAGATAAAATTTAACCCCCAACTGCATGCCTCTTCGCGCATATTCGAAGTCCGCATACCCGCTCAAAAGAATGAATTTGGCCTGGCAGCCCTTCTCTTTCAAGATCTGAATCATGTCCAACCCGTCTGCCTGAGGCATTCGAATATCTGTAATGACAATATCCGGCTGGCGTTCTTGTATCAGTTTAGCCCCTTCTAGTCCGTTATAGGCCACTCCGGCAATCTCGCATTCCGGGATATAGCGTCCTATCATTTTCTGGAGTCCCTCCACAATCCCTTTCTCGTCATCAACCACAACTACTTTCATCCCAAGCACCTCCCCTTCCAGTCTGCCTGACTACAACTTTTATTTAGTATTTGGGAATGAGAATCTCAACTATGGTTCCCTTGTCACCGCCCGATCGAACGGTTAATTTGTACAAGTCCCCATAATGTAACGTGATGCGTTCGGCAATATTTTTCAGCCCTAACCCTTCACCTTCCAACTTCTCCGTTTCCTCCAGCTTATATTTATCCGATGCAGCATCCTCTAGCACGGTACGCAGTTCCTCCTGCTTATCCCCGGAAATACCGATTCCGTCGTCCAGAATCCGTATCATGATTCCGCCATCTGCCGTCCACATGCCTTCAATTACAATATGCATGCTCCCTTCATAGCCTTGAAAGCCATGGATGATACTGTTCTCCACAATAGGCTGAAAAACGAGAGGAATGATGTTGCATTGCTGCATCTCTTCCGGCATTCGGATATCGAGCAGGAAACTGTCGCCAAAGCGTATATTCTGAAGCTGCAGATAATTAAGGGTATAATCAATTTCGTGTTTGATCGAATGCTGTTTGCCATCCTTGCCCAAGGTCAAGCGAAACATTCTCGCCAAAATCTTGATCATTCCAGCGATCTCTTCTTCCTCCTTCACAAGCGCCTTCATGCGGATCGATTCTAACGTATTGTACAGCATGTGCGGGTTGATCTGATTCTGCAGAGCAAGGAATTTGGCTTTCCGCTGTTTGATTTCTGCGATGTAAACGTCTTCAATAAGTGTTCGAATGACAACAATCATCTTGTTATAGCTATATACCAAGCTGCCAATCTCATCATTGGCTTGAATACTTTCAATGGGCAAATATTGCCCCGTTTCCGCTTGCTTCATACTGCGGCGCAGTGCTTTAATTGGCTTCGTAATCCTTAAGCTTAGTCCGAGGGAAATCAAGACCGTGATCAGAAAACCAATGATGATCAAGATGATGGTAACCACCTTAATCCTAGTGATTTTCTGCAGCAGCTTCTCACGGGGTATCTCTGTCTTAATCACCAAATTTCCCAGCTGGGTACTGCCTGAAATCACGATTTGGTCACTATTGCTCACGTCTTTGGTATAATCAATGCCTGCTTCCAACACCTGCATCCAGGGGACTCTACCGCTGGCGGCATCCGAATGATAAACGGTTTCACCTGAAAGCTTGGAGATGATTACACTCATGCCATATTTATCTCTAGTCAAGACAAACTCATGGTTTAACTCCATCAATGTGAAAGGGTCCAAGTCGATGAGAAGCACCCCGGCAAATGCCCCTTCGGAGCTGAGCAATACTCGACCTACTGTAACTAAAGCCCCCTGCCCTTTATCCTCGTAGTAAGATCTGTCATGCAGACCGGTGATGAACAAAGTATCTCCCGAACTGCGCGCTTGTTTGTACCATTCTTGAGACATCAAGGCGCTCTCATTAACCGTGCTGCTTGTATTCGTATACTGATAGACGCTATTATCGCGGCTGATCAGCATGACATTATTAATTTCGGACTTGAGCAAAGCGACTCGCATCAAGACCCGTTGAACTGATAGTTTCTGAAGAATGTACTCATTCATGGACAAGTTAGGCCCGTCCCCAACCTTGGAAATAAGATCATTGTCAATGAGTACAGACTTGGTTACTTTGTCATATTCCTTCATAAGTTCATTTAGAGAATTCTCGATCTGAGACGTGTACAGGGCAGCGAACTCCTGAGACGAGTCCTCCAATCCGGCTGCAGATTGACTATAGATGATACTGCTAACTACCAGTAACGGAAATGCACACGCAATGAGATAGCCTGCCATAAATTTGCTTTGGAGCTTCATATTTTTTAGCTTTGCTAGTGCTTTTTGGTCCCATTTGTTGTAACCCATTTACGACCTTCCTCGGTTTACTGACATTACTTAACATTGTACATGCCATCGTACATCGACGCTATCGAAGTATCTTTGCCATAAATGTATGCGATTACAAGTTACTATACTTGGCGGAAGTTCATAACTCAAAGGGTCATTTTTAAGTTTTTACATGGGCAATGTTGAGATACAATCCGTATATAGAAGAACGCGTTCAAGAGTGCAATGCCCTTGTCCATCCTAACGACTATACTATTCCCCCTAAAATAAATAAGGCTGTCCCATAAGTCAATTTAATGACTTATGGGCAGCCTCTTTCTTTCAATGATATTGCACTACATGGAAAAGGATAGAGATCTACTTCTTGAGCAGCAAGTAGACGAAATAAGGCACACCGATCAGCGACACCATGATGCCCGCCGCAATACCGTCCGGGTCGACCAGGTTGCGGCCAATCGTATCTGCTGTCAGCAGCAGCCAACCGCCTAAGAGCACCGCGACCGGGATATAAAGCTGATTGCGCGGACCGACTAGCGCCTTGGCAATGTGCGGAGCTATCAGCCCAACGAAGGCAATGCCGCCCGTGACAGAAACTGCCGAAGCCGCAGCGGCGACTGCCGTTAGAATCAACACCAGACGTTCCCGTTCAAGCTTCAGACCAACGCCGATGGCAGACTCTTCATTCAGAGCAAGAAGATTAAGTCTGTGGGCTTTGAACAACGTGAACGGAATAAGCAGCACCAGCCAGGGAAGCAGCGCCCAGATGAACGGCCAATCCGTCCCCCATATCGTGCCTGCCAGCCATTTGGCGATGAAATCGACCTTGGATCGATCCGCCGACGAAATGATGACAATCATAATGCCCGACAACGCCATAGAGAAACCAACACCGACCAGTACCAGCAGGGTAGGATTAAGCCCGCGCGTCCGACTATATGAGAACAGATAGATCAACGCGGACGTTAGCAGCGCCCCGAGGAAAGCGACGGCCGGCAGAACATAGACATAAGAGCCAACCTGAATCGGAACATAAAGGAAGAAGACCGCGATAGCCACACCCGCTCCGGAATTGATACCAATAATCCCAGGATCAGCCAGATCATTGCGGGTTACGCTTTGCAGGATAGATCCGGATAGAGCGAGTGCCATGCCTGACAGCAGTGTAATAATAATGCGCGGCAGCCGGATAGAAAATAGCACAAAATCTTCTTTAAAGGTACCATGGCCGAACAGTACGGGAATTAACCGATTAAACGACAGCGGTGAATAGCCAATACTCATGCTAATGATAGAAGTGGCTGCGATCAGCACCAGACTGACAAGCAGAATAAGGCGTTGTTTGCGAATGAGAGCAGTCATCATCATTAGAATTGTTTGCCTCCTCTACGCACCACGAACAAGAAAAAGGGCAAGCCCAGCATCGCGACGATGGCTACCATCGGTGTCTCATAAGGCGCATGAATGGTCCGCCCCAGCGTATCGGCAAGCAGCATGAACGAAGCTCCGGCAATGACGGAGAACGGAAGGACATGCCGGTAATTGGTGCCTACAATTCGGCGAACGATATGAGGAATCATGAGGCCGACAAAAGCCATATTGCCGACCAACGCTACCGAAGCCCCAGTAAGCACGATAACAAGAGCAAAGAGGACAGCCTTGACTTGCACCAGCTTTTGCCCGAGTCCCGTCGCCACCTCATCGCTTAAGCTGAGTATGCTCACTTGGCTGGATAGAAGGAGCACCAGGATAATACTAACCAGAATAACCGGACCGATGGCTTGAAGTTGTCCCCAGGTAGTTCCAATCAAGCCGCCCGCTGTCCACATGGATACATCCTTGGAAATTTTGAAAAAAAGGCTGACGCCGTCCGAAATGGCATACAGAAAAGCGGATACAGCTGCTCCCGCCAGCACAATCCGGATTGGCGACAAGCCGCCCTGACGCACGGAGCCGAGAATGATCACCAGTACCGCTCCCAGAGCAGCTCCCAGAAAAGACGCCATCATAATGCCAAAATAGTTCAATGACGGAACGAAGATGAATGCCAAAGCGAGCGCCATATTCGCTCCGGAGGTCAGCCCCAACAAGCCGGGGTCGGCCAGCGGGTTGCGGGTGACGCCCTGCATAATGGCACCGGACACCGCAAGCGCAGAGCCGATTAGAATGGCTCCAAGCTCCCGCGGCAGCCGAATTTCACGCAATATGAGAATCGTATCATTCGTAGCAGACGAAGTCAGGGCAAGCCATAAATCTCGAAACGTTGTTTTTTCTGCCCCGAACAGCATCGATATAACAAAGCAAAGGACAAGCACCAGAGCACTTCCTATAAGCTTTAAGAAGAACCGTACAAGATGTCGTCTATTTGTCATTGGAATCAGCGTTTAACGGCCAAGAAAGTTCTTGATGAAAAATTTAAGTTGATACTCCATACTTACTGGATCGTTAAAGTAGAATGCCTTCGCATTAGCTTCGAACACGCGCTGATTTTGGACAGCAGGAACATTCTTGTAGGTTTGCGTATTTTGGAACGAGTTGTCTTCATCGGCATTTTTACTGAAAATGACATAGTCGCCCATGAAATCCTTCAGCACTTCGGTCGATAAGGCAAAAAAACCATCTGTTTTCGTTGCTGCCTTCACTTTATCCGGCATCTTCAGTCCAAACTGCTGATAGAGGATTTCGGTTCCGCGGCCAAAGTTTTCGCCGTACACATACAGCTGTTTATTGAACGTTTCGATAACTGAGACCGTAGCATTTTCACCGATTTTGGCTTTGATTTCTTCACCAATCTTTTTGGTGCGTGTATTAAAATCATCGACCCAGGACTGAGCCTCTTTCTCTTTATTCACCAATTTTCCGATTTCAAGCTGTTGGGTCAAAAAGTCAACCTTGCCGTACGTATACGTCACCGTCGGGGCGATTTTCTTGAACTTGTCGATATTTTTGATGTCGGATAGTCCTACGATAAGATCAGGTTTCAGCTCAATAATTTTCTCGAGACTTTCGTCCGTAACCGCTTCTACACCAGCCAGCTTTTCGGCAAAATTCGGATTATCCTTGGACATCTCATCCGCGCCCACCAGAGGCACGTCGAGCGCCATTAAATTTCCTGTCAAAAACCGCGTTAGCACGATGACACGTTTCGGATGGGTCGGAACCTGTACAGGTCCGCTTTCCGATTGGTAGGTAAACGTGCCGGTATCCTTTTCACCCGTTTGCGTCGAAGCCGGTTTAGGCGACGAACCGCTTCCCGTATCGGACTTGTTAGCTTCTTTCCCCCCACAAGCACTAATCAGCAAAACTAAAATTAAAACGAACGGAATTAACAGTTTTTTCATCAATAACTCTCTCCCTTTTCCATTGCGAGGTTTCTTATATTTGAGTATGAAAATCATTCTCATTTACACACATAATTATATGAATCCCTCCTGCAACAAACCATGCCTTTTTGTTTGGAAAAAAGCTTGCACTATTGATTGCCTGTCCACAAAGCTACCGCCCGCCCAAGCTGCAACCGAATTGAAATCGGATTATAAGGAATCCATTCATCCTTCACAAGATGATGGACACAATTTCGCTGTACCGCAGGGTGATTCTTCCACTGAGATGAGGTGAATACCGCTTCGGAATGTGCGGTGGAGCCGACTTCATCCGGAAACACAATGACCAACAGCCTTGTTGCTTCAAAATCCGCTAAATCTGATACTCTGATGGTAATAGAATGGAATTGATCACCTTGTTTTTCTATTTCCTGCGCAATCCTTGCTGGCGGCCGCAATCCCAGCGATCGGTACATGACATAACCTGCATTTCGCGCCCCGTAGACATAGATTCCCTCCGGTTTGATAACCAGAATCATGAGGATGTCAGCAGCGACCTCACTTTGCTGAACCCGTATTCGTCCCGCTTCTTCCTCCTGCTCAAAATCAGCCAACCATTGTTCTGCACGGTCGCTTCTCTGAGTGTATTTGGCGAGTAGACGAAGATGTTCTTTCCATCCCATCTCCATCCACGCAATATCTAAGACAGGCGCTGAAACCCGCAATCGCTCTGGGCTCAGTCCCAAGTGCTTCATATGCAGGTTTGCTGCAAAAATCAGCTCTACCCCATTGTCAAGCAGCGCCGAATTGATCTGTTCAATCGTGTAGCCCGCATTAACAAACACAATGCTCTGTGGAAGATGCAGGCCTGCCGTGCTGATATATTCGCTCGTCTCCGAAATGATGACAGTAGGCTCCAATCCAAGCAGCATCAGATGTATGGCGTAGGGGACAAGCAAAACCGCCACGCGTTGAACGGACTTCCCATCATAGCCGGAAGGCGACTCTCCTGTCTGCTGCTTGAAACGGCGGCTGAGATAAAATTCATCTCTGTACCCCACCTTCTGGGCAATTTCCCTGAGCGTGCCCGGCTCGCCAAGCAGCAGCTCCTTGGCTCGATGAACGCGCAGCCGCGACATATACTCATTGGGCGAAAAGCCCGTAAGCTGCTTGAACAGAATGGAGTAATGCGACCGGCTTATACCGGCAATATCGGCCAAATGTTCACGCGTGATCTTTTCATTAAAATTGTTTTCCAAATACGTCATGCTGCGTTCCATGGAAGGTTGTTCATCCGTGGCAGACTTGACGTCCATCTTCTCCAGCAACCGAAGCAGAATTTGATGAAACAGCAGTTGATTCTGTACATGACGGATTTCGCGGTCAGGCATGCGATGCCTATACAATTGCTCCGCGTAGGCCACAATCTCAGATTCATGTGAGAAGTAATGAACATGGGTATTGGAGGTAATGCCGTTTTTTCGAATCATCGCCTCTTCCGGCACAGATCGATTCTGGTTCTGGGTATTAATAGCAATTCTGTAAGCATGAAAAGGGCTCTGGCGATTGGCAATCAACTCAGCCTCACCAAACGCTGGGAGCAGAATGACACTCCCTTCCGTCAGTTCGTACGAATGACCCTGAACAGTAAGGACCGCTTTGCCACCGGCTGCTGCAATCAGCACTGGTACGTTCTCTTTTATCTGATACACCGGTTTGTTCATCGTGCTGTACAGGGAATGGATGCTTTCCAAGATATATAATTGAAAGTGGGACGCTGCCCACTCCGAAACATGGTTGATGTCCATGGCCAAATCCTCCGTTATCTGCTAGCAGCTCGTTTAAGTCGCTTTTATTTTCGCACCCCCTGATCTTCTTGTCTATGCTGTTCCATTTAAGTATTAACGAAAAGATGGTTATCTAGCGATATGAACAGAGCCGTCTTTTTGTCGTTGTACCAAAAATCCAATTCGCTGCCACGGTAGAATTCAGGTTGTGGATCTTAACATTTTCTTATTATCAAAAGAGCGAAAATAAAAGGAATACATGTCGATTCATGTCGAATTATGAACGAATAACAGTGAAAAGAGGTTGTGACAATGAGAATATCAATGATGAGAATTTCAATGATCCTAAAGCTCATGTGTGTTATATTTCTATTGCTGTCTGTCTTAAATGGCATAAGTGTATACTTGCTGCAAAAAGACGTTAAACAAGAACGGCTGTCACTGCAAAGACAATCAGAATTTAAACAACTGGGGATAGATCTGGCCAATGCATCAGATTATTTAACGAATGAAGCCAGAAGATACGTGCAATTTGGGGAAAAAGAGTATTTTAATAATTATTGGAAAGAAGTTAATGAGACTAAGACAAGAGATCATGTTGTCATAAAATTAAAGGAATTAAATGCTCCACAGGCAGAATTGGATCTCATAGAAAAAGCAAAGCAAAACTCCGATGCATTAATAAAAACAGAAGATGAAGCGATGAAAGCAGTTGCGAGTAAAGACTTCGATAGAGCCAGAAAACTGATGTTTGACAAAAATTATGATGATACTAAGAAGATCATTAGGGATCCGATTGATGAATTTCAGACAAAAATGAATGCAAGGGCCGAAAAAGAAGTAATTCAAGCAAGACAACAGGCAAGCAGCATGTTGAACCTTGCAGTTACCTTGTTAAGCATCACTTTCTTAACATTCTTCGCTATGCTTTTTTTCATCATTGTTAGGCTGAAACCTTTAAAAACGGTAAATGAAAAACTAGCAGAATTAGCAAGTCAGGGTGGAGATCTCACGACAAGACTATCCGTAACTTCCAAGGATGAAATCGGAGAAATCGCTTCCTCATTAAACGCTATGCTGGATAGTTTGTTGGCTATGGTGCTAGATATATCCCAAGCTTCAAAGCATGTGTTTCAATCCGCAGAAAAATTAACTTTCAATACCAAAGAAACCGCAACGGCAACAGTGGAAATTGCCAGAAGTATAGATGGAATTCAGCAAGGAGCAACAACTACCGTACAAAATACATTAGACGGAGCGCGGGCAATAGAAGAAATGGCCAAAGGTGTACAGAGAATTGCAGAATCTGCTAATGAGCTATCTGAATCTGCTGGAGACACTGAAAGTGAAGCTGTTGAAGGTTTTGGACATATGGAACAAGCGCAGCAGCAAATGCATTCGATTGATGATTCCCTTAAATCTTCCCTAAATATTGTCACCAAGCTTAGTGAACGGTCATCACATATTGAGAAAATCGTTGGAGCTATTATGGAGATAGCCAATCAAACCAACTTGCTTTCCTTAAATGCGTCAATTGAAGCTGCGCGGGCTGGCGAACATGGGAAGGGATTCTCTGTTGTCGCATCGGAAATTAGAAAGTTAGCTGAAGGATCAGCTTCTTCGGCATCGGAGATATCAAATTTATTGAAAGAAATTAGAAGCGATTCTACGGAAACTGTAAAAGCAATGCATAGTGTATCTGAAGAAGTGGTGCTTGGAAATCAAAAAGTACTATACGCAAGAAACTCCTTTCAAAAAATCTTGCATTCCGCAAAAGGTATCACGGTTCAAATTCAGGAGTTGTCAGCCGTTTCAGAACAAATGGCTGCTGGCTCCGAAGAAATTTCGGCGTCCGTATCTGAGATGGCACAGGTGTCTCAAGAATCGCTAAATGCAGTGAAAATAGTGAATGATAAAACAATCATACAGACTAATTTGGTAAAAGAAGTATCTTTATTGTCAGATTCACTTAGTAAAGAAGCTGAAAAAATGGAGAGAATAATTCAGAAGTTTAAAACCGTGTAAGTTTAGAACTAATCTGCCCTTTCGTTTAATAGTAAAAAAGAGACCCTCAGCAACGAGCTGAGGGTCAAAGTTTATATTTTAAAAGGGGGTAATAAGATCAGCCTCTTAGGAGCGACAAAACCTGTTAAGGGAACTAGAGGACGCTATTTTGGCAAAAAGCGGGGATGCGAAGGTCATAGCGGAACTACAGGGTCTTATTTCCACGAAAAACGCTGAATTTTCCGTGAAACAGCAAAATAGCGTACTGTAGTTCCCACCCCCCTGCAAAAAGGACACTTTTTGCTAGAATAGCGTCCTGTAGTTCCCTTATCTTCGCGCGAGGCCGCCTAATTTCCGCATCATTTTATAGATGCTTCGTTATCCTAATCCTTACGATTGACTTCACTAATAAAATGAACTACAATCTCATTAAACAATCGTTCAATGAAACACATGCAAGAAAGGATGGATATTGGTCATGAAAAAAGTACCCAGAACAAGCCGTGACCTTCAAGCTGCTGAACGGAAAGTTCAGATTTTGCAAGGTGCCAAGGAGTTGTTTGCCCAGCACGGTTATCATGGTACTTCTATTCGAACTATTAATAAGCAAATAGGCATTACAGATGGCCTTTTGTATCATTATTTTCCCGGTGGCAAACAGGAACTTCTCGAAACCATTTTTCAGGAAGCTCAAGTCGTTCGGTTAAAAATAATGGATGATCTGATTGCAGGCATTCACCCTGGTCAGCCGCTGGAGGAAGCCCTTTATCTCTTGGTCAGCAGTGTCGTAAAAACGATGTTAGGTGACAGGGACTTTATGCTAATTATGATGCGAGATTCCGATTCGATCCTATCGGACGACAAAAATTTCTTGAGTGAAATGATTTTAAAAAGACACCAAGCCCTAACTGATGCGCTCAAACAGAGAGCTCTCAATGGCGAAATTCGGGACATGGACTTCAACGCTGCGGCCAAACAAGTGATTTCTATTGGTATCATGGTTGTGATTGGGGAAGTGACTTCATTGAATATTATCAACGCCGATATCGATAGTTATTTACGACATATGATCGCTTTCACTGTCTCGTTATGGAGATAGTGATTATTTTTTAACTATTTGATTCATGCAACGTTGAATGAATTAAATACAAATTAGGAGGTTAAGTATGAATCATTTTTTTAAACAAAAACATCCGTATCTCGCTATTATTGCTGTATTTCTTGTGGTTCTTCTGCTAGGTTTAGCGCAGCTTGGATCAACCGTTAATCCTGTACCAAAGAATTTACCCGTACTTCTGGTACAGGCTGATAGCGGTGCAAAACTCCCGACGGGTCAGGAGATGAATTTTGGCAAAACGATTCAGGAGAAATTAACAGCGACTCCCACTCAAAGTAATACGGTGTCTCCTCTGCAATGGACGATTCTGGAAAGTGAGCAAGAAGCCATGGATGCTATGAATCGTGAGCAGGCCTATGCGACAATAGTGATTCCGGCTGATTTTAGTTCCAATCTTATTAGCCTATTATCTCCTCAACCCTCCCCATCTATGATTACTGTCTATGTTAATCAGGGCATGAACTATAACGGAGCAACCATGGCAAACCAAGTCATCAGCCAGATGGTTGGCGGAATAAACGCACAAGTCAGAGAACAACTGCTCAATCAACTGGCTGGGCGCAGCGGTGCTACACTTACGATTGAACAGTCCAAAGCATTCGCTTCACCGATTTCAGTCACAACAAAAACAATCAATACGGTAGGGGCTAACAGTTCGAATGGCAACGCCCCTATGGTTCTGACTCAGCTTGCATGGTTCGGAGCCATGGTAACTACTCTACTTCTTTTCACGGCTTCGCAGAAAGCTGTTCAATCAGGTTCCCGTCTGCATCGTCTAGGAATCCGGGCATCTCAGCTCGTAGGCGGGGTTGTCGTCACCGCGGCAGCAGCGGGCAGTATATTGCTGGTTACAGGGCAGTGGCTCGGCTTATCCATTCCCCATACAGGGCAAATCTTTTTGTTTCTATTCTTCGCCGGGTTCGTCTTCTTCCTGCTGCAAACAGCCGTGGTAAGCTGGCTTGGGATGGCAGGGGTACCGCTATTTGTACTTGTCTTTTTCTTTGGTGCTCCAGTTCTTTCTCTGCCGCCGCAGCTGCTTCCGGCCTTCAGCCATGATTGGCTCTACTCGTGGATACCACTTCGATTTTCTATAGAAGGTCTACGCGATCTGTTCTATTTCGGCCAAGGATTGAATATCAGTGGACCTATATGGACTCTAAGCTCCATTGGTGCTGTTGGCATTGTGCTCATTCTCTTGTCCGTTCTCAAAAAGCATCGGGAACCTGCTGCAGCTAAACAGTTAGAAAAAACAACGCAAATTGCCTTAGGCTAGATGAAAATAAGGACTTCCTCCAGCTGCATTTGGAGGAAGTCCTTTCACTTACTTGCTGGCATAGGCGGACGAAAATCATAAGATGTGTTCTTCGCCCCACTCGCTCATTTTATCAAGAAAAACAATCATCGATCTTCCGGAAGAAGTCAACAAATATTCTACTCTTGGCCGGGGTTCGGGATATGCTTTCCTGTCAATGATTCCGTCACGCTCAAGCTCCCGAAGCTGTTCCGTTAGGATTTTTTTCGAAATAGAGGGTAAATGGCGCAGTAATTCACTATAACGCACTGGTTTGTTATTTTTAAATAAGTATCGATAGATCGGAATTTTCCATCTCCCACTTAACATCGTAAATACAACTTCTACCGGGCACTCATTTCGCTGTACAGGCATTCGCTCACCCCATTAATCAGCAACATTATACCCCCTATCATAACCTGTAAGGTTGGATACTTAAAAGTGCCTTATTGTTCATCATTCATAATGTTCATATAATCACGCTTAGAGAGGAGTGAATGAGTATGAACATTGGCATTCTAGGTGCTGGAAATGTAGGTAAAATTCTAGGAGAGGGTTTTGTTCAATCAGGTCATCGCGTTCTTATCAGCAGCCGAGAACCGCATAACTCAAAGCATATTTCTTGGAAGCAAGAGGTTGGCGAATCCGGAGGCATCGGCTGGGGTCATCGTCCAACAGTTATTGCCGGAAAGTCATATCGTCAAAACACTCCATACCATCAGCGATAAAATCATGATCCATCCCCATTTTAAAGAAGGTACGCCAATCATGTTTATGTGCGGAAACAATCCTTCGTCCAAAGATCAGGTCAGAGCTCTGCTTAAAGATATTGGTTGGACGACGGTTGTTGACTTGGGTGACATACTGCAGAGCCTTCTACAAGAATCGATCATGCTTGCCTGTGTGATTAGCGAACTTCAATTACAATCGCCTGGATCTGCCTTTGCTTTGTTGAGACATTAAATGACTACACTCTTACCGATGCCTGCACCGATGTATAAGTCGGGGTGGTCATCGGTTTTTTCAACCAAAGTATTTTATCCGCAATAGTACCTTGACAGACATAGTAGTGTGTCGTATTATAAAGACACGGAGGTGATTACATGAGCGAGAACAAAATTACATCCGACCTGCTGCGCGGACATACCGATACGATGATTTTACGGCTCTTATCCGAAGCTGACCGCTACGGGTACGAGATTGTTAAACTGATCGCCGAGCGCTCGGGCGGCGAGTATGAATTAAAGGAAGCCACGATGTACTCCAGCGTCCGGCGGCTTGAGACAGACGGTGATATCGAGTGGTATTGGGGTGACGAATCTCAGGGCGGACGACGCAAATATTTTAGAATTACCGATAAGGGCAAAGTTGCTTACGCCCGCAACAAAAGTAATTGGGAGTATTCGAAGCGCGTACTAGAAAATCTATTATAAGGAGATTGATGTTATGAATCAGAAATTGACGAACTATTTGAACGGTGTTTTCACGCCATACGATGGGGTTAAAAGCGTCACTGAATTAAAGGCTGACCTACTCTCCGACTTGCAGGAGCGCTACCGTGAACTCAGAGCTGAGGGCAAGGACGATGAAACAGCGTTTAAGATGACTATTGAAAGTATCGGCGACATCGAGCAAACGATCCTGGAGGTTGCCAACCTCTCCCGCTCGCTGGAACGGCAAGTCGTGACAAACTTTAGTGCAAGCAACCTGGCCATGAGCGACTTTGCAGGCGTTAAGGCCCATAAAGGTCAATTTAATGCCAGCGCGTTACGCGGTGCCGACTTTGCAGGTGCAGACTTGACCGGAAGTTCGTTTAAGACCAGTGATTTACGTGAAGCCAATTTTGACGGCGCAAATCTGACGGACTGTACCCTAACAGCAACTGACCTTACGAATGTAAGCTTCAATAAGTCAATCCTTGCACGCACCAATTTCAGCGTTTCGGGGATGGATGGAGCCAAATTCACAGGTGTAAAACTGACTGACGTCACGTTAAGCAAGACTGACCTTAGAAAAACAATCTTTGAAGGTTGTGTCTTTGATGGTGTGAACTTCGAATATTCCGACCTGAGCGGGCAGCGTTTTGACGGGCAAACCTTTATCGGCGTTAAATTTGACAAATCGGCAGTAAACGAAGTTTCATTTAGGGGCGCTATACTCAAGAATGTGTCTTTTCAGGCGTTCTTCTCATTGACCAATAAGTATTACCGTGCCTTCAAAACCATTTGCTTTGACGGCGCAGTCATGGATAAGCTGACCTATGCTTCGCTTAAAGGCATGGGGGCCGATTTGTCCAAGGTTACTATTCAATAAGGAGGGGAAGTTATGCAAAACTCTATTCAAGTAACAGGGTTGCAAAAGTCCTACAAACAACTTCAAGTCCTAAAAGGTGTAGATTTCGAGGTTGAAAAAGGTAGTATTTTCGCCTTGCTTGGCTCTAATGGAGCTGGCAAGACAACGGTTGTCAAAATCCTCACCACCCTGCTCAAACAAGACAGCGGAACCGCCACCGTCAACGGATTCGATGTTGCTTCAAAACCCGAGAATGTGCGGCAGGCGATCAGCCTGACTGGGCAGTTTGCCGCGGTGGACGAAATTTTGACCGGACGGGAAAATCTGATCATGATTGCGAAGCTGCGATATCTCAAGAACCCGCGCCAGGTTGCGGACGACTTGCTTAAGCGCTTCGGTCTGACAGACGCCGCCGACCGCAGGGCGTCTACTTATTCGGGCGGTATGCGCCGCAGGCTTGACATCGCCTTGAGCCTTGTAGGAAAACCGCAGATCATTTTCCTCGACGAGCCGACTACCGGGCTTGACCCCGAGGCACGCATCGAGGTTTGGAAGATTGTCAAGGAGCTGGCTGATGGCGGCACGACGGTACTCCTAACCACGCAGTATTTGGAGGAAGCTGAGCAGCTTGCCGACCGAATTGCCATTCTGCACGAGGGTAAGATTATCGCTAGCGGCACACTTTCGGATCTCAAAAAGCTGTTCCCATCCGCCAAGGTGGAGTATGTTGAAAAGCAGCCGACATTAGAGGAAATATTCCTCGCAATCATCGGTAAAAAGGAGGGAAAATAAATGGAGACGGTAAAGAAACATTTCTTCAGTGATCTGGGCGTTATGCTCGGGCGTTCCATGCGCCATATTTCCCGCAGTATGGACACCATCATCACGGTCACCATCATGCCGATTGCGATGATGCTCCTGTTCGTTTATGTGTTCGGCGGCGCCATTCAAACCGGAACCGCTAACTATGTGAACTACCTATTGCCTGGTATACTATTGATTGCTATTGCCAGCGGTATCTCCTACACGGCATTCCGCCTGTTTACCGATGTGCAGCGGGGCATATTCGAGCGGTTTCACTCCATGCCGATTTCACGTTCCACCCTACTGTGGGGGCATGTGCTTACCTCGCTGGTATCCAACGCCATTTCGGTTGTCGTCATCATTCTCATAGCGTTGATTATGGGCTTTCGTTCGTCGGCGGGGATCCTGTCATGGCTTGCAGTAGCCGGCATACTGGCGCTGTTTACGTTGGCCTTAACTTGGGTCGCGGCAATTGCCGGACTGTCCGCCAAATCGGTGGATGGCGCAAGCGCCTTCTCCTACCCGATTATCTTCCTGCCGTTTATCAGCTCGGCGTTTGTGCCGACCGAGTCGATGCCGTCGGTCGTTCGCGCCTTTGCCGAAAACCAGCCGGTGACCTCGATCGTGGAAGCCATCCGTGCGCTGCTGTCGGGTCAGCCGGTGGGCAATGAGATATGGGTCGCTCTTGCGTGGTGCGTCGGGATTTTGATCGTAGCCTATTTCTTTGCAATGAGGGTGTACAAAAAGCGGGTGTAAAAAATCATATCGCATATGGATTTGACGCGCCAAGTGCCGAACTATCAGCTCGGCTTAAAGCAGAGAGGGAACTCAAGTACGCTATTTAGGCAAAAAGCAGGGATACGAGGGCAGTTGCGGAACTACAGGGTCTTATTTCCACGAAAAGCGCTGAATTTTCTATGAAACAGCTAAATAGCGTACTATAGTTCCCTCTCGATCGCGATAATGCCACTTTTTGCTAGAATAGCGTACTGTAGTTCCCTCCGCGTGCGAGGGTGCTGGAGTAATCTTTATAAATCAAAGATCCATGTCCATCATCGCGCGGTTGTATATTAGAGATTTGCTACAACAAAAAAACTGCCAGGCTTCATCAAGAAGGCACTAGCAGTTTTATAGAGATTAAGGACGAGCGGAAGTGCCATCTGGCAGACGAGCCAGCGTCCAAGCCGGAACAACGTTCTCACATGGAAACTTCGCAGCCACTTTCTCATCGATGTCAATACCCAGGCCTGGCTTCTCATTCGGGTACACATATCCGTTTCTGGCTTCAGGTATACCCGAGAATACCTCGTGAATTTCGTCTTTAAAACCGTTCCATTCCTGAATGCCGAAATTGATGCTGCTGACATCCAGATGAACATTAGCCGCATGCCCGACTGGGGAAACATCGCCAGGACCGTGCCATGCTGTGCGAATGCCATAAGCCTCGCACAGTGAAATCATCTTTTTGGCTGGTGTGATCCCACCGATTTGACTGACATGGATACGAATATAGTCAATCAAGCGTCCTGAGATCAATGGCATCCATTCGTTCGGATTATTAAACAATTCCCCCATCGCGATAGGCGTTGTTGTGTGTTGGCGAATGAGTTTGAACCATTCGATTTGCTCCGGAGGCAGTGCATCCTCCAGATAGAACAACTGGAATTTCTCAAGCTGTTTGGCAAAACCTACCGCATCGATCGGTGTCAATCGTTCATGAATATCATGAATCAGTTCTGCTTCCCAGCCTATTGTGCTGCGCAGATGTTCGAACATCTCGACGATACCTCTCATATATACCTTTGGATCATAGTAAACACCGTCCAACGCGTTATCCGGCTTCACGATCTTGTGATCGCGTCCACCGTACAAGCCCATTTGGCAGCGGACATAACGATAGCCTTCTTCCAAGCAGGCGCGCACGTTTGTCTCTACTTCCTCTTTGCTGCCGCCATCGGCATGTTTATATATGGCAGCTCCTTCCCGGCACTTCCCGCCAAGCAGCTGATACACCGGCAGTCCCGCGATTTTCCCTTTTATATCCCACAAGGCCATATCTACCCCGGATAAGGCATTATTGAATTCCGGTCCATTTCTCCAATAGCCGCTGACCATGGCCGTCTGCCATATATCTTCGATTCGCTGCACATCCTTACCAATCAAGAACGGCTTCAAGTGATCTTCTATAGCTGAAGCTACGGTCAAATAACGCTGTGTAAATGTTGCGCAGCCGAGGCCATACAAGCCGGGCTCCGAGGT
Organism: Paenibacillus sp. HWE-109; assembly: GCF_022163125.1. Lineage (NCBI taxonomy): Bacteria > Bacillati > Bacillota > Bacilli > Caryophanales > Paenibacillaceae > Paenibacillus > Paenibacillus sp. HWE-109. The sequence continues at coordinate 8,463,702 of NZ_CP091881.1, read as the reverse complement.
TTCAATTTTCACCACAACCAAATTAATCCCCTCTGGAGCGGTCAGTATTGCTTTAACATCGCGGATCATAATCATATAAGTCTCTCCCTTATCCGTATATCTATCTCTATTGTTTTACAGCTCCTGCTGTCAGACTGCTAATAAAATACTTTTGCAAGAAAAGGAACAAAATAATCAAAGGCAAACTGGAAACAATCGATGCTGCCATTAGATCATTCCAGACGATTTTATAAAATCCGTTCAACTGCCCGATTCCAACCGGCAAGGTCTTCATATTATCAGAGGTCGTGAGAATGAAGGCAAACATGTACTCATTCCATCCGACGATAAGCGAATAAATAGCCGTTGCAGCCAATCCTGGTAAAGACAATGGCAAAATAATCTGCACAAACGTACGAATCTTGCCGCAGCCGTCAATTTTCGCTGCTTCATCCAGTTCTTTGGGTATCCCTTGGAAAAATCCTAACATCATCCACGTACAAAATGGGATAGAAAATGAAATATACACGACGATTAGGCCTAAATGCGTGTCAATCAAACCTAACTTCTGCAGCACTTTATAGAAAGGAATCAACAGCATAATGGATGGGAACATCTGAGTAATGAGCAAAAACGTCAGAAATGACCCTTTTCCCCGAAAGTTGAACCGCGATGCCCCATATCCCGCCAAGGCAGAGAATACTAATGAAATACCGGTTGACACAAGCACGATATACGTGCTGTTCATAAAGTACGTGCCGAAAGGATAGTCCTTCCAGATTCTTGAGAATGCTTCGAATGAAATATGCTCCGGAATCCACTGAGGTGGAGTCACCATAACTTCCTGTGCTGGTTTTAACGCGGTAGACAGCATCCACAAAACAGGAATCAAAACAAGCAGTGAAGCAAAGATCAAAATGGCGTACATGGAAGAGTTGAACAACAAATTTTTCCCTCTACTCGTTGGCACTGCTGAACACCCTCCTATAAACATATCCGATCAAGAAGCATACGAAGAAAACGATGACAGCCATCGCTGCTGCTTTACCGAAATCAAAATATTGGAACGCTTGCTTAAAGATATCGATACTGACTACATTCGTAGCGTCTCCTGGACCGCCTTCTGTCAAAATCCATATCATCGTGAAATGCTTGAACCACCACACTGTATCCAAAATCAAGGTTACTAACAGCACTGGCATAAGCCCTGGAACAGTCACATAACGGAAAGATTGCATTCGATTACAACCATCGATTTTGGCCGCTTCATAGGTATCCTGCGAAATGGATTGAAGACCTGCCAGCACCAAAAGCATGACCATTGGATAGCCTTTCCAGATACACACAATGGTAACTGCGATAAAAGCAAAGTAAGTGTCTCCAAGCCAAGAAACCGGGTCAGAAATGAGATGAAGATCCATCAAAATATAATTAAACAAACCGTACATCGGGTTGAACAGCCATTTCCAAAGCAGACCTACAACGACTTCTGGAAGAAGCCAAGGGAGAATCAGAATCGCTCTGAAAAAAGTGCGCCCTCGCAGGTCCATATTTAAGACCAAAGCAAGAATAATACCGAGGATAAAATGTCCAACAACGGTAAAAAACGTATACTTGAGTGTTAAAAAGATTTTCCCGACAAATTCCCAATTAGAGAAAATATCGATATATTGATGAATGCCGACAAAATCCCATATGTTAACGAGATTAGTGTTAAAAAAACTGATATATGCGCCATAGATCAAGGGATAAGTCACCAGCAACAGCAAAATGATTGCCGCTGGTGATACAAATCCATAACCAGCCCACTGCTCTTTCGATACGGTATGCTTCACGTTGTCCTCCCTAAAAATAGAAGGGGGGAGCCCCCCTCTACCTAATTCTGATACTGCTTACTTGCCTTCCTTGCCGATCAGCTCATTTGCACGGTCAGCCGCCTTTTTAGCAATTGAATCCACCGTCATTTTAGAATCGGTAGCCAACAGAGTTTGATATTCCTCGGCTACAATATCATAAAATTGTGAATAGGCAGAGAATGTAGGCGTTGAATAGGCAAACTCTAATGCCTTCACAAAGCCTGCTTTTTCAGGAGTAGACATTTGCTGGCTCTTGCCCGCTTCGATCTTCGTAGGCAAGGTTCCGGTTACATCATTCATTTTCAAGGCATTTTCTTGACTCACTAAAAATTTTAAATAATCTGCAACCGCTTCCTTGTTTTTGCTTTGAGCGGATACGGAATAGCCAAGTAAACCAAATGTTGCTTTATGCTCTTCCTTTTTCGGTATAGGAGCACTATAGAGCTTACCTTTCAGCTCAGGGTTTTGTGATAAAATCGTACCGATAGCATTCGGGCCGCTAATGATCATCGCTGCTTTACCTGTCGCCATCAAACTGGCTGCTTCAGGAAAACCTGTTTCCGTTACACCAGGTGGAACTACATGGTACTTATTATTTAGATCTACGTAGAATTGCAGTGCTGCTTTGGCTTTAGGCGTATCTAGATCGGTGACCCATTTGCCGCTTGCATCTTTACGGATTTCTTCCGCTCCAAAAGAACGCAGTACAGGCAAGAAACGAGTCCCTCCTGAGGTGTTGCGCGTACCAATGAGCGCGAATCCCCATTGATCCGTTTTTCCATTTCCTTTCGTATCCTTCGTCAGCTTTTTAGCCGCCTCGAGGAAATCATCCCACGTTTCCGGCGCCTTAAGTCCTTCTTTCTCAAACCAATCCCCTCGGTAAATCAAAGCTTGAGGAGTCGCTGTCCAAGGAAGCAACTGCAATTTGCCATCAATGCTTGATTCCTGAATCATATTGGGATAAAACTCTTTTAAATAATCCGCCCCAAACAGCTTCGTCAGGTCTTCCGTAATGTTCATTCCATAAGCAGTCCGCATAAACTCAGGTGTACTCGTAAATGCATCAGGAAGATCTGAAGCCGCAGCAAGCACCGATATTTTTTTGTACATTTCATTCATTGGAACACCAACAAACTCAATTTTGACATTAGGGTGCTGTTCCATATATTTATCTGCAATCGACTTCTCAGCTGGTCCCCCTGGTGTTTCCGTTTGTGTAGCTGACATGATTTTGAGCGTAATTACACCTTTTCCTTTGTCCTTGGTGCTGGCTCCAGCTGATGGTGCTTCTGATTTCTGTCCACTGCACGCGGTAATACCAAGCGTTAGCGCCAAGATAGAGCTAGTCCAAATCATACGTTTACTTTTCATTTTTTCAACCCTCCGTTTTGGAATACAAACTGTATATATTGCTAATGGAGGACAATTCCACAATAGGCTTTAGTCCTACATCTAACAAACACAATGGAAATGCGGCATTCTCTTCATGGTTATGTATGTAGAATTAAACAATTCGCGGACATCTTGTAACATGTCATACATGTTACAGCGAGAAAAAGAAGTGCTTTTAACGGCCCATTCTTTCCCGGATTTTAAGCATATTCTCGTCCATGCCCTGTTTAATATTAGCTTTGACTCTTGCACTATCTCTATTCCGCAGCGACTGAAATTGCTCAATATGCCCTTGCAAACTTTCTTCATTAACCCCCAAGACCCGGTTCAACTCCTCCAAATAATGATAAAATACATCCTTGGTGTTTTTCATCACCATAAAAAGAATATCATTCTTGGAAGCCTTCGCAATGGCAAGATGAAACTCAAAATCAGCCTCTGAGTACTTCTTGTAATCATCTTTGTTTGCAATCATTTTGTTGAGAGCGTTCTCAATCTGAAGCATATCTTCCTCATCGGCTCTTTGAACAGCAAGTTCAATGCATTTGAATTCAATCGTCTCACGAAATTCCGACATGTCGAGAATCTCTTTCTCGCTCAAATTCATTTTGGGAATGAAATTGTCGACCATATTATCGTTGATCGATTGGGACACAAAGGACCCCTGGCCTTGGCGTGTTTGAATAATGCCGATCGCTCTTAACTTTTGAATCGCACTTCTTACACTCACCCGGCTTACATTAAACATTTGACACAATTGATTCTCTGAAGGAATCTTGTCTCCTGGTTTCCATGAACCGGATACAATATTCGTTTTCATCTGATCATAGACCTCGTCCACGATATTTTGCTTTTCGATTGTTTGGATACGCAATTCATACACCGTTTAGTTATGACATGTCATACAAGTTGTTTCGTTTTTTATAATAGCAGATATTTCATAATTAATCTAGAGGGAAAACCAATTTTACGCATCCCTCCAGCCTTAGCCGCTGGCGCAGGCTCGAGATAACGATAACGAATCGGTAACCCACATCAATCTGCCGAGATCTGTAAGTGCTTTTGCTGCTACCTTTGTTTATATGATGTTAGGTTTCCCGGTAAGCTCCACCATTCTTTGCTCCAGTCGCGATTGATCTGCCGCAAAACCAATCAAATGCCCGCCGATCGATTATCGCAATGCCAGACGCTTGCCCGCCCCAGTTGGCGCATTCTCCGGCCGGAATTGCAGCAGACTTCCAAAGCTGCTTACTTTCACTGGCCGGGTATCTGCTTTCATCCAGGCCAAAATGTCCAAATCGCGGCAGCTTTTAGCCATCAGCAATCTTCAATTCTTAACCCTCAATTTCTTCTTAATCTTTCCGGCCATGACCTCAAGCAGAATGGCAAAAATCAGAATGAGATACGTAATCGCTCCGATTTCCCTCACATCATAATAATAGGAGCTAGCCATGAAGAAATCATACCCAATTCCTCCGGCACCAGCTGCTGCACCCATGGCTAACGCTACGGAGAAGTTGATCTCAAATCGCATAAACGTCCATGAAATCAAATAGGTGATCGACGAAGGCAGAACGGCTTGAAATACGATTTGAATCCAATTAGCACCACTGGCTTTCAATGCTTCTATGACTCCTTTATCTAACTCTTCGAATGATTCCGAATATGTTTTCACGAGATAACTGACAGAATGGAACGTCATCCCAATAACCGCAGCCACACTGCCCAATCCCGCAGCAACGGCAAAAATTAATACCCACAGAACAGTTGGTACCGCTCTAATAAAAGCAACTATGCCTTTCACGACGACGGAAAGTGTCGGATTGGATAGATTAGTGGCGGCCATTAAACCGAGCACCAAAGCAATGATAGCGCCGAACAACGTTGTCAGAAATGCCAATCCGAGGGTGATAAATAAGTAGGTAACCGCTTCGATAAAGGTAATGTGTTTAAAGTGCGGCTGAAAGAACATCGTTGTAAGCGTATGGACTGTCGATATAACAGCATCTAGAAATTGAATGTCCTTATAGTCAAAAGTTGCGAATGCATATAGCGTCAATACGACGATTGACGCCATGGTCAGCCGAATCACTGTCTTTTGTTTGTTGAACGGCTTCTTCATTGCCAGTTCCTCCATGGTCATTTACATGATCACCTTCCTGATGTAGGTTGAAACCGTTTCTATCACAAAGATAGCAAGGACGAGAACGAGGACAACTAAAGATGCAGCGCTGAAATTAAGACTCTTGTAATACAAGTTGAAAAGAAAACCAATACCCGTGCCGGTTAGAATGCCTATTAAAGTAGCCTGGCGAATGTTCGTTTCCATCATGAACAAAATCCAACTGATCAGCTGTGGGATGCAGGCTGGAATAACTGATTGCGAAATAATGGAGAAATAGCTCGCTCCTGTAGATCTTAATGCTTCTACCGAACTGCTGCTTACTTCGTCAATCGACTCCGTGAAGGCGCGGGTCAAAAAGCCGAAGGTGCCAAAAAAAAGCGCAAAGTATCCAGTCAGTACATTTTGACCGAAAGAAATTAGCAATATCATCGACCATGCGGATACATCAATGTTGCGGAATACGGTCGCGACCGATCGGCTCACAAAACCGAACACGCCTCCTACCCCAGTCGTATGCGAGCCTGCAATAGCGAACATCAAGGCAAATAAGGCTGCAACGGCAGTTGCCGCTATAGATACGAGAACCGTCTCAGAGATACTGCTGATTATAACGGGAAGCCGTTTCAACGACTTTTCGTTCGGATAAAAATTGTTGAATGCCCAATCGGCCGCCTTAGGTATAGAAGTAAAACCTTTGATGACGTCATAGTTCGTTATGAGTATGGCAATTAGAGTTATGGCTAACAATAAGGCACAATAAAGCAGCGTCTTCAAGCGCTTTCTGGCAAAGAAATTATCTTGCATAACTGCCCTCCAGCTCTTCTAGCTCTCCCAACTCTTCTTGATGCTCATGAACCTCCGAACCGTAAATTCTGGATAACTGCTCGCGATTGATTCCTGACGGATGACCATCGTAAACGATGGATCCCTTGTTTACACCAAGTATCCGGTCTGAGTATTTCAATGCTGTATCCACTTGATGCAGGTTGACGATAACCGTGATACCCATCGTGGTAGAAATATTACGCAGATGATCCATGATGACCTTGGAGGCATTAGGATCTAACGAAGCGATCGGCTCATCGCACAGCAGTATTTTGGGATTCTGCACAAGCGCCCTGGCAATCCCAACTCTCTGCTTTTGTCCACCGCTCAGTTGATCACACCGCTTGTAGATTTGCTGTTCTAGTCCGAGTGTTGTCAAAATGCTAAAGGCTTGATGCTTCTCCTCTTTGGAGTAAAGCCCCAGAATCCCTTCCAGTGTGGACTTATAACCAAGCCGCCCGTGCAAAACATTTTCGATGACTGACAGTCTATTCACTAAATTATAATGCTGGAATACCATGCCCATCTGAGTTCTCAGCCGTTTCAATTCGTTCTTCTTACTTGCCAAAATATCGACGCCATTAAATAAAATTTCGCCACTGCTTGCATCAATCATGCGGTTAATACAGCGAAGCAATGTGGATTTACCAGCCCCTGAGGGGCCGATAATCGACACAAACTCGCCTTCTCTCACAGCGAAATTAACATCAGATAACGCTTTTGTATCCGAACCATACTGCTTGGATACCTGCTTGAATTCCAGTAATGTTGTCATAGCTGCTCCCTCAATCGGTCCGTTTGGCAAGTGATCATACCTTCTAGTTGTAGAGTGTTCTGATAGGATTGAAAAATGCGTCATCTACGCTAAGGAACTTTTCTTTGCCAGTCTTTTGCTTAAACATGCCTGGCTCCTTCGAATCTTTAGGAATGAAGATCAATGGGTTGTTCGTTACCGCATCGGATGTGAGGGCATCCTTTATTTTCTTCGTGTCTTCTACACTTACCGTACCTGTGTTAATAACAATCGGTTGATTCAGTACAGGTGTAACCGAAATGACTTCGAACTCTTTACCTACCTGTGTATTAAACGGTTCTGCTGCACCTTGTTTTACTTTGTATACCGCACCAGGCGTGTTTGCCGTCCCTGAGCTCAGTTCGATATAGTTAGCCACGCAAGTATCGCAGAAGGCAGCTACATCCGCTTTACCCATTAACAAATTAACTGCCGATCCTTGGTGTGTTCCTCCAAAAAGCACATCGCTAAAGAATTTATCTTTGCCGCCTATAAGCAAATCATCCACAGTCAGAGCCTTATATTTGTCTTTTTTCGTAAAATAGGTAAGGATTCTGCCTGAAGGGACTTTAAATCCGGATGTAGAGGAGTTGGATACGAACGAAAACTTTTTACCGACAATGTTATCCATGGAATAGATGCTGCCGACCTTATAGGCATCCCCATCCCCTTTACGCACGTTTAACCAACTATTATAAACCGCATCATTCAATGTTCCTGACTCCCCGCTCGGAACGACTAGCGGCTGAACCTTCTTATTCTTAGCATTCGCTTCAACGTAAGCTTGCGCTCCCGTATAGATCATATCTGCACTGCCGCTGGCAATAGCTTCGATAGCGATCGTGTAGTCAGTCGTCGTTTTGTGCTCTACCTTTTTGCCAGTTGCGGCTGCAACAACTTTCCCAATTTCGTCCCGTGAAACTTTCATGTCTGCACCAGATTCATTAGGGAACCAACCGATCGTGATGGTATCCTTCGTCTTTACCGCTTTTGTGTCATTCTTAGCATCATCGGCTTTCACACCACAACCTGCTGATACAGCTACCAAAGATAAAGAAATCATGAGCGTTAACATTTTCTTTTTCATAATTAAAATGCCTCCCTTAATAATTTTAGTTTAAAATGGCTATTTTATAATAATGAAACAAGCATACGTTCAAGTTCTTCAGGAGATATGTGCGCAGGATTATTATCCATTCTCCCTTTCGTATAAGAGTGAGACACAACCTCGCGGATTCCCTCGACTGTAACGCCATATGAGCTAAGACTGCTTGACAATCCATATAGGGTATAAATACTTCGAATGAGATCATCTACTCCGTCTACGTCCGCTGCTCCAAATGCACTAAATAATTGATCCGGTTCTATTAATGAATCCTGATTATGTCTCAAAATGGTCGTTAGCGTTATGCTGGCAGCGACACCATGATCAATGCCGTAAAGCATCGTAAGTGGATAAGATATCGAATGGCAGGCCGTCGTCCTCGTATTGCTAAATGCCAATCCGGCCATCAAACTTGCCACGGATAACTGCTCTCTCCATACCAAGTTAGAGGGTTGCTCGATTAATAATGGAAGCGTACGCCGAATTCGCTCGATCGCTTGCAGTGCGTAAACACGAGTAACTGTGTTGGTATGAACAGACCAATACGACTCGGTCGCATGGCACAAGGCATCTAGCGCTGTAGCAACGCTTAGACGCAGCGGCATCGTCACGGTCAACTCTGGAAGAATTAAAGCTGCGCTAGCATACAGCCGCTCATCCGAAACCGAATATTTGCTTCCACATTCTTCGTCCCATACGGTTGCCCAGCAAGTAACCTCAGAACCCGTTCCCGATGTCGTCGGAATACCGACCCACGGGGTGAAATACGGCTCACTGCGATACCCCTCATGTGTAATAGCTTCTCGCACTTCGGCGACTGTAGATAACTTCTTTGGTTGTAAAGCCGACAGCACTTTAGCAGCATCCATGACACTGCCTCCGCCAATGGCCACAATAAGTTCATACTGGAAAGGCTCAGTCTCCTGTTTCAGCTTCAAAATATCTGCCACATTGGGATTATTCAAGGTTACTTCAATGAATAACGTTTCCTTCTTAGAGAGTGCATTCAAGACAGGCTGTAAACAATCACTCTGCTCAACGCCCGCCTCTCTTGCAAGAAGCAATACTCTCTTGACATCTGCATAACGTTTGTTAAACAACTCAGCGAATGCTTCCGCCGATTCTGTTCCTAAGAACACAGCTACCGGATTATAATATTGGTTCATCTCATTCCCCGATCCAAGCCGCTTCGTTCAAGCTCTTCAATAACAAGAGGCAGCTGCGTGATTGAGCCGATAATATAGTCTGCTCCTGCTTCCTCGAATGTTAGTCTCGTTTGATTCATGCGTTCTGCAAGTTCATCAGGATGCAAGCTCTCCACTTCAGTCTGCGTTAAACCCAACTCACTACTTCCTAGTATGATAGCGACCGTCCATACCCCCGCATTCCTGCCTTCATGAATATCGGACACCGTATCTCCAACCTTGATGACTGATTTCGGAGGATAAATACCAAGCTCCACTAAGTTCTGGAATATCATATTTGGATAAGGTCGGCCAGCCTTGACTTCATCCGATGCGATCATGCAGTCGGGCGAATATCCCTTCCGCGCTGCTTCCGGTACGATGACCGCCATCATACTTGCTGTATATCCGGTCGTCGACCCGATGGCAATCCCCGCATCACGAAGCTGTCTCACCGTTTCTAAAGCTCCCGGAATCGGATCCGTGTAGGTTTTTAACGATTCCATCAATATCGCTTCGAATCGGACATAGAGACGATCAACATCCTCCTTGACAGCTTGCGTGCCGAATACATCGCCCCAAGTGTTTCTTACTCTTTCCATCTCCAAAATAGCTTGAATATGATCCCATTTCAGTAGGCCCATTGGAATCCTTGCTTCCCGATCTGTGATCGGTACCCCCGCTTCTTCAAAAGTTTGAATAAAGGCATGCATCGGCGCGAAGCAGCCATAATCAATCACGGTTCCAGCCCAATCGAAAATAACTGCATTAATACGTTCCTTACTAATCAACTTGATTCCTCATTTCTTGGTGGCTTTAATATTTTCAAGTATAAAATAATATCCCGCAAACAAGCAATACATTTTGCTATTTTTTACGTATTTTTAACAATTATATGCTGTTATTTGCTGTATTTAACACTGAGAAAACATAATAAAAACGCAAGACATAATATGCCTGCGTTTTTATTGGTGTAGGATCCCATTGGTCATCTTTGCTTTAACGTTTAGGAACGGTCCGTTTCTCAACAAACTGCCTAGGCGAGCAGCCGAAATGCCTTTTGAATAATTGATAAAACTGGGCTGGACTGGTAAACCCTACTTTGCCGCTAATTTCAGTTACAGACCACGCCTCTGTTAGCAAGAGCTGCTCTGCTCGTTTCATTCGGCGCATCTGGACGTAGGACGTAAACGTCATCCCCATTCCTTTTTTGAACAGCTTGGCAAAATAGCTGCTATTATAGTTCAGCTTGCTGCTTATATCCGCAATTTGGAAAGGAATTTCCAACTGTTGTTCGATATAGACAAGTGCAGGACGCAATTTCTCCGCTAGCTGTGGATCCATCGGTTTAATGATGTGGGTATCATCAATTTGAATTAATGTGTACATGAGCTTTTTCAAACTGGCATTTATAGAGAGCTCGTAGCCCCGCGGTTGTATGGTCATATCGAGCAGCATCTGATGGATAAGTTGGTAAATGACCTGCATGCTTGCCGGATATTGGCGCAGCGTTTCATTGAACTGTGTTAAATTAGCCGAGCGGCCGGTAAATGCGGCGAAATACGAAAGCAAGGATGGATCCATAAAAGCAGCCATATCAACATGACAGACGATATACAGCAGATCGTCATGTCCATGTTTGTGGGATCTGTGCAGTTCATTGGAGCCGAGCAGCACCACATGACCAGCTTGCAGATGATAGTTGAGATGTGTTGTTTCCATCGTCAAGGTACCTTGCAGCACAGCGATCAACTCCACCTCTTCATGATAGTGCCAGGGCCCATATTGATCGGATAGTTGGCTGGGATGATGCAGGGTCCATATTTTCATTCGGAAATTTGGATCTTCATAATCCACATGTTCTTTATCGTAAGCTGTCAGATTCACGGGCACGGGGATCCTCCTGCACTTCATTGTTATTCCCATCATATCATGGATATCCGTTTTCAAGATAATTAAAGCTTATATCAAGAGGCATTTTGGTCTGTACTCTTTTAAAATAAAGAGAAACCTACATTCCGAAGGAGCGATAGACGATGCATGAGATTGAGACACTCCCCGATGGCCATGATCTTAGACTGCCTGCTTGGGGACCTTATACCAAACAATACATGGGTATCTCCCATATCAGCGATCAAGCGCGAGGCTTGCGTTTTGATCTTAGTTTAATGCCTGGCTTCTACAGGAGAAAAATGGATATTCCCAGCGTATTGTGGGAATCCGGCTATCATCCATGGGAGGCAACGGCGGATTACAGCTTCTTCTCCCACCGCCATGAGCTTGAATGGAAAGATCGCGTCTATACCGACATCTCCTTCAGCCGTATCGCCGATCAGTGCCGTCTGATTCGAGTATCCCTCGTGAACCAAACCGAGCATCCGCAAAACTTGGTACTGCACTGGATGGCTTCGCTTCAGCCGCCTCGCCTGCTCGGGCACGGCGATGTTCAGGTATGTGCAGAGGCGCAGCTGCCTGAGGGCGCTGTGTGGGTTGATGCGCTAGATTATAGCGAATTGAATTTCGCACACCCGCGACCGTCGGACGGCTTGGCCTATGACGGTTTTCTTAGGGGGGAAACTCGCGGCCAGCATTTTACGGGAGGGTCCGCAATAGGAGGCAGCTTCGGTGCTGACCAAGGGGACCTTCTGCGTTATGAGATAAACCTCGCAGAGCCTTTAAAGAACGGTGTGTTTTTACTGCGCTACCAAACGGAGCAAAGCGGGGAGCTTGAGCTTCAAATTGGACATCAGACATACCGATTCCATGTAGAAGCTTCCCACTCCCTCAGGGTTGCCCGTCTACCGATCGGGACGCTTGCAGCAGGAGACTTCACGCTCTCCTTATCTGCTTGCGGCTCCGGTCCCTTGGTGCTGGACGGCTTTACCCTACTCGAGCACAACGCTGCCGAGGAGGTTGCCTTTGTCGACCGGCCCTGGCACATTGAGCCTGAATTGCTGGAAGGGCCTGTTCCTGGCAGCCTGATCCTCCGATATAAAGATTGCCCGTATCATTACGGCCTTTTGTGGAACTACCCCCATGTCGAGATACGGCAATACAACAACGACGAACTGGATCGGTATGCCCGTCATACGGTGCATAATCACGTTGATGCCGTCTTGCAGGGGAATGGAAAGGGACACTTTACGAATGTGTTCATGCGTCCCATTCATGTCGTACCCGCTTCATCGAAGATCCTTCATGGCATGGTCTGCTCTGGGACGTACGAAGAAGTGCTTGCCTCCCTAACAGCGGTTTCGCTGGATTACGACGAATGCGAAGCCATTTATAAAGCTGAACATGCGAAGTTAATTCCGCCTCCCTCCTATGCTGCTGGCGACACCTATACGTTTAGCCAGCAGCTTATGCGAGCTACGCTGCTAACCAATACAGTCTTCCCTGTCTACACCAAACGCAGGTATATTCGCCACAGTACGCCAGGGCGCTGGTGGGATTCCCTATATACATGGGATTCAGGGTTTATCGCACTCGGTTTCTCCGATTTGGATGCAGGGCGCTCCATCGATTGCTTGAACGCTTATATGACAGAACCTGGTGACCGCCAGGCTGCCTTCATTCATCATGGCAGCCCGGTGCCTGTGCAGCATTATGTGTTTCTTGAGCTGTGGAACCAAGGGCAGTCTCTCGCCTTCTTGCATCATTTTTATCCGCGATTACGTCAATACTACTTGTTCCTGGCCGGAAAAATTAACGGGTCTACTACTGGCCTACTGCGCTCCGGACTGCTCAAGACATGGGATTACTTCTATAATTCCGGGGGGTGGGACGACTATCCGCCGCAAAAATATGTGCATGCGCAAACGCTGGAAGCAACAGTTACCCCTATTGTGACAACGAGCCAGGCCATTCGTATTGCTAAAATCCTGAAAATGGCTGCCGCAATGTCGGAGAATTGGCAGGAAGACATAAGGGACTACGAGCAGGATATAGAACGATGGAGTCATGCTTTGGAGAAGCATGCGTGGGATGAAGAAGCCGGTTATTACGGCTATGTCGTGCATAGCGAGCAGGGTGAGCCAGAAGGCCTTCTCCGGCACAGCTCCGGGGCCAACTACAATATGGGGATGGATGGGCTTTATCCGCTTGTTGCCGGCATCTGTACCAAATCGCGTGCGGATCGCCTAGTTGCCGCGCTGTTCGATGATAAACGTTTATGGACGCCAATCGGCCTGTCCACCGTTGACCAAAGCGCGCCTTATTATCGGGCGGATGGCTATTGGAACGGCGCGGTTTGGATGCCGCATCAATGGTTTTTCTGGAAAACCATGCTCGATTTGGGTTACTCCGATCTTGCTTCCCGCATCGCGGATACTGCTTTAGACTTATGGAAGCGTGAAACCGAGGCCACCTACAACTGTTATGAGCACTTTATCGTGCAGACAGGTCGAGGCGCAGGATGGCATCATTTCGGCGGTTTGTCGGCTCCGATCATCAATTGGTTTGCTGCTTATTACCAACTTGGCAAAGTTTCCACTGGTTTTAATGTATGGATGCTGCAGATGTCCTTTAACGAAAGCTATACGGCGTATCAGGCGGAATTTAACTATGCAAGTAAAGCGGAACAAGCCTTCAGCATCGTGGTCAACATGGCAGAAGGCGTACACTATGAAGTAGAGGGAACAGGGTGTACCGTGCAGTGGACGATTAACAAGTGTGGTGGTGTAGAAATGTACATTACCGATTGCATGCCGCAGGCCGCTGTGCAGATCCGAGCGTATTAAATGATTTTTACGCAACAGAACCCGCCTATCTTTGGCGGGTTCTGTTTGTGTTATTTTTTATCTCATATAGATGGAATCTTAACAATCACTGTCGTTCCATGACCAAGTTGACTCTCTATCTCTACCCCGTAATCCTCTCCAAACAGCAGCTTTATCCTATTATTAATATTGGAAAGCCCTATATTTTTCCCTTCTAAACTGTTTCCCACTCTCTCCGAATAATCCATATGCAGTTTCGCTTTCATGCGTTCCAGCTCATCTTGTCCTATCCCTCTCCCCGTATCCGCTACTTGAAAACAGATATCTCCATTCTCGTCCATATTGCCGCTTACACACAGCTGTCCTCCTGCGTCCATACTTTCGAGTCCATGATAGACGGAATTTTCTACAATGGGCTGCAAGATCATTTTAGGTGTTTTCATACCTAATAGCTTGTCATCAACCTTAACTTCCAAAGAGAACTTGTTTTCATATCGAATGGAAATAATATTGAGATAGGCCTTAATGCATTGAATTTCTTCACTGATTAAAACAAGTTCGCTCTTTTCAATACTATATCGAAAAATCTTTGACATACTTGAAGTCATCTGCGCGATTTCCTTACTGCCGTATTCTAGACCGATACTACTAATGCAATTTAAAGTATTATAAAGGAAATGCGGGTTGATTTGACTTTGCAAGGCAGAAAACTCTGCTTGTTTTTTACTCAATTCCGCCTCATATAATCTTGCCTGGGTACTAATAACATGACTCGTCATCTCTTCCATATTGTCAATCATCCTATTGATATCATAGGCCAGAACGCCAACTTCATTGGTTGAACGTACCTTCACCCGAAAGCTCCTGTCGCGATTTCCAATTTTCTTCATATCTGAGACAAGCCCCATCACAGGTCGAGTCAGATTGTTTAAGAAAAAGTACCCCAGAATCATCATACTAATTATGATTCCAATTCCTGCAATAATGCTAATATTCTTAATCGCCTTCATATCCGTTGTCAGTTCATGCACCGGTATCATACTTACGATCCGCCACTCGTCCGCCTGCCTCAAGCCTTTTGCCTGTACGATGACATCTTCTCCATTGATTTTGGTTTTTACCCCATTCGTTAAACTTTGATTATCTATCGAAAGAATCTCCTTGAATAAATTGCTATGCAATTTTGCATGATTTGACGCGATGACCTCATTTCGGCTGTTAAGGATATACAAAGCTGAATTAGGCGTTAATTCTGTGTTTTCCACAAGGTCTTGTATCTTATCCATATTCACCATTACGGAACAATAGCCTGTCTTTTTAGAAAATTGCACCCCGCCAATCGCCTCAATAATGGGTGCTATATAAAAGAAATAGTCATTTCCTGTTTTTTCGTCCTTTAATAAGTTTGTAAATTCCCCTTTAACAACGGTCTCACTCTCATTTTTAAATGAATTAATAAAATGAATATACTGATTTGAAAACGTAATATCACCGTTGGCCGTCGCTAAACTGGAAACTCTTCTTCCTTGATTATCCGTAATCACAATGCCATTCAAATAAGAATTAAATAACCTCATATATTCAATGAGATCAATGACATAAGTGCCAATTTCAAAGCCCCTCTTATAGTCATCATCTGCAATGGTAAACTCCTGTACCCATTTATTATCGACAGCTATGTTCGTACTGACTTTAATATCGTTAAAAACAGAATCGATCTTTTGGCGAGTTTGTTCTATGATCGTATTCCCATAATTTACAGCTCTCTTTTGGGTTAAATTATAAAAACTATAGTAGGAATAGACTTCCATGATTGTAAATATGAAAACCGAAAATAAAAATATCAGTAAGATTTGATGTTTGAGTTTCAGTCTACTAATCTGCAAATCTCCCCACTCCAGTCAACTTTTTCTGAATTTCGTAGGCGTTATCCCACATTGTTTCTTAAATACTTTATTGAAATAATAATAGTCAAAATAACCTACTTTAGTTGCAATTTCTTCAATGGACAACTCTGATCGCTTCAATAGCTCACAAGCTTTTTTGATTCTCAAATCGGTTACATATCCCGAAAAGGTTTTGCCCAAAACTTTTTTGAACAGTTGGCAGCAGTACACTTGGTTAATCAGAAATTTGACAGACAAATCTTTCAGATATAACTCGTCCTGATAATGATTGTCGATGTATTTCACCATCTGGGCAAAATAAGCGTTCTTATCGCTTTCATGCATGGACTGGCTGTTTAGTTGCTTTAAGTATATGAAAATGTCATGTAAAAAGCTGCATAAGGACTCAAAGTTTTCAAATCGCTCTTTCAGTTCAGAGTAATTGAGGAAATCAAGCTCCATGTCCTTCAACTCTTCGTAATAGGTGCCCACCAAGCTGCTGACCACTTGATTCCATAAATAAACGACTTCTCCCATGCCTAAATGATGCAAAGTGAAGAAAATCTTCATTTTCTGAATGATGTCATCCATGTCTTCAAACTTTTTCTCTTTCATACTAGAAGCAATGCTATCTATAAACGGATTAACCAAACTAAGCTTTGGCTCATATTCAAATATCCCTTTATCTTCATTCAAAAATGTTTGTGAAGCTGCAAGATCGGATTCCTTGATTAGTTTGGACATTTGATCATAATTCGTAGAAATGGAGCTAATTCCTATTGATTTTATATGCGAATCTGTGAATATGGCAGTATCCAATTGCACATCCAACTCTGATCTCTTATCACTTTTGAGAATGTACATTGTCTTTCTTGAGCCAAATTCAACTTCTAAGGTATGCGCTGCATCGCCAAACTTAATGGCTTGACCATCCTTTTTCTCACGATCGGAATACACGATAACGACACGCAAATAATCGTCCGATGTACGATCAAAAAATGGCGTCAAACGTTTTAAATCACTTTTGTCAGGTGCGGTAAGCGCCTCTAAAATAAGGTTATTTCGAAGGCTTCGCTTCTTGGAGAAGTGCAAGGCCAGCTTTTCAATTAAGGGATCTGCCAACTCCATATCTAAGGGTTTGAGACAATAATCCAGCGCACCATATCTTATGGCCTCTTGTGCGTAAGCAAACTCGGCGAAACCGCTTACAACTACGAAGTCAACATCCAATCCCCTGTCTTTCGTCATCCTCATAAGATCAAGGCCGGAAATTTCAGGCATTCTAATATCTGTAAAGACGAGATCAGGAGATTCCTCGGATATGAACTCAATCGCCTTATGGGCACTTGTAAATTGACCTATGATTTCGAACCCGTATTGCTGCCAGTTAAAGGCATTCCGTATTCCTTTTATCGCCCAAGGTTCATCATCAATAATAATTACACTATACATAAGTACCTCCATGATCGTTGATCATTGCACAATTGTTATGTTTCCACGCATATAAATAATCTCATCAAAGGAAAAAACCTAGGCTAGTGCCTAGGTGTAAAGCTTAACTGCTGATTGCGTAAATCACAAGAGAAGGTTACTATGAACCGGCCTCTTTACATACTTGCATCAGTTTGGTACTAGTTTAATATAATCAAGTAACAGATGGTAGGCTGAGCTTGAACCATTTTTACCTGCAATATTAAACTTGAAAGATTTATTGCCTGCCGAGCTGAAGGTTATATTGGCCACATTCAGTTCCGCGTAGTTTAATCCAGTTGCATATAAATCCTGAACCGAACCGTGATTTACATCGTTTACCGACAGCTGGAACTGCCCCCTGTTGGGTCCCTTTTTCACACCGACCCTTACACTATAGCTGCGTGCCTCAGGCACATTCACCGTGTATGTCACATAGTCATTGACTGCATCAGCTTCCAACGCAGTTCCATATCCACCGCTCAGATTGAGGTCCGGACCGGACCCATTTCCGAAATTGGCGTGTTTGTCGCCCGAGGTTGCGCTTATACTTAAATTTTCTGTTTCATATTGGCTGCTTTGAACTGAAATATTATCAAATTTTGCAGTTGAATCAAATGTCCTAACACCTACCTTACCCCCAATATGGGTTGAATCCGTCACACTAATCTTAGGTGTAGTCATGTCACCAACATAAACCTTAATGAATTCATCTTGTGCAACAATTTTAACATGATACTTTGTATTAGCCGTTAAGCTCATAGTAGCAGTGGCAAGCGATGTCCAGTTGTTGTTTGCCTTCCCGATCAGCACCTTCTGATTAGGAACATCGAGTCCAGCATAGTAGCCTTGGTAAGCATCACTACCTGTTCCAGGATTTGATACCCTAAATACCAGACCCGCATTGCCGGTCGAACCTGGTGTCACATCAGCTTCATAAATCAAATCTGAGAAATTGGTGTCCAGAAGAGCTTTGGCACCTGGATTTGATGCTATATGATACTGACCGCCTGATACTGTCCATGTACCGCCATATTTGGTCCACCCTGTATCATTACCGTCATCAAAGTTATCTTCCACTGCCATTTCGACTGGTATAATCGTATTATCTGCATTAAACTCAAATTTATCGAATGCCAGTACGCGTTGTGAACTACTCAGATAACGCTTATGGTAAACAATGTACCACTCATTGGTTGTAGGTGACTGAACAATACCATTATGACCAGGTCCATCTGCTGTTGTAGAATCCGTATGCAGCATAATACCTTTTGGCACAAAAGGCCCTGTTACAGAGGTGGAAGTTGCATACATGACCTTATAAGTTGAATCTGCCCATACACCGGCAGCATAAGTCATATAGTATATCCCGTTCCTCTTGAACACTTTAGGCGCTTCAAAATAATCATTATCACCCGTTTTCGTGGGAGTAACTTTCTTATAGACGGTTCCGTCAGGCCATGTTCCCAGAGACTTCATGTCCGCGTTAAGCTTTACAACATTGCACTCGCCCCAACTGCCATAATACATATACGCCTGACCGTCATCATCAATAAATACATCCTGATCCATCGGACCTGCGCCATTTCTTACAACATTGATAAGGGGTGCGCCAATCGCATCGGTATATGGACCTTGTGGATTATCAGCCACTGCAACGCCTATTCCGCCTAATTGTCCATCGCCGTTGATTGCGTTAGCAGCAAAATAGATGTAATATTTTCCATCACGATAAGCCCCGCTCGGTGCCCACAACGAATGTTGCAACCATGATATATTGGCCGAACTTATGACATTAGAGTATTTTGTCCAATTGACCATGTCCGTTGAAGAGAAGATGTCCACCGATTTTGCGCCAGTGCCGGATTCACCAACTTGAGTCGCACGCGTCGGATACACCCAATATGTGCCATTATAAATCTGTACATCAGGGTCTGCATAATAGCCATCCACAAATTGTGGACCAGAATGAATCGGAGCTGCATAAGCTAGTCCCGGCAAAGATACAAACAAGCAAATGACAATTGAAAGGCATACTAATACCAAATTAGATTGTTTGATTTTTCCCATGAGACAACCTCCTTTTTTGACTGAAGACAACGGCTTATATGATTTGCTAATGTTCTTCCAATTACTTCTTATTTGCTTGCATTGCCTTGTAGATTTTCACATTTTCATCCGTAACTGCCTGCCCGCCTGCTGCCAGGTATTCTGCAACCAACTTATCATACAAAGCATCAAATTCTGAAGGCTTACAGACGATCAGTTTATCCGTCATTAGTTTGTTCATATCCCCAAGTGTTTTGCCAAACTTAATATTGGACTCATTTGGCGTATCAAAGAAGAAACTGGTGTACGTATCCGTCGTATTGATTTTGTATGATTTTTCTGCAACATCTTCAAGTCCAGGAGCCGAAGCAGCTAAAGCCTTAATATTTTTCTGAGGGTCGCCAAGCTCCACACCATTTACAACCAATGTATAATCAAGATTTAGATAACTCGGTTGCATATTGTCCCCTGTTTGATTAATAAGCTGCGGAATCCCATTCACCATCTTGTGGTTAATTCCTTCTTGACCATATTGAAGGAAAAATAAGTTTTTCGGGTCGGCCATCCAGTTTAAGTATTTAATAGCCAACTCTGCATTCTTACTGGTCTTCGGAATTATGACATTGACGCCATTTTCGTTATAGGCGATTTTCTTATATTTACCTTCGTAATTTTGAAAAATGTCAATGGGGACATAGTTTGCGGTAGGCACATTTGCTTTTAATGGCTGACTGATATTTTGTCTTAATGGATAATCCCAGTTTGCACTGAAAAATCCGATTTTTCCGTTTGTTAGATCAGCATCCGCTTGCTTGGCTGTTTTGTCTAATGCAAAATCAGGGCTGATTAGTTTTTCATTGTAGAGCTTGTTCAGAAACTTCAGCGCATCCTTGTTTCCAGGTCTTAACCAGCTGAACGGAGCAGTAACAAATTCTTCCTCCGACTGTTTCCCCCAGAAAGATTCGCCTAAATTTCCGTAGTTATAATTCAAACCAGTTGCAGCTAATCCCCACGGGATAACGCCATTCACGCCTCCCGGATTTTTATCTCGGAATGCCACTAAAGTATTATATAATTCATCCCTCGTCGTAGGAACAGGCATCCCTAATTTATCGAGCCAATCCTTTCTAATAAACATACCATTCCATGCCAGTGAAGTTCTTTTGGAAGGAATTGCCATCTGTTTTCCATCAAACAGTCCATAAGAAAGAACGGTCTTACCCAAATAATTCGTTAATTCTTTGCCATGCTTAGCCAATAAATCATTCAATTGAACAATACCATTCACTTTGGCATATCTGGATACGGTTGGGCTGTCATATGTGAATGAGATATCAGGTGCCTCACCTGCTGCCATCAATACATTAAGCTTGTCAATTTCTTGAGATCTAGGTACCAGAACAAATTTCACAATCGCATTATTCTGTTTACCAAAATTATCATTGATATACCTGGTCCACGTATTATTGTTCAGATCTGGCTGTCCTTGTACGCCTCTGTCAAATACTTCAACCGTTAGGGTAACCGGGGGACCTGATGGTGTTGCAGCGGCAGTTGAAGCTGCTGGTGATGCCGATTGGCTTACTTTATTACTATCGCTTCCACATCCTGCCAAAGCACCTAGTAGTAGTGCCGAAACCGGTAGTAAAGCCAACATTTTTTTCATTTTCATTTTTATGACCTCTCTTTTATCATTTTCAATTGAAATCATTCCTATCAATCCTACCTACTTTGTCCAATAACCACCACCCTTCACTCCGCCCCATTATCCCTTAATTGCCCCCGTCATGACGCCATCCACAAAATATTTTTGAAGTTTCGGGTAAACAACTAAGATTGGAACGGTTGCAAACATAACACTTGCAGCTTTCAGTGACTCCGGAACAATATAAGCTCCAATACTGCCTTCACCTTGCTGGGTATCTAGCTGTTGGTTCGCCGTGATGATTTGGTACAGCTTTAATTGCATCGGATACAGATTCTTATTAGTGATATAAAAAAGCGCATCCTGAAAACCGTTCCATCTGTCCACCGCGTAAAAGAGGCTTAACGTTGCTATAGAAGGCAAAGATAACGGAAGAACAATTCGTACGAGGATCCCCAGTTCATTACAACCGTCAATCGAGGCCGACTCTTCCAAGCTTTCCGGAAGTGATGCAAAAAAAGTTTTTAGGATGATTAAATTGAAAACACTCATAGCGCCTGGCAGAATTAAGCTCCACATCGTATTCATCATATCCAGATTTTTCACAAGCATATAACTAGGTATTAAACCTCCACTAAAATACATGGTGAATACCAGAACTGTTAAAATAAAGCTTCTTCCCTTTAACCTTTGCTTTGTAAGGGGATATGCTGCGCAAATCGTTAAAAACATACAAACTAGTGTATAGACAATGGTCAGCACAATCGTGTACCCAAGTGTATAAATCATTTCAACATCGCTTAGAATCGTTTTGTATGTTTCAAGGGTAAAGCCTACCGGCCAAAGTGTGACCTTCTGAGAAATAATTGCCTCATTCGAGCTAAAAGAAAGCGATATCATATATAAAAATGGAACTAAACAGGTAATTGATACAGCAGTTATGAATAAAACAATACTTATATCGGTGAAATTAATTCTTTTTTTTCTACTCAACAAACTCACACTCCTTACCAAATTCCCTGCTCACCAATTCTTTTGGCAATGTAATTGGCTGCCACTAAAAAGATTAACCCTACAACCGATTGAAACAGTCCCACGGCTGTTGCCTGCGAAAAATCGCCAGATCCAATGCCAATCCGATATACATAGGTACTGATCACATCGGAGTACTCACTTACCAGTGAATTCCCCATCACAAATGGCCGATCAAACCCGATCGAGAGCATCCTGCCGATTTGTAAAATTAGCAAAATAATAATCGTAGGTTTAATACCAGGCAAAGTAATGTGCCATATTTTACGAAGCCTGCTGCATCCATCGATATCAGCCGCCTCATACAACTCCTTATTGATGCCAATGATGGAAGCCAAATAGATAATGGTACCCCATCCTACGCTTTGCCATATCCCAATAGCTACATACATGATCAACCAATTCGTTTTTTGCGAAAGGAACTCCATTTTTCCAATCCCGATGCTTGATAAGACTGTATTCGCCATCCCACCTGAGGAAAATAGCAGGTACACCATACCGCCAATAATGACCCAGGATAAGAAGTGCGGTAAATATAAAATCGTTTGGGTCACTTTTTTAAATCGAACATACCGGATTTCACTCAACAATATGGCAAGGATGATGGGTGCAGGGAACCCCGCTACCAAATCCAGAAGGTTCAACACAAGCGTATTGGTAAGCGCACGGTAAAAACTATTTTGTTCGAAAATGAATTTGAAGACATCAAGCCCAACCCACTCACTGCCGCTAATTCCCTCAAAAATGTTATAATCCTGAAAGGCCATCAACACGCCATAGATGGGTGCATATCGAAATATGAGGATATACGCCATTGGCAACAGTAAGAGGAGATATAGGAGTGAATCTCTTTTTAAGCTATGTAGAATACTGTTCTTTTTCTTAATTTTGATATTCTCTCTATAGTTTTCTAAAACCGCTTTCATTTGTACCGTCCCTCTCCAACTAATTTTTAACAACCGAACCTCCTACGAAATAATTTGAGCAAAAATCTTATAAAGAGTTCTCATGTGAAGAATTATACGCTCATGAATTTTTATTAAAATGTAATTTTATAAATTATTTTGGTAATAATTTTATATTCGCCCCTTTATTATTGTCCCATCCTGTCGGGTGACAAATAAGTTTTGAAGTGCAAAAAGCCAGCAAACACAAGTGTTTGCTGGCTTTGCTTCTTCATCTTGATTGACGGTATTGATTTGGCGTCATGTTGACGAACCTCTTAAATATTTTTATGAAATAATTGTCATTTTCGAATCCTACTCGTTCACCAACCTCGGTGATGGACAGCATGGTATCTTTCAAAAGTCGCTTGGCTTGCTCCACCCTATATTGTTGGATATAGTTGATAATGGTTGCACCTTTTTTCTTCTTGAATAATGCACTTACATAATGAGGATCAAACGACACGTACTCCGCCAAGCTTTTAAGCGTGATTTCCTCGCTGTAATTAAGATGAATATAATCTATTATTCTATTTACATCCCGATTCGATGTATACACTACAGATGCTGCCCGCTTCAAAGTCAAACAGGTTTCTAGTGTCTCGTCCAACATTCGCAACAATTCAGCATGGGTAGATGCTCTATAGACGATTTCTTGGTCTACTGAAGCCTCTGAAAATTGTTTTTGGTACATGCCTATAATGACTAGTCCCGCTTTTTTTACATGATGGTAGTCGGTCCGTGCCCTCGCATAAAGTCCCCATCTGCCAGCAAGCACTCTGCGAAATTCACTCCACTTGCCATGATCTAGCAGAAGAAGCAATGCCTTCTCTTCCTCCCAACGAAGATCAGCAAGCATACTGTCCGGTTCGATATATGGAGTCTCATCTGCATACCATGCCTCGAGCAGGGCTCCTCTCAACTTTTTCCATGCCTGCCCCCACTCTATTGTTGGTACAAGACTGCTGCTAACCAAATTTGGGTAGTTCGTTGCACTTGCTATCTGAATAGGTGCCGGGTGCCAGTAAAACCTGCTCTCCTGAAACTCATCCAAAAATCGATGAACCTCAGTGTCCACAGCGGCAGCAGGAAATTCAGCTTGTCTGGAAGCACTCGCCCAAATTTGCACGTAAGGATAGAACCGCTCAATTTCAAGATCTAACGAACCATCTGTCACTTCTTTACCGTTGACGATATTCTTCCAAACCTTCTGATACACAGATTGGACAACTGCTATATTTTCCTGCTCCTTAATTTTATTGTATTGCTCCTTCTCGTCCAGTTCGACACGTAGTTTCACAAGTTTCTGCTCCAACTCCGGAATACTCATGGACAGCTTTAATATATAGCTCGATGCACCAAATTCAATCGCTTGACGCGCGTACTCAAAATCATTCATGCAGGTTAGCATAATGAATTTGGAGTCCACCCCTTCTTCCCGCGCTCGTTTTAAAAGTTCCGTCCCGTTCATCTCCGGCATCATAATGTCGGTGATAACAATGTCAGGTTTTCGAGAAAGAAGCATTTGAAGCGCTTCACGCCCATTGCCACTCTCACCAATCACTTGGTAACCGATAGCTTCCCAGTTCACTTGCTTTAGCAATGTACGTCTAACAAAAGGCTCATCCTCGACCAGAAGTACCGTTCTCATCATAGAGCTTCTCCTCGATAAGGGTTGGATATTAATAGAGGAAATTCAATTCTAACAAGCATCCCTGGTAGAAGCGGAACGAGCTCAAGCTTCCCTTCTTGCCGGAACAACAATTCCAAACGCTCCTTCAAGTTAGCCAGGCCAATTCCTTTTCGCTTCCTGTCATTACGATTTAAGGATGAATCTGGATTCATACCATTATCCGCAACCTCCACGACGAGCTTATTCTCTCTGCAGAAAATAGAAATTTGAATAAGCCCCCCACTGCTCCTGTACATCATGCCATGCAAGATGGCGTTTTCTACTAATGGCTGCAGCGTCAATTGAGGAACAAGCACGTAGTCCAATTGCGTTTCCACCTCTAGTTGAATGGCAAACATATCTTCATAACGTATAGATTGAATATAGATATAAGCATGAAGTAATTCCAACTCGTCTTTGAGGAAAATGAGTTCCTTCTCTGAACAGAGGCTTTGTTCTAGGAGTTTCCCCAGTGCCACGCAAACTTCACTAATTTCTTTTTGATCTTTATCCATTGCCTGAAACTTAATCATATTTAACGTATTTAATAAAAAGTGAGGGTTCATTTGGGATACGAGCATCTGGAAACGAACGGCTTCTTTCTGACGCTCTTCCACTCTAAGACGCTGAATCAACGATCGAATATCTTTGACCAGGTTGTTAAACGTCTTGACCAATTCAAGCGATTCTCCTACATATTTATGCTCAGGAAGAAGTGTATTAAAGTTTTTACGAACCATCTCACTCATTTTCATCTGAAGAACTTGCAGAGGTCTAGTCATAGCTGAGGAAATTACAAACGTCATCCCAATAAAAAGGAGAACGAATAAACCAAAAGTGGCAAAGATGGAACGTTTAATTGCGCTAATATCCCCTATATAGGATTCCATGGAGACCATACTAATCATGGTCCATTGCAGGCTAGGGATTGGAGAGGAATTGATGATTTTCATATCCTTTGATGTATGCACAGAGGAGTCGGATCGTATAGTATTATTATTTATAGTTGGAGGGAGCTGCATGCCCTGGTTGGTTTGAACCACAACAACGCCCGATGAATCCATAATGAAAGCTTCTCCTTGTATCAGTAAGTTTTTAGTAGAACGCTGGAGCCAGGTTTCCACATCAAAAGTTAGCCGAATTCTAGCATACGGGTCACCGGACCGCGTTTGAAGAATGGCGTACAGGGAGAGGGCGCCTCCTCTAAAGCCAATTGAATTAATTTTCCATGTGGATAGCATGTCTTTTTCCTCAAGGTTAGCGAAAACAGAAGGCATATCCAAATCCCTCTCCTGTTGGAGATTTGACAAAGGAAACTTGAAAGACTTGCCTTTCATATCCTGTAGAGTATAACTGACAAACTCATTCTGTGGTACCAATTTACTGCTGCTTGCAGCAATCCGCCCCATAATTTTCTCATCTCGTTCTGGGTTCGAATCAGCCAAAGTTAACAACACCGTCAACTCCTCATCCTTCTCGAGCTCCAAATAGCGTTGAAGCATGGCAAAGCGTATATCCTCCAAATTACTTTTCAACAGATTAACCTGTGTCTGATTCTGTTTATGTAGTCGGTTTATAATCGTATTTTCCATTTTGTTGTAATTGTAAATTTGCAAAAATGTAAACGGTGCCACAATGAGTAATAGAAAGGCAAAGAATAGCCGGTATTTCAATTTTTTAGGTATCCATTGTTTTAATCGAAACACTGGCACTTCACTCCTTCCTTATCTCATCTATATAATACCATACAATTTATCCCAATAAAGAAAACTAAGCATGCCAGTTTTGGTACTGACAAGCTTAGTTTGTAAAGAACATCCGCTATGGGAAAAATCCATGTCTAATCCCGATGAGATTTAAGATTAGCCTTTTCAATTGAACAGGTATAACAACCTTGCTCGTTCAGTTGAAACTCTACCAAATCATTACCTGACCGCAGCTTCCCGCGCTTACCAGACTTTCCATAAAAGTTAGCGTGAATCAATCTGCCCCCCTGCTCCCACCTTAGATCAACTGTATAACCGCCTTTGGCTCTTAGTCCTTTCACATAACCACTTTCCCAAACATCCGGAAGCGCGGGGAGCAGATCCATACAGCCTTCGAACTCACTTTGAAGGAGCATCTCCGCAATCCCTGCGGTCAGCCCGAAGTTGCCATCAATTTGAAATGGAGGATGAACGTTGAACAAATTATCAAATGTCAACTCTTCCAGCGTCCCTCGCAACAGCTTATACGCACGATTACCATCCTGAAGCCGACTCCACAGATTCACTTTCCAGGCCCTGCTCCACCCCGTTCCTTGATCACCTCGGCAATTCAAAACAACCTCGGCACCTTCAGCCAGCTCGGGCGTTCGAGTTGGTGAGATCAGAGAAGCAGGATGCAGTCCAAATAACTGTGAAACATGACGATGCTGATCCTCCGGGTCGTCCCAGTCGTGTTCCCACTCTTGGATTTGCCCATAACGCCCCAGACGAACCGGAGCCACCTTCGGCAAAGCACGTTCCAACTCCGCTCTGAATTCGTCATGGATGCCAAGAATATCGCAAGCTTTCAAACAGTTGCGAAACAAGCTCTCCACAATTCGATGATCCATCTCGCAGCCGTCGCTTACCGTACAGATCTGTCCGTTAACAACAAACTCATTCTCAGGCGAAGTGGAGGGCGAGGAAACCAAATGCCCTTCTTCGTTCTCCGTCAAATAGTCGAGGTAGAACTCAGCGCTCTCCTTCATGATCGGATATGCGGTTTCAACCAAGTACGCTCGATCCAGGTTAAAGCAGTATACCTGCCAAACATCTTCGCATAACCAACCTGCACCGCCGATGAAAAGCCCGTTTACAGCGGCAGCATATGGCTGCGTGAAGCCCCAGATGTCAGATTTCTTGGCTGTAAACCAGCCACCGGCATTGAAAAATGCCTTCGCGGATAGCCTGCCGCTTGGCCGCAAGCGGTCAATGAAATCGATCATAGGGGCATGACATTCAGCAAGATTGGTCGATTCGGCATGCCAATAATTCATATTGAAATTAATGTTGTAACAGAACATCGAGCCCCACATCGGGTTGTTGCTATTGTTCCATATCCCTTGCAGGTTTGCGGGCAAGTTGCCAGGACGTGAACTGCTTATCAGTAAGTAACGACCGTATTGAAAAAGAAGCGATTCAAGCCCGACATCGTGCTCTCCCTCTCGATACCGTCGCAAACGCTCGTCCGTTGGTAAGTGGTCTTTGTCCAGCCCATCAATCTTTAACTCGACCCTTCTATACAGTTGTTGATAATCTATTACGTGAGCTCCAAGCAGATCATGGAACGATTTCTCTCCAGCTTGATCTAGAAAAGACCGATTAAATGACGTATAATCCTTGCCACGGAATGACTCCTGACTTGCATCGTAATCCGTTGCAGCGCTGAGCAGCAGCATGACTTCGTCAGCTTCACGAATCAATAAAGCGTCATTAATCGCCTCGATTGTGCCTCCCTTAGTCGCAACACGAATCTGTGCTTCATACGCCAAATTCGTCATGCTCCCGTTCATGGTCATTCGAGATTCTGCCTGATCGTAAGAAATTATCGCTCCTGCCTGCGCACTCACCAAATGTACTTTCATGTTTAAGGCATTCGGCTTGCTGCAGCGAAAACGCATGACCATGACGTTATCCGGGCAACTGGAGAAATATTCACGATAAAACTCCTGCTCCTCACACCGATAGCTAACGCGAGCAAGCGCCTCATCAAGATCAAGCTCCCTGAGATAATCGGTTACTTTCCCTTCAGGATGTTCCATCTCTACGAGAACTTCGCCAAAATTTTGATACATCCCAAAATCGCTTTCATCCCCATAAGACACTGGCTTCAAAAACTTTCTTTCCACATGCCGATGAGCCGCCACATACTGTTTAAGCTTTAAATATTCCCTAATTTGATTAAGTTCCTGATAGGGGGTGCCTTCTATTTGAACAGGCCGCCCCGTAAAGAGCGTCTCTTCATTAAACTGAATACGTTCACGTTCAATCCCGCCGAATACCATTCCCCCTAATCTCCCGTTGCCAATGGGAAGAGCATGCTCTTCCCAAAGCTCAGCAGGCTGTCGATACCAGATCTTGTTCATCTTACTAACCTCCATTGGTTATTTAAGCTTCACCTTTATTTCAAGATCCCATTTTCCTTCAATTGCTTGTTTGCCTGATCAACAAGCAACGTATACTTGAAAGTCTTTTCCAATGTTTGAATAAATTTGTCATAATCATTTAAATTTGATTTCCCGTATTCAAACTTCAAAAATTCTTCTTCAATATAACGCCGAACGTCAGCTGCCTGGAAACCCTCTGGCAGATCTATGAATCCGTTTAAAATGGTAATACGGGGAAGTTCAACACTTTTCTTTATCCAATCTGCAGATGCCGGGAATTTAGTAGACAAATATTGCTGTTCTGGACGGCCCACGAATTGGTAGATCCATGAATACGATGTCTCTGTTGCCTTATCCGTTAAAGTAATTTTGTCGCCATCTTGTGTATAGTGCCGAGCTTTAACACCGAACTGTACTAAATTCGAGCCTTCTCCTTTGGATGTGTAGCTCAACAATTTGAAGATCGCGTCCAGCTTCTCAGGGCTTTTAGCAAGTGTTGCTGGCAGTGCAACATATTGGGAAGCTGCTCCCGCATCAACAATACCGGCTTGTCCACCAAGTGGACTTCGCAAATTTTCAATGAGCACCCATTCCGCATTCGGATTAGCCGCTTTGATTTTAGTAAGATTATCCCCTCTCACAAGACCCCAATTGTTGTATATAATTCCGGCTTTACCTTGATATACCTTATTCATCGCATCAGCCGTTTTTGCACTTGTCGCATCAGGATCTACAACATTCGCAGCGATTAACTTCTGAATATAGGCAAGCGCTTGTTTCGTATTTGGATCATAGAGAGAATTTATCAACTTCCCATCCCTTAGATAGAAGCCCCCTGGCAGAGGTACGCTCGGTCCACCTGCTGTAGCAGAGTTGACTGTGCCGAACAATGTAAATACGCCATTGAATACAGTGCTGGCGTCACCCGTAATGCCATACGTATCTTTTTTTCCATTTCCATCAGGATCGTTCTCTGTGAATGCCTTCGCTACGTTAAAAAACTCATCTGGGGTTGTAGGTTGCTTCAGCCCCAGCTTGTCCAACCAATCCTTGCGAATCCAGTATGCTTCGACAAAGAGATTTGGTTTCAGTGTAAAGCCGAGCTGCTTCCCATTAACCACACTTTTCTTAAAATTCTCCTCACCAAGCACAGACTTAACATCCTTCAGCTTGTCTAAATAAGGTGCCAGATCCAAGAGCAATCCGTTTTTGGCAAATTCCTGATACTGAATTTTGTCTAGGTACATCAGGTCAGGCAGCGAATTCGATGCAGCTCTAACATTCATTTGAGCCTTATAATCTTCTTGATTCGCACCGGAACTTACCTTTAGATTAAGGCCGAGCTTCTCATCCAACGTTTTCTTTAGAAAATCATCTTCGGGAATTTTCACCCCCCAGCCGTTAATTGAGGTTTCAATAGTAACTGGTCCCGTTGACTTGGTGGCAGCAGCGCTCACTGCCGGTGTCGGGGAAGTCGCTGGAGACTTGCTCGTGCAGCCGTTTAACACACTACTTAACAATAGTACAGATAGGATAGAAAGCTTAACATTTCTTTTCAAATTTACCCCTTCTTTCTTGTTCATATTTCTTACACTATTAAATTATCAATTTCATTTTGCAATTGGAATGAACAAATATGTGATTTTCATAGAACAAAAAGGTTATCCTTTCAACGAACCCATGAGCATCCCTTTCATAAAATGTTTCTGAATGAACGGATACACAGCAATAATTGGCGCACTCGAAACAACAACAGCAGCCATATTGAGTGTCATTGTTGGCACAACGATTTCTATACTCATATTCGGAATAGAAGCTGCGGTAATAATATTTCGAACAATGACTTGAAGCGGATACAGCTTTGTATCGGTTATATACATAATGGCACTGAAGAACAGGTTCCACTGAGTGACTGCATAAAATAAGCCGATGGTTAACAGCGAAGGAACGGAAAGTGGAAGAACGATTTGCCAAAGCACGCGATTCTCTTTGGCACCGTCGATTCTAGCGGATTCAAAGATCTCCTCCGGAATAGCTTCCATAAAACTCTTCATAAGCAAAATATTAAAAGCTGTCAAAGCATTGGGAATCATCATAGCCCATACGGAATTCAGTAAGCCCAAATTTTGAACAACGAAATAGGTGGGGATTAACCCCCCATTAAACAACATGGTAAACACCACATACAGGAGAAAAAAAGATCGAAGCTTCAGTTTCTTCCGGCTAAGCGGATAAGCCATGAGTACAGTAAGCAATGTAGAAATTAGGGTACCGCCAACCGTGATAATGAGACTGATACGGAATGATCTCGGTATCGCATCATCGTTGAATAACGTTTTGTATGCCTCAAAATCAATTTTTGTTGGAAATATCATATAGCCGCCATGCTTAAGCACTTCCGTGTAAGGTGTAAGAGATACGGATATGACATACAAGAGCGGGAACAGAAATACCACGCACAAGATCAGCATTACTGCATAAATGAATATATCGATCATCCTGTCCGCATTCCCTCTTACCATATGCTCCCCTCCCATCGTTTGGCGCATTGATTCGCGATAAGAATAAGTACAAGGCCAATGACGGACTTAAATAATCCAACTGCTGTTGCGACACTGTAATTCATCTGTTCAAGACCTACCCGGAACACCCAGGTATCAATAATGTCCGCTACATCATATACTTTAACATTGTACATAATATAAATTTGCTCGAAACCTGCATCCATAATCGTACCGAGCTTAAGCAACAGCATCAAAATAATGAGATTGCGAATCGATGGCAAGGTTACATGCCAGATTAAGCGCAGCCGACCTGCGCCATCGATCCTGGCAGCCTCGAAAAGCGTTGGATCAATGGCGGACATGGCCGCCAAATAAATAATTGCCCCCCACCCCAAGTCTTTCCAAATATCTGAAGCAATAAGTACACTTCTAAACCATTCCGTTGAGCTTAGAAATGGGATTTTCCTGTCTAGCAGAGATTGCAGCCAATCGTTAAACAAACCGGAGCTTTCAGAAAGCAGCGCCATGCAGATACCATAAATAATCACCCATGACAAGAAATGAGGCATATAGCTAATCGTTTGCACCCACCGCTTCAACACGACATTGCGGCACTCATACAATAAAACAGCAAAGAGGATTGCAGGGATCATGCCGAAAAGCAATTTGTACATACTTATCAAAAAAGTGTTTGAGAGTAATTGCGTAAAGTATGGCGATTCGTAAAAAGAAGCAAAATGCTTATACCATGGGTTTGCCCAAGGGCTATCAATAATCCCCTTCAAAATATTATAATCCTTGAATGCGATTGAGGCGCCATACATGGGGATGTACTTAAATATAAAGAACCAGGCCAGCCCTGGCAGCAACATGAAGTACCACGACTTGGTCTGCCAAATCTCTCGCATCCAACACTGGAAACTGCTTAGTTTTCGTGTCA
Organism: Paenibacillus sp. HWE-109; assembly: GCF_022163125.1. Taxonomy (NCBI): domain Bacteria; kingdom Bacillati; phylum Bacillota; class Bacilli; order Caryophanales; family Paenibacillaceae; genus Paenibacillus; species Paenibacillus sp. HWE-109. The sequence continues at coordinate 8,431,451 of NZ_CP091881.1, read as the reverse complement.
TTGTTTCCATTCCTTCCTTATATGTTTAAATTTCTTCTCTACCTCCACTATACCCAGTGCAAAGGAGGGCAACAATGAACGAAAGGATGCACTTCATAGAACAAATTCATACTCATAGAGTATGAATCATGCACGCGTTCTCGCCCAGCTCGATGCCATCCACCCATTCGTACGATTCGCTGCCAAGCGCACAAAGAAGCCTACCCGCAGCACGCAGGTAAGCTCCTTCACATGGTAAAATGCATCTCTTCTTTCATTTTCCTTGATGTCGAAAACGGCTATTCTAAGATTTTCTGAGCAATGAACTTAAGATCCTCGATATCGATGTTACCATCGTGATTGACATCCGCTGCGTTCACTTGCTCCCAGTCGGCTCTAGTTGTATTTTTGCCATGAAGGTGAAGTCCACCAATTCGTTGAAAAAAGGTACAGTCTCTTCAACTTTCTTGAAAGACTGTACCTTTCTCTAAGAAACGAACTTTTTCAGTGGCCTCGTTCTACCTTGGCCGCCTTCGCTTAGTCACTAACCCATTAACGCTTCTATATAGGGCTTACGATAACGTCGTCATACGAATTGATGCTTTTGTAGGTATGCAGACCAACTAAGCCTGAGGTTAAGCTAGCGTCTGTAGTGGAGCATACCGTGATAAAGCCGCTTCCGCTGTCCACCTGTAAGCTTAAGGCGTTACCGTTCAGTACGGCTCGTACGGTGTATTCCGTATTCAGACTATACGAGAAAGGTGAGCTACTATTCAATAATGTCCAAGCACCGGCCTTCTTTTTCCAAATACTCCATTTCCCTGACGCTTGGCTGTAACCGAATCTGTAGAAGTTGTTGATGTCCGTGTAGCGGGCTACAATAGACACAGAGCCGTCTGAAGACATGGCGGAAGATTTCACCCTGGTCTGCAAGCTAATATTTGACCTAGCTTGTCCGGAAGTTACGATGGAGTCGTCCGAAGGGGCGCTGCCCTGATAACGTGGCGTTCCGTCATTGACAATCGTCCAGTTCGCAGCCGGGCCTAAAGCAACGTTCCAACCTCCCGCGTCTCCATCGTTGAAATTGTCGCTTAAAAATGGCACGGAATACGTAATGCCGGCTCCGTTGTATGCCCCGCGGTTCGGCGCATCCGACGCGGATACACTGTTGCCCCAGTAGTCCTTGCCGCCGTTACTTGCCATTAATACGCCGGAATTCAATGCCGGGGAACCTGCTTTCAGCAAGTAGCCGTCCACTGTATGCCGATCCAGCGCCGTTCCCGGATTTGCCAACAACGGATCAGAGGTTAGTTTGTGCGGGTCGGCTGGTTCGCTTGTAGGGTGGTTGCCGTAAAACAGATTGTAGTCAAACTTCGTATTGGTGCCGCCTAAGAATGTATATCCGCCGGAACCGTGATTGACAATGATGTTGTTATAATACTCGGTTTTGTCAGGATAACCGCTCCAACTGCTCTGCCGGATCATTGTTGTACTTAACCCGGGTCTTAAGTAGATCGTATTATTATAAACTTTTGTATTCAACAAGGGTCCGGATACGTGAAAGACACGCTCCAGATCGTTCTGGCTGATGTTGTACCGGACTATGCCGTTGGTAGTGGTTTTGCCAACTGCTCCATCGGAGCATATCAGAACAAAGCCGCCTTCATTATCATGGCTATAGTTGTATTGGATAATGGTGCCGTCCTGAGCATAGTCGATATCGAAACCTTGCCCGTCATTCGTATTTGCGTCGCAAAAGCTTCGTTATATTGAATAATGGTACCGTCGGCGTTCCAAGCCCAGATTCCGGCGTTGAACAGACCCAAATTATTGGAATTGGCATAACTGTTTACATTGTATTCGATTAAAGCATTCACGGCGGTAGTAACCAAAATACCGTCTCCGAACGTTAACTTAACCGAATTGTTTCTGACAACAACGTTCGTCCAGGCAGAGTAGGCGCCAGAGCCGGTGCTGGCGCCGGGACGGATGCGCCATAGCGAATGCGTAACAATACCCGAGCGGGAAACGTCCTCCACCCGGTTGCCTTCGATCAGCACATCGTTGAATCTGGTCGATACCAAAGTGCCCATCGCGCGAACGGCGATGCCTCCCAAATATTTATTTTGCCCGTCGTGCCCGCCACGCACCTCATGCACATAGTTGTTCAAGATTTTGATGGAGTTCAACGTGCCGAAGTCGGTAGCCTCTACCAAAATACCGGCAATGCCGTCAACCATTGTGTCGCTTTTGTTCGTGACCTCCAGATTCTGAATGACCATATACTCCTGGTTATTCAAATATACCGCGCCGCCGATCAGACCGCCCCCTTGAATGAGCGGTTTGCTTCCAGTACCGTACTGATCGATCGTAATGGGATTGCCAGCAGTCCCTGACCCTTTGGGGTACAATTGGCCTGTCCATACGCCTCCCGCTTTCAATAAAATCCGATCGCCCGGCATAAACACCTTACTGTTGACTTTACTCAAGCTTTGCCAAGCGGTTGCGTTGCTCAGACCGTCGTTGCTGTCCGAGCCGTTGACTGCGTCCACGTAGTAAGAGTTACCTGCCGCATGAGCCATCTGGAAATTCCCACCAAGAATAGCAACAAACAGCATGCAGAAAATCAGAGCCAGATAGCTTTTCCGTATAAGTCTCAACATTGAAATTCCTCTCCTTGTTTTAAAATAATCGTACAAGCTTTTTTCGAAAACCTTATTTGTAATCGCTTTCAATTGTCTTCCCTTGAACAATTTCCTTGCTTTTCCCTTGATATGTCCCTTATACTCTTTCTCAATCTAGAGTGAACTGACGATACGATGAGGTCAATTCTACCTTGGCCGCCTTCGCTTGGTCACTAACCCATTGATTCAATTTTTGTTCGATGATGGCAGATTTTACGACATCCCGTACTTCTTCCAGCGGTTTATCCCCTCCATGGATTCGTTCCGCCAGTTGAATAATTTGCAAAGAATCACGTTCCTCCCAAATATCGCTAACTTCACCTTCTCTTAAACCCTGTAGAAGCTTTAAAAAGCCTTCGTCATCGATTCCAGGTTCCATAATCTTGCGGGGATTAAACATTCCTTTCTCTACTTCTCCGGAGTCATTGTAGGCTTGTGCCACCAGTTCAAACGCTTTCCCTTTACTGATCACCTCCTTGGCATTCTGTGCTTTCTTGTACGCTTCTTGCCGATCATCGAGAGGGAGCGTGATTTTGTTAAAGCTGTACATGTCGGGCTGATGAAACATGGTAGCAACGTTTGCTTCATAGTAGGCTTGAATCTCCTCATCGTTTGGATTCCAGGAGGAATCGGAAGCCAGCTTCTGAATGGTTTGCAGCTTTAAATTTGACATCCAGTACTCGTAATAAGCGGCTTCTTCGTATTGAACCGGTCCATAAATAGGTTCTTTGTTTTTGATCGCTTCCTCTCTGCGCATATTTTCCTTTTGAAACTGAACAGCAAAATCGGAATAATCAATTTTATCAACCAAATCATTTTCTCTGGCCAATAACTGAATAATCTTCGCCACTATCGCTTCCTTTAATGCCGTTTGCTTCAAATACTCCTGTGGAGTCCCTCCTTCTCCGTAGCTTGTGTTCCAAAAATCTTTGCCATACTGCGCTCTGTATTTCTCCACAAAGGTCTGAATGACGCCGGAACGCAATTTTTGTGCAAACAAACGGAATTCGCCGATTTGGAGAGGAGCCCCGTTCACTGTTGCAATGGGGACAGTTGGATTGCCATTTGCGGGAGTCGTATGGACGCCGCACCCCGTAACCATAAAAATTCCGCATATACAAAGCAAGAGGAACAATTGGCGAAAATGAGCAGAAGGGGGCTTCATCGGATGTATACTCTCCTTTCATTTGCATCATACTCGTTTCATGTGAGCAGCAACGCATTTAATAACTGCACTGCATTAACGAATCTCACTAAAACTTCGATTTTAGTAAGCGCTTTCTAAATTGAAAGTAAAAAGAAAACAATTAATCAAATTACTTTCGCTGTTTCACTTTGATATTAACCATACCCGAGATCCCCCCCTCCAAATTAATAAATTGCTTTGTAAGTCTACCTCCACTATACCCAGTGCTAAGGAAGGCAACAATGAACAAAAGGGTGCACTTAATAGAATAAAATCATACTTTACGAAAGCTGATTGACGTAACGAATGTCCTCAATGGCATGCGGCTCCTGGAATTCATCGAAGCCTTCGCTGCCCCAGCAGCACTCGCAACCGGTCATGTCAGCGGCCATGGTATCCCCCATACAGTTAATGAAAATATCCCCTGCAATGCGATGTTCTGTCTCCGCAATGCAGGGGATACGCGGCGTTACGGCCTTGATCGTTCTGCCGTCCGATTTTTCCACCAGTAATAAGCTAACATATGTCTAAAGAAACATGCGACTCAACTCTTCGAAATTTCGATTACAAAAAGCTTCGCCTGATGCTGTCGCAACTGGACACTTATTTTTTCTGAAACGATACTTTTAGTAACTTGCCTAGCCGCATCACGCGTAACATCTTACTTCATAAATCGCAGCTGAAGGATCCCCATTGGTCGCATCAATTACAACTCGCAGTTTGGAGGTAAGAACACTTTCATCAAGCTGATGGCGAACATGCCGTTGATAATTGCCTTTCGCGCTGATTACATCCCGCCACTCGTCACCGACATAGGCTTGTACTCGGTAATCTTTGGCGCATTGCGGATCACGGTAGAATGGACCGTAAGCATGATATTCCCGAATCAAATGACCTGGGAACGTAATTTCAACAGTTCTAATGATTTGTGATTTCTCCCAAGCAAGTTGAACCCATTGAGATAGCGGCAGTGCAGGATCCGATTTCCATAAGTTCGTGTATTGATACGGTCGTGTCACACCACTAATTACGTTCGATGCACCGTACACAGATTGGGCAGGTGATATGAGATAACTCATCGTTACACCACGATCAACCCTACGCATCCGTCCTTTGCCCATTTCAAAAGCAGATACGTGGCCAGTAATAATGGAGCCAGCTTCATGCCAAGTAATATGAGGATGGGCGTCCAACTCCAATCTGACATAGCTTTGAGCTTTTAATCCGTCTTGCGGACCCAGGTCTGCTTTCCACTTCACCCACTGGCGTCCACCTGGCGGTACAGTAAGTAAGGCAGAGCTAATGAATCCATTCTCAGGTTCCATCCGATAATCCCAGATATGATCGACGTTCACTAGCGCTGCACGTATTTGTTGAGGCTCATCCGAATGATTCGTCAAGCAAACAGACAACGATTCGATTTCCGGAGATGCAATGGCTATCCATTGCCCACGCCGATTTCTTAAAGGCTCTTTGGGGTCTGTTTCGGGTTCGTTCCATTCCAACAGTCCTGGCAATCGATCTAGTGTTTCTGGACCTGCACCTTTCAGCAGCATTTCGCTGCTCGCAGTGATAACTGCTTGACGCGCAATATCTCCTTGGTGTTCGTTGACAACATTCGGTAGAAAACAACCGTCGCGCAGCAAGTTCTGCTGAACTTCTTTTATCGCTTTTGTCGGCACTTCCTTAATTGAAAGTCCGTTCTTTAAAGCAATTGCAGCGGAAGTACCTGCAGCTTGACCCATAAGTGCCGTTGTCGCCATGACGCGTACCGTACCTAATGCTGCATGGGTAACGCTCACGTTACGACCTGCCATCATTAGATTATCCACGTCTTTCGCGAGTAAAATGCGCAGCGGAATGCCATATGGTCCGCAGTAGCTTTTAATTGCATAGTCACTTGTCTCGCTATAGCCTTCAGCACTGGCTGGTTCACTTGTTGGCGCCAGCAATCCACCTGGTGTGTGCAGATCAAGAAACCAACCGCCATAGGCAATTTCGTCTTCAAACACGGTTCTATTTATCGGATCGTGCTCCGTCATGAAATATTCGCCCATAATACGGCGGCTTTCACGTTTACCTGGTACTTGACCCACCCAGTCGAGGGCATAATTGGCTGCTAATTCCTTCGTTTTCGGATCCTTATTTTTGATCCAATCCCAAATTCCCAAGGTATGGCGGGTTAATTCGTGACGAATATCCTCGGAATCATAAATTGTATGCCAAGGTACCCCGATCTCAATCCACCAGTATCCACCTCGGATATCATACGTATGTCTGCCTTGATCATAGAAAAAGCTTGGATCTTCATGCTTTACTGCCCAATCTGGCGCTTCGAAAGGTACGGGACGCCCCATATTCACCGTTTTAAAATGAATCGAGTTCCCCATCGTATCTCCACTTGCTGTTTCGGGAGCATGCGGTTCACCAAACTCATCGCGACCCTCGGAACCCATTCGCCATTCACAGCCAGCCCAATCCGCCACAACGCCGTCACCCGTGCAATCTATAAAAATATCACCTGAAACTTCAATTTCTGTTTCAGCATTAGCGACACGAACAAGTAATGATTTAATCTTTTGGTCACCATCTTTGACAACAGCTTGAACAGAAGTGTTTAAGTGAAATGACAAGTTAGGCGTTTTCATGGCCATATCATACATAGTTAAATCCCAAACGCTATTCGTCCATCCGTTCTCGAAAATCTCTTCGTGATTTCGTGCTCTTTCCTCTATTAGCAACTCAGAAAGAATGCCTGTTTCTCTAGCGTACGCATGAAAATTAGCTGCACCATGAGGGGTAACGCGTACTTCAGATGAGCTATTACCTCCAAAAACAGGTCTATCCTGAATCAAACATGTTTGCGCACCATGACGAGCAGCAGCAACAGCTGCACAAAAGCCAGCAAGTCCTCCACCAGCCACGACGACTTGATATTTTTCTGATGTCTTCTTCAATGCTTCCTCTCCATTCAAAGATATTTGTTGAAGAAATTATAGCGTTCTGCTTATACACCTACTATAGCCCCTCAGTATTTCGTCAACAATTAACAAAACATTGTATTTAATAGAACAAATTCATACAAAAAATCCGTGATGATTTATCATGGGAGTAGCGTCAAGACGTGCAAAAAGCCAGCAAACACAAGTGTTTGCTAGCTTTTCAGAGCCTCCTATTCGGTTACAACCTGTTAGTTATGTACATTGGTATGATCCAGCTTGTCGGCGGACTGAATTCCCTTGGCGCTCTTCACATCGGCAGGTGTCATACCGAAATGTTTGCGGAACACACGGGTGAAATAACTGAAATCGCGGTAGCCGAGCAGGCTTGCCGTATCCGATACCTTCATCCCATCCTGCAAGCACTGTAAAGCGAGCTTCATTTTGCGCTCGACGATGTAGGCAGTGAACGTCTGGCCCATATGCTGCTTAAACAGCCTAGATAAATACGAAGGATTAATGTATAGCTTGCCTGCAGCCTCGTGAAGACCGATATCCTCGTTAATGCCCGCCTCGACAAACTCGATCATCGTCGCAACCAACGCATGCCGACTCGTACTTTTGCGCTCGTTTACGTACCAGGTGATGCCCTCAACCGTCTCATGAAGCCATTTGACAATCTGTTCCTTCGACAAGAGTGTAGGCAGGTTTTGGAAATAAGCAAACTGCTCCCCAAGCACTTCCTTGAGCGGCCAACCTTGCGCCTGTATCGTACGCAGAAGCAAAGCGCTTAGAAACATCACATTCTCGTGCACCTCGTCACGCGTTTTCGCCTGATCAATCCCCTGTATGATCCACTCATCAATGACTTTGGCAGCCTTATCCCGCTGTCCAGATTCAAGCGCGAATGACAGTCGTCTTTCCATTTCAGCGTCTACTGGGATAGCCGCATGCGGATGGGGCTCATCGCGGAACGGAATGACAATGTCGTGGCCATGCACACCTCTTTCCTTGAGCTGGGCCGTTCTTCGATTTCCTTTAAATTTCTCGAAATAGATAGGCAAGTCACTGAAAAAGAGACTTAGACATGTTTACAAAATAGGAGATTCTATACATATGTCCTGTTCGGCGTTGAGCTAAACGAGCAGATATTTTAAATAGGTTGTGTTAAAATATGGATATGACAAATGAATCTAAGGTAAATAGGAGAGCTGATAGCTTAATGCTGAATAATCGATTTTTTACAAGACCACATCCCGACATTGAACTGGGTTACAAAAGAAGTATCTTAGAATATGTTTTAACATTCCCAAAAGGCGGAATTAACTCAGATACAGGTTTAATTTTTGTCATTACACCATTTGGTGACTCCCCAGACTCGGTCTATCAAGCAGAGAAATTAAGACCTTTTTTGGCAGAAAAATATAACTGTATAGTAGCTAGTGTAATTTATTTTGGAATGGATAGATCGTTTAATTCAGTTAGTTTTGACTATCAATTCTTAGATTTATTACAGGCTAAGTACGCTATTCCATATACCGAATTTCTTAATGAGAATGGCTCAATAAAGGAAGATTCTTTTACAATCCTCGCATCTCATTTGAAGATGAAGGGAATAAGATTTCTTACTGAATCTAGACCTTACATGCAAACTGTTTACCATCAAAAAGGAGAATATCAATCTTTCGGGTTTTTGCCTGCGCTAGACTGTTTGGTTGTGCTAGGGGATATTCTAAAAAAATACCCTATAAATAAAAAGAAAATCATTGCATACGGGTCATCATATGGCGGATATATAGCTCTATTACTTGGTAAATTTGCACCACAAACATTCTCGGTCATAATAGACAACTCCGGATATTCCAGAGCAAGTTTGCATAATGTCTGTACCAAAGATTTTAATACAGGATCTCAGATATACAATGATGGAAATGTTATAATTAGTGGGGTTTCAGAAGAGCCATGGACACTCGTCAATGAGAACGATCCCTGCTACTTCTCTGATAGTTGCCGATCCATAAGAAGTTTATTAGAAGAAAAGCACAGAGTAGCTTCTGATACTGCCTATTTTATTTTTCATGGCGATAATGACCAGATTTGTCCTACAAAAGATAAAGAAGAAGTAGTAAAAATACTTGAAAAGTATAACCCAATTTATTTCAAAAAAGTCACTGAGAGTGATTTAGATGGGGTGGTTTTCAAAAATATGAATCATGGAATGGATGCATCCTTACGTGGACTATTCGAACGGGTTTATACGCTGGATAACCAAAATTTATTGAAAAACACTGAATCTACTGATTTCGAAAATGAAAATGTCTACCATTTTGATTGTGGAAATAAAATATATCAAATGTCTTTTTCAAAAGATTATCAAGTTAAATCTCAGATTTTAGACAGATAATTATAATCAGTGAGAGTTGGGAATGACGGAACCATGTATCCCAAACCATCTCGCCAAACTCCTGCGCGCGTCATGTCTAACAGGGCATGTGGTGTAAGATATGTTTAGTGACAAATACGTTTTGAAGTAGTTTTTACAACCGGGTATAAGGCGGCTCCCTTTCAACAAACGATTGCATATGGATTTTTATTTTACTTGCTCTTATGTGCCAACATATTTAACAGAACCGTAATTATTTAGAAAATAAAGTAAGTGAGCAACTTAAATAGATAGAGTTCTGTTGCCGTCGCGGCGAACTACTCCCGACTACTTCATTTTGGATAACTCTGTTTTCCTGATAAAAAGTGATTCTACATTTGTAATTAGGGTATACTGCCAAATCGAGAACAAAAGCAGCCGATCGTAGTGGCCGGCTGCCTCCGTGTATTTATTCCGTTATCGTCTCCGTTAGCGTAACATTTTAAAAAATAAGTGCGAGGTCACGATTTTGCACGATTATTCCATTCAGCTACTACATCCGCAATTCCAGATTGAATCGTCGGATATAGATATGTAAACCCGGTCTTCTTCAATTTCTCATTTGAGAAATTAGTATGGGATGTAGCATATTCGGTTAATACTGGCCCAAGAAGCAACCGACACAACCAGGTAGGAACATATCGCTTCTTCTCCGGCAGCTTAAGCGCTTTCGCGGATAGTGTGGTAATATCTCCGCTCCTGATCGGCTTGTCGTCAACGAGAATATAGCTTTCCCCCGCTTGCCCTGCTTCCAACAAGAAAAGAAAGGCTCTAGCGCAATCTTGTACATGGATCGGAGAAAATATTGGATTATGACCCTTCAGGCCAATAACCGGCTTACTCTTCGCAAGCGGCTCCAGAAACAGCTGCGGGAACCAGGAATCGGCTCCGTACACTTGTCCGGGAAAAGCTGAAATAATCGGAACTCCTTTGTTGCTATACTGCGGTAGGATATCGATAGAAGGCGAGATATAAGGCCCCCAGCCTTTAGGCTGAGAACGAAACGTTTCGATTGCCGGCTCCCCGTCACCAGCATCACCAAAGTAACTAGTGCCCGCAATATAAATCAGCTTTTTCAGCCGTTCCACGTTGACATTGTCCAGCAGTCGAACGGTCATGTCGTAATGCCCTTTTTGATAGTCTTGTGCAACCTTCGTTGTAACCTTTTTCCCCCAAGTAGGCGGTGCAGCTAAGTGAATTACATTCTCAGCGTTTCTCAACTCCTTTTGCCAGCCACCATCTACCATCAGGTCGCCGACCAAGGCTTTGGCGCCTTTACGTTGTAGTTCTTTCGCTTTCTCCGCGTCTCTTGTCAACACAGTAACTTGATAGCCTTGCTGGAGAGCGACATCAACCGTTTTGCTTCCAATATACCCTGTACCGCCTGTAATAAATATTGACATCCTTGTATCCACCTTTTCTATAAATATTACATATAGTCTAGTAGAACTCCTTCAAGCGCAGAGTTATAATTATCCAAAATACTTGAAACACATCTACTAGCAATCCTATCGTTACCTTTGTTCGAATCATGCATTCCTCGTTTTCCGTTTGCGCAATGAATTGCGGAACTATCTCATTCTCTTGGAAATCGGGTGATTTTCATTTAACTCCAACAGATCCCACAAGTTTCCATATAGGTCTTTAAATACAGCAACTGTCCCATATTCCTGTTCTTTTGGTTCTCTAACGAATTCAATCCCCTTTGATAACATTGCATTATAATCTCTCCAGAAATCATCTGTGTTTAAAAATAGAAAAACTCTTCCTCCTGTCTGATTTCCAATAAACCCTTCTTGCTCAGGTTTGGATGCTTTTGCCAGAAGTAATGTGGTGCCCGCAGATCCTGGCGGTGATACTACTACCCATCGTTTATCTTGATCTGGTTGATATGTATCTTCAATTAAAGTGAAGTTCAGCTTTTTTGTATAAAATTCTATTGCTTCATCATAATCTTTTACCACAAGAGCAATATGAACAATTGATTGAATCATTTTTTGGCCCCCCCAGATAAACATGAATAATTGAACACTTACCCTATCAACATCCTATATTTTACCACTTTTCAAGCGATAAGTAATTAGTTTTGAAGTGCAGAAAGCCAGCAAACTCAAGGGTTTGCTGGCTTTGTTGATGAAAACAAAATGACAAATAAAGTTTTGAAGTGGATTTTTGGCAGAATTGTCTCATTTACAAATTAGTTTTGAAGTACTTTTGACTAATTAAATATAATCAGTCGACTTGTTGCTAACGTTCCCCGTCGTAGTTTAACAACCCCCGAGTCAACGGCTTATCATCCCAGGTACGACTCCAAAGGGAACCGTCCAAGAAGTATCGTCATCCTCGATGACAGCTGGCAGCCTATCTATCATTTATTCCCTTGGAACAAATTTTACCGCATCCGCAACTACATATCCGGTTGTCCCCGTATTGCCGATAATCACACTACCCGACGTCCCTGCAGAGAAGGGATAACTTCCAATCCAATTCCAAATGCCTCCACCCGCCTGCTGGTTGACCGTAGTTTGGGTTGCCCCCCACGCATGGTTGACCGTGACCGGTACATTACTTGCTCGATTCGTATCCGCGTTCCACCATAGGTACACATCATAAGAACCTGCAGTTAAGAGGTTAGGTGCATACTTGACGCTCTTCGAACCCTTCCCAGTATCGCCGTCATGCAGATAGTCCGCACCATACCTTTGGCCGCTGTAAGAACTGACCGCCCATGTCGCTGCCCCCATCTGCGTGACGCCTGTCGGATCGCTGTTATCGACGATGATGACCGTTGGCACAGGCTCCTGGTACTCATGTCCGCCCATGCTTGGCGGATTGCTCCTCAGGGTCTTAAAAAAATCATCCGACACGTCCGCTAAATTATTCTTGCCCTTACCTATACAAGGCGAACTGTTCCTCAGCTTAAAATAGTCCCGACCGAACGTTCCGCCTGCAAGCATCGGATCTCCGATAACATCATTCACATTCGAGGCAACTCCCGTAACGACGCCGCTCCAGCAGTTATTGGAGAAAAGCAATTGCGAATTCTGATCGACATTCTGCAGTGTTCCCTGGCTCGATTTGAAAATGTTATTTTCAATTCGCGTATTGGTATGGTTCGCACCGCCGACAATGGAGATATTCGTATTCGTCGAATCAAGAAAGGTATTGCCGGCTATGAGTTCATTATTCAAGCGAGTGCCTGTAATTCCAGAATTCCAATACTCGAAATTTTTACTGTTGCCTTTCAGAAAATTATTGATAATTTTCCTGCTATACCCGGGCACATGATTTTGAAAATCCTCATCTGCGATGGCAATCCCCATGCTGGGACTGCTGCCCCTGAAATAAATCGGATTCCCCGTGTTGTAGATCATGTTCCTCTGTATGGTGACGTCGTGCGCCTTGTCGATGTAAACTTCCAGCGCATAGTTATCATAGATGGAGCTATCCTCCAACACGACATCATGACTGTCATACCAGAATCCAACGCCCTCACCCCAGTTGTGGTAGATGGTGCTGTTTTTGATCGTGCCATACGCGCTGTTCCTGATCATGATAATCAACGGCCAGTTCAATTCACTGGATAATCGACTGAAGCGCGCAAAATTCGCATTTTCCCACACTGTATTGCCGTCTAAGGTAAAATAATCAACATTCTCTAGCTGCACAGCCTCATCACGGTTCTCATGAATATTGCAATTTTGAATGATAATGTGATGATATCTGGTTGTGCCCGAGCTGCCTGCATGAATGCCCCCGCCATAGGAATAGGCGATTTCGAGTCCGTCAATGGTAATATAATTGGCCGTGATCATCATCAAAGAATTCCAGGATAGTGTGAAATGCTGTCCGCTTAAATAGGTCACGCCGTCGTTGGTGACCGTCGGTCCCGTATACGTATTGTCTTGTGGCGCGTTGCTGGGATAGGTGTTCTGACCGGAGATAATAGGAATCTCATCCCTGTACGCTTTAATCGTGATCGGACTGCCGCTTGCCCCTGAAGTCGAGATATTGATCGGTGCGGTAACATTATATGTTCCACCTCTCACAATGACGGTAGAACCGGGGCCGGCAGCGCCAGCCGCGTTGACCCCTTTTTGAATCGTAGCAAAGGGCTGACTCAGTGTTCCGGGATTATTATTATTTCCTGTGGTGGATACATAAAAGGTGGTTGCAGCCGCATTAACTTCTGTCTGATGGATGATTCCAGATGCAATCAGTAAAAAGGCCATGGCCAAAACCACTGAAAACACAAATGAAACTCTTTTCATCATAACCACTCCTTCATATTGGAAGCGAAGTAGAAGATCACACTGCTTTAAAACCCGTTTTTCTGCATGTCGAGCGGGAAAGGCTCCGGCTTTTTACACGTACTCTTGGTCTCGTAGTACTTGCCTTCCTCCGATGAGATGAAAAATCCGTGCATGAGTTCTAAGACATGATAGGCAAATTCGCCGTCCGCCCGATGCTCCGTACCATTCCTAATAGCGTAGGCCATATCCATCAAACCGAGACCACGACTATTGGACGTAAAGCCATGAGTAAGAGGAACCTCTTTAAACTCCGCATAATCGCGTCTTTTCAAATAAACCGTACCGCCGAACTGATTCGGATCCGGCACGATTAACGAGCCTTCCGTTCCGTGAATTTCGATATTCGGCGAACGCGTTCCCCAGACATCAAAGCTGGTGGTCATCGTTCCAATCGCACCATTCTCAAACTCTAACGTACCGCTAATGTGTGTTGGCGTCTCAACAGGGAATTTCCTGCCGTAATTCGGTTCGCAGGTCACCATTCTTTCGTGGAACGTAGTCTGTGCAGCACCTGCAATTCGGCGGACGGGTCCGATTAAGTTCACAAAAGCCGCAAGGTAGTACGGCCCAATATCAAACATCGGACCCGCTCCCTTCTGATACAAGAAATCCGGGTTAGGATGGAAGCTTTCAGGTCCACGGGACATCATACAGGCGCTCGCGGCGATTGGCTTGCCGATCCAACCATCATCGATCAGCTTGCGGCAGGTTTGAATCCCTCCCCCCAGGAAGGTATCCGGGGCAGAACCTACCAGAAGGCCTTTGGACTTCGCGAAGGCGAGAATTCGCTGGGCGTCTTCCAGTTCAATAGCCAGCGGCTTTTCCCCGTAGGTGTGCTTCCCCGCTTCCAACGCCCGCATATGAATCTCCGCATGCGCACTTGGTATCGTAAGATTCACGACGATCTCAATTTCAGGGTCTGCCAGCAGTTCCTCTACAGAGCATGCTTTCGGAATTTGGAACTCCTCTGCTTTGTCTTGCGCCCGTGCCAAATCCAGATCGGCGCAAGCCACGATCTCCAGGATGTCAAATTTGCTCCCTGCCTCAAAATAAACGGAACTGATATTTCCGCAGCCAATAATGCCTACTTTAACTTTCTTCACTTGTACCCCTCCGACGTTATTCTGTATTTGGGGTCGCACGAGTAGAGACATCTACTTGTGCGACCTCCTATTTACGGAGCAGCATTCACCACAACATCGTCAAAATAAACTTTCGACAGGTGTGTGTATACCCCGATTTTCCCCGCTGAGAACGTGCTGGCTGTTGCTGTAAGAATAAGCTGACCATTTACATATGCCTGCAGCGTATTCCCATTCACCGTAAATCGCAGCGTATGATAGGTTCCTGCGGCAAGAGGCGGGATGGCTGCTGAAATGGCAAGATCGGTTTGAACACCGTTTTGCAGCTTTGTGATGTATACTTTCTTGGTGTAGTTATCATAGGACATACTGTAATAGTTGTTATAGTCAACAAACCTCGCCACCAGTCCTATTCTGCCGCTGGCCGTCTCCATTTTTCCCTTGGCTTCTACGCTGTAGTTGGTCCAGGATGTGGATCCTGCTACGGATTTCACCCCGCCTTTATCCGCATTGTTAGACAGGTAAGCTTTGGACCCATACACGTCGGATACAACGGAGAACGTTCCCCATCCGGAAACCACCGACCAACCGCTGGCGCTGCCGGACTCAAAATTATCTTCCAGCAGTGTGCTTTTCGTCGTGACGATGGCTTCACTGCTTTCTTCGGAGATGTTGTTCGCCGCGTCTTTCGCTTTGACGGTGTAGTGATAAGTCGTCGCCACATTCAAGCCTGTGTCTTTGAATGTATACACCGCGCCCGTCACCGTGCCCACAGATTGCCCATCCCGATAAATGGTGTAGCCGGTTACCCCGGTATCATCGGAGGCTTGCGCCCAAGACAGCGCAACTTCCGCAGACGAGAGCGCATTAGCCGTCAAGCCGGTTGGCGCAGTAGGCGCTGTGACGTCGGGGTTCGGCAGGGGATTCACAACAATATCGTCAAAATACGCTTTCAACAGGTGCGTATATACGCCGGCCTTCCCAGCTGAGAAGGAGCTGTCCGTAGTCATAGCCACCAGCTGCCCATCCACATACGCTTGCAGGATATTGCCTGATACCGTGAAGCCAAACGAATGGTACGCTCCAGCGGTAAGCGGTGTTATCGGATTGGAAATCGCTAAGTCGACAGTCGTACCGTTCACCAGCTTACTGATGTATACTTTTTGCGTATAATTCTCATAAGTCATGCTGTAATAGTTGTTATTATCAACGAATCTAGCCACCAGCCCGATTCGGCCGCTCGGCTTATCCATTTTCCCCTTCGCTTCTAAACGGTAGTTGGTCCACGAGGAGAGTCCAGCTACGGACCTTGTAGCCCCTTTACCCGCATTATCGGACAAGTAAGCCTTCGTGCCTCCGTCATTCACCACGCCAAAAGTTCCCCATACAACGGACCACATGCTTGCACTCCCCGACTCGAAATTATCCTCGAGCAGTGTGCTCTTCGTTACAGCCACAGCTTCAACACTTACTGCAGAACGATTATTCGCAGGGTCAACGGCCTGAACCGTGTAATGGTAAGTCGTGGCCAGGCTCAAGCCCGTGTCCTTATAGCTCGTGGTTGCGCCATTTAAGGTCGCAATTTCTTGCCCATCCCGATAGACGATGTAGCCAGCCACACTGTCATTATCCGTAGACGGGGTCCAAGACAATGACATTTCATAAGAAGATAGCGCCGTTGCTGTCACATTCGATGGTGCGGAAGGCGCCGTCATATCTCGATACGCGATGATGAAATTATCATAGGAGACTGGGCCTTTAACCCGCTTCAGGAATTCGGTTAATTCAATTAGGAATGCCCCATTAGAGCCAGGGGTTGCATTAATTTCACTTTTCACCGCGTTTCCTAGTGCAGCTATCCATTGTTGTGTTGCTGTCCCCCACGGGAAGCCTGCCGGCAGTTCAAGATCCTTCGTTAGGATCCCAGCGGAGCCGCTTGCAATCGAGTTGTCTGTTGCTGTGACCACCAATTGACCATTGATATAGCCATATAGGTTACTGCCTACCACTTCAAACCTAAGCTTGTTCATAACATCCAACGGTAATGTCACACCGGTCGCTGTTTGAAGCACAACGGATGTACCATTGCTGCGTTTCTCAATGACTGCCTTTCCGAATAGCGCATCATAGGTAAAGCTATAATACTGGTCTGGATTCACATACCGGGCGAGGAGTCCTACCGTATCTTTATGACTGACAATCCTCACATCTGACTCTACGAAATAGTCTGTACCCACAGTCTGCGCGACCACAGCTGTCGATGACTTCGTCGACTGATACACATGATTGCCACTACTCTCTGTTTGAAGCGCAAAGTTCCCTTTAACGGAGGTCCAATCCGCCGCACCTGACTCAAAATCATTCGTGTACAATGGATCGTAAACCAGTTCAAAGGCGAAGCCTTTATCCGTATCAAGCTGGACGAATACGTCTTTTCCTGTGGCGATAACGGGAATTTCCTGCAGCCGTACACCGTTTGTCGCCAGCTTGTAAGCTTTGTACGCTGCTGGGATGAGTGTCGTCTTCAGATGGAATTCCATTGTCTCGTGTTTGGCAAGTGTCGGCAATTTCCCTCTTACATAGGTCCGTTTGTTGGCATCCGTCAGATCTTGAATCGTATCTTCCCCTGTCGCCGCTGCATCGGTTGTATAGATGACCAGCATTCTCTCGCTTTTGTCTAGCGATTTATCATCAAGCGTTGCTGCGGATACGGTTCCTTTATCCACACTTGCCTTTATGGATACAGGACCAAGCTCGAATAAGTTGTTATTCAACGTGCCTACAGCTCCAATTGCGTAAGGGGTATTGATCAGATAAGTATTTAAATTAAGATCAAATATAAGCTCACCCGTGTCCGAAACCAGCTTATTTTGATTCAGATTAGAGAGCATGTTGTTTTTCAGATTGACATCATCAATAGCATTAATAAACGTCTCCGCAACCTGCTTTAAAGTCATGCTGTTCGTAATGGATATCTTATTCTGGGCAGGTAAATTGCCGCTTGCGATTTGCTCAGGTGTAAGCTCAGGTGTGATTTTATAGATGGCATAGGGTTCACCAGGCTTATCTGCGTACACGGTAACCATCTTGAACAGATGCGGTATATACATTCGATTAATCTCTAAATCTTCATTCTCCGTTGATGCCGCATGCGTCTTAACCGATGTCTGGTCCCTGACAATGACAAATTTAGGTTCGCTTGCAGTGATGTGACCTTTACGGAAAAGAAGGGTGCTTTGATATTCGGACATCGTTACCAAGGTATCTGTTAGGGTATCAAATGAAGTAAAACCACCCAAAGTTGCACTTTGTTGAGTAGCCTCTTTTACACGGGAAACATATTGAAACCTGTTTAGCATATCCCAGCCATTGAAGGCGCCGGTCGCGGCCACCATCAATCCAAGGTCGTCTCTGCCTTTCGTCGGAAACTCCTGATTATATTCAGTTAATGCAAAAGGCTTCTGGTACAGCTGCCCAAGGGCAAGACCAGGAATATAATTTTTAAATATAGTCCCTCCAGATTGCGGCACATAATTAGCTGCTGATTCTGGAGCAAATACCATACTGTAACGAGGATGTGACGCCGGGGTAAAAGAGAATGTTGCTCCCCTTCCATCTACAAGCCCATTATATAAGTGTGTTTCATGAACATCTGTGTGTGTTCGCCAGTAGTTGGCCAAAGAATCATTAATGTAGTTAATTCCTCCAATGGGTACCTTTACTCCAATTACATCTTTAAGGTAATTTTTCATTTCATTATGGGAAGATAACGTTTTTTCTGTGAAGTATTCGGCAAGATCATCACGAATACTCGCAGGTGATGCACTCCAAAATATATTTGGAAATGTTGTGATAGGCGGACGTGCTTTACCAGCCAGAAACGTATTAAAGTCTGCAAGTAACCATTCTTTTACACTTGCGTTTGAAAAATTAGCATTATAAAGAATAGTTTCATTCATGGGAGACAGCCCCATCAATATAGGATCATCCTTCAAGGCAAGTCCGGTGTACGGATTAACATGAGTAAGCCACTGCTGAGCAAATGATTGCCAAATCGCTTTACCGTCCGGAAAAAGCGTTGCCATATATTTGGCAGCGAATGAGCCGTATTTGCTTAAGCTTGGTACACTAGAGTAATCCGCATAAGCCAGAATGTCGACATCGATATAAATGCCTCGTGCCTTCAGCAAAGAAACGAAGTACTCAAAATTATCCAGTTTGACTGGATCTAATGTAACCGTCGTGGAAGTAGGTTTCACCATAAGTCCTATTGCCCAGTCAACATTATCATCATTGGAATGGTATCGCACCACATTATAACCCATAGCAGCAATCCGGTCGGCGATATTAACCATTTCGGCTTTGGTTGGATCCGTACCATAGCTGCCGTTAAGATTGGTACCGAAGAACTTTACTTTCTTATTGGGCTCATCCGTAAAATAATAATCGCCATCCGCATCAATCTTTACGAAGCCTTTCGTTCCAGCTGGTGTTTGATTCAAGTAGGACAAGTCCAGCGCACTTCCAGGTGCTACCGCCAATGTCGTATCAATAGCTTTCCATGTGCTGTCAGCAACTATGGGAGCTGCATTTGCGGTAGGGCCCGCCATACCTGCAGCCCCCACTATTTGCAGGAGTAAAGCCATAACTAGCGTTACTGAAGCCTTAGTAATCATTCCTTTTCTCATTTTTCAATCCTCCTGTACACTTTTATCAAAACCCATTCATGTTTTCTCGGCAGAGTCGCTGCTCTGTGCGACATAAACCACCTCCTTTCAACCCCTAAGTGATTTAAATTGGGATTTTCGAATTCCCCATCACATCCCCGTTAGCCTCAAGCGGCGCATGCGGTTCGCCGAATTCCGCCCGTCCTTCGGAGCCCATCCGCCATTCGCCCCCCTTTCATTGCTTTATCTTTACACAAAAAGGGCATATGCAAGCGTGTGAAGATAGCGATCCACTCACGAACGTTGCATATGCCATTGTATAAACCTATTTAAGTGCTAGTCCTTATTTCTTCTGATTGGTCGGCCAAGCAAACTGGATGCCGAGCGCTTTCTTGGCTTGTAAAAACTGATTGTTCTGGTAAGCATACAGTTCCTGATAACCGAGATTTTTTTCCAGTTCGATCTCCTCGTTATAGAACTTCTCTACATCGGCTTCCGACTTGGCAAGGAACATTTTGGCTCTTGCCTTCACACGGCTTTCTTCAATTTTGGCATTAATTCCCGCTTCCTTCGTTCCGCCTAACGGAGTCGTCGATTCGAAAGGAAGCATATCGTACGTAAATTGAGCAAAATAATCGGTCGCTTGTTTCTTCAAGGTGTTATCCAACGTCTTCGTTGTTGGCAAAGTCCGCGCAATCGGCACCCAGTTGATCAGCCAATTCAGTGTGCCATTGCCATATTTCAGCTTGGCTTTGTTCGCATCTTCGGCATTCAGCTTATTGAACTCGTCTGTCAGCTTCACTTTGCCATTCTCATCGAAGTTCCAAGCTGCGCCTTTCGGACCATAGTTCACATTCAGACTCATCTCGTCCGTGGATAAATAATGGAATAATTTAATAATGCGATCTTGATATTTAGATTTGGAGCTAACCATGGACAGCGTCCAGCCTGTTACATTGACAGGGTCAACGTATGGCTTATTCCCCTTGCTGCCTACGACAGGCCCGACGTGGACATATGTCGCTTTCGGGTCCTTCTGATACAGAGCGCTCCAGTCAATAGTCTTGTTCGTGTAAGCGAATACCGCACCATTGGCAACCTTCTCCTGAACCTGATTCTTGTTCAGTGTCTGGCTGTCTTCCGGCATCAGGCCCTCACGATACAGAAGATTAAGGTACTTGTAGGCTTCCAGAGATTCCGGCGTACGCTCGCGGTCAATGAGATTGCCTTGGGCATCCTCACGAGGCGCCCCGAAGAAGCTGGAAATAACCCAGCTGTCAAAATAAGCAGGCGTCAGTGCAAAACCATTATATTTAACGCCCGAATCCTTCACCTTGCGAAGCGCTGCGACCAAGCCATCTTTCGTTTTAAAATCGTCGGCCTTGATGCCAAGTTGCTCCATAATGTCTTGACGTGCATATAATCCTTGGTTGCTGGCGATATAGTCGCCGGGCTGGAACGTTTCCTTCGCCCAGAAATAGCTGGCGTATCCATAGAAGTGACCGTCCGGGTTGCGGAACCAATCCTGCATGGTTTTCGCTACTTTGAAGGAGGGATCATACTTCGCGATCAGGGTATCCATCTGTGCAACCAAGCCGGACTTCTCGAGTACTCCGCGCTGCGGTGAGCCTTTATCGACCGTAATTACGTCCGGAATGTCCCCGGCTGCGATGATCGCGCTCAGCTTATCTGAGCTTCCTGAGGTGAAATCGATTGAAATGCCGGTAGCGTCTGTAATCATTTTATCCAGCAAATCGTTGACCGCATCCCAGTTCTTCTTGTAGTAATCCTGATCGACAAACCAGGTAATCTTGATCGGCGACTTGTCCTCTGTTGCTGCTTTCGGTGAAGCGGATGCCGTTTCCGACGACGTTGGCGCCGAAGACGACTTGCCTTGGTTGTCGCCTGTGGAAGAGCAGCCTACTAATAACGAACCAATCATCATTAAGACAATTCCTGATTTGTGAAAACGCTTTCTATTTTGCACTTGTTTTCCTCCCCTTCATGTACGCCTATATAGTGTTAATGTACAGCAAAAGCAACCCACTTGCATGCTTTTGCTGCACAGACTAACCTTTCACAGAACCAATTAAAACGCCTTTGACGAAAAACCGTTGGAGAAACGGATACACAATTAAGATTGGAGCGGTCGTTGCCATCATCATAGCAAGCTTCAAGGTTTCGGAGCTGATCTGCTTTGCTTCCTCCGGCATACTCCCCGCTACTTGCTCACCGAACTTCTGCGCGACTGATGCATCGGTCACGATTCGCTTTAGAAACAACTGCACAGGCTCAAGATAGTCCTTGGTTGTAAAGAACAGCGCATCCGTATAGGCATTCCAATGATACACACAGTTGAAAAGCGCAATTGCAGCCAAAACCGGCTTAGTCAGTGGAAGAACGAGCTGCAGGAAAATGCGGTATTCGCCAGCGCCATCGATCTTCGCGGATTCTACAATCGACTCCGGGATCGTTCGGAAAAATGACATGATAATAATCATATCCCACACACTGAACATCGTCGGCACAATGTAAACCAGGAAATTGTTTAACAAGCCGAGCTTTTTGTAAAGCAAATAGGTGGGGATCAAACCTCCGTAGAAAAACATTGTAAACAGCATGATAATCAGATACACATTACGCCCCGCCAACGCTTTGCGCGACATGCCATAAGCAACCAGCGCAGTAAATGCCACGTGAAGAATTGTACCTATAAGCGAGCGAGATACCGTGATGAAATAGGCATGGTAAATCGTGTTATCTGAGAAAATCGACATATAATTGGCGAGTGTAAACTCGCGTGGCCATAAGTAGACGCCTCCCCTCATATAATCGATTCCCTGATTTAATGAACCGACCAGCGCGAACCAGAAGGGGGCAAGCGTCAGGACGACGACGGCCAGCATGAGGAAGACGTTGAAAGCATCAAACCATTGATCTCCTCTTGAGCGGATTTTCATGAGTAGCTCCTCCTGAGTAAAGTTAGAACAGACTGTTGCCGGATATTTTACGCGTGACTTGATTGGCGCCGATCAGCAGAATCAACGCGACCAGTGATTTGGCAAGTCCAACTGCCGTCGAGTAGGAATATCGCATTTGCTGCAGCCCCACCTTGTAGACGTAAGTGTCAATCGTTTCACTGACATTCAGGTTCAGCGGATTCTGCATGACCAGCATCTGTTCAATACCGGTATTCAGAATCGAGCTAACCGCGAAAATAAGCATAATGACGATCGTTCCCATGATGCTAGGCACCGTAATGTACCACATGCGCTGAAACCTGCCGGCACCGTCGATTTTGGCCGCTTCGTACAGCTCTTGATCGACCCCGGCAATGGCCGCAATGTAGATGATAGCTCCCCAACCAATTCCCTTCAGCATCTCCGCCCCGACCATGATGAACCAGAATAACTCCGGCTTGCCCATGAAATTGAGCGGTTCATTGATGAGATGCAACTGCAGCAAGATCATGTTGATGACCCCGTTCGAGGGCGACAGCACGGTCATAATTAAACCGCCGAAGATGACCCAAGAGACGAAGTGAGGCAAATAAGAAATCGTTTGCACAAAGCGTTTGAACTTCGCTGTCGTCAGTTCGTTCAGAAACAGCGCGAACACGATTGGCGCCGGGAATCCAAAAATGAGAACGAGGATATTCATGGCCAGCGTATTGCGCAGCACGTTCATAAAATTAGCATCGGTAAAGAATTCCCTAAAATGCGCCAAACCAACCCAAGGCGAACCTGACACACCTAAGAATAGATCATAATCCTTGAACGCAATCAAAATTCCATACATAGGAATGTAGGAAAATATAAGCAGGAACAGCACCCCTGGCCATACCATGCTTTGCAGGGCGAACTGGCTTTTCCATCTTGTATGGCGGCTAGTAGCCGCTTTGCCTGCTGCGCGAAAGGGACGATCTGTCGTTACGGCTCTTTCCACTTCTTGCCCCCTGTCTCGTTATTCACTGAACTTGGCATCTGCGTAAATAACGTTTTCATTTTTTCGATCCGAAATCGCTTTACTGCGGCTTGCCTCTTGCCAACGACTTCGGAGGTATACGTCTACTATACGTTCTGTAAGCGCTTATAAAAATATCTTCATTTTTGTTTTAATACCTTCATTTTGGATGGGCAAGAAGCGAGGGAGGTTTCTAACACACCTTGTCGAATAGGGTAAAAAACAACTTCTCTCGGGAAAGTAGGTCTGCCATTGCGCCGCTATCTGAACACCATGAGCCTCAAAAGTAAAGTGACTCTCGCCTTTGTCCTGCTGATTCTGCTGCCTTTCATCGTGCTGGGCTTGTATACCTACGACCAAACGCAACGCTACATGAGAGATCAGTTGATTGCGAATTCGCAAATGACCTTGAAGCAAGTGAAATCTACGATTGAGAACAAAATCGAACTCATTGAAAGCGTTAGCAACAGCATCACGTACAATTATCGCTTGCAGCAATTTCTGGCTGCCCCCTACTCGCAAGCCAATAATTCCTTAGATGACTATTTCAGCTATGCCGTACCGCTCATTAATTACGCCATGCTGTTCCAAAAAATCAATACAGAGAAAATATCGGTGTATATGAGCAACGAAACGATTCCGGAAGGATTCGGGGCCTTTTACCATGAAACGAAAGCGATACAGGAGCCTTGGTATGATACCTTCAAACATGATGAGAAAAAGTCCCTGTGGGTGATTCGCCAAAGCCAGGAGCTTGGAGAAACGTTCGGGTATATGCAGAAAATAATCTCCCTGGAAGACCGTGATCTCGGTTTTAGCCTTGTCGATGTGCGGCCAAGCGATCTGCTTGATCCTATCGCACGAATAGCAGAAAGCAACCGGCATATTGTCCTCATGGATGCCCAAGGCCGCATTCGTTTTCCTGAAGGATCAGGTGCAACTGATCGCGCTCCATCGCTCAAGCCTCCTCCATCTGGAAGCTACGTCATTCACAATAACCAGCTATTCATTTCGGAGCCGCTAAAGGGACTCGACTTATCCATGCTGATGACGATTACACTGCCAAGATCGTTCGGCTCTCTTCAGGTGGTGACGAATCTCGCCTTCCTCACGGCAATGGTTTTACTATTGTTTGCTTTTTATTCAGTGCTGAAGTTCGCTTTAAGAAAAATGAAAACGAGCATTGGGCAGATGGCACATGCCATTGAATCTGGCTTCGAGCCCATTCCGAACGATCGGCAGGATGAATTCGGGGTGATCACCGAGAAATTTAACCTACTGTTAAATAAGATCACCGTGCTAATGAAAGATCGGATCCGCCAGGAAACAATGCACAAAGATGCCCAGTTCATCGCGCTCCAGTCCCAGATCAACCCGCATTTCATCTACAACACCCTGGATATGTTCAGCGCCAAGATGGAGCTTGCCGGCCAATTTGACGTTTCGGATGCCATGGCCGATTTTGGGAAAATGATGCGGTACAACATGGACAATCAGTTCCGTTTTACAACACTGGAAGCGGAAATCCGCTACTTGGAACAGTATATGAACTTGCAGAAGATCAAGTATGGCGACAATATCGAATTAGGCATTCGCGTGCCTGACACGCTTCTTCCCTTTCAGATCATTCGCTTTATTCTGCAACCCATCGTTGAGAACAGCATCAAGCACGGTTTCCCGCAGCAAGAAACCCTGCGCATCGAGCTTGACATCTCGCTGCAGCCGGACAACACTATTCGGCTGTCCATCCATGACAACGGCCCTGGCATAGCACCCCGGCGGCTGCTTGAACTAAATGAACGGTTTCGTACGTCTGCCTATACCCCAAGCAGCAGCCCTCTCAGGGAGAGCATTGGTCTTGGCAATATCAACGAAAGATTGAAGCTGTATTACGGAGAGGACTATTCCATTCGACTCGACAGTGTGCCAGGCCAATATGCCGAAACGATTCTAACCATTCCTTACAATGCCAGAGAGGAAGACAGCCATGTATAGTGTGTTAATCATTGATGACGAGGAATTGATAGGTGATGGGGTCAAAGCTAAGCTGGAACGGGCTGGCTTACCAGTTGTGGGAAAAATCAATGTCGCCTACGGAGGCCTGCAAGGGCTTAAAGCTGCCGAGGAGATAAAGCCGCATATTATTATCACCGATATGCGCATGCCAGAAGTGGACGGCATTCAGCTGATTCGACAGCTCTCCCAGCAGCTGCCGCTAACGAAATTTATCATGCTGAGCGGGCATGACGATTATAGCTATGTTCGGGAAGCTTTTAAATACGGCGTGCTTGACTATCTGCTGAAGCCCGCCAGCTCCGCAGAGCTGGCGGGCCAAGTGCAGGCAGCCATCGCCGCCATCGAAGCGGACAGCCGCCAAGCCCTCGCGTTGGAGCGAAACCAGCAGGATAAGCAAACCTTGCTCGCTGCTAGACTGAATTTGCTGCTGAACGCCGCTGCTGAGAAAGATGAACGCCTCCTGCAGCCTCCCTCTCTCGTGACTGACACGCATGACCTTCCAGACATGCTGGAGTCGTGGCATATGCTCGAATGTTTCTTTGTCCATCCTTCCTTTGCCGTTGGTTTATTCAGCATGGGTGAAGCGGCCTTCAGCACAAGAGAGCTGGCACGCACCGATGCATGCTTGAATCAGTCAATTCGTGCATCCGGATACACAGCCCAGCTTCAAACACTTGCTTTTCACGATACGCAGGGGAAGGTTTATGCTGTTTTCAACTTGGCTGAAACGCTCCCCTTGGACGCGTTTAACGCCCTGCTTCGTGAGACGATTGAACAGCTGAGCCTGGATAGCTCGGATAAGCCCGTCGTTTCCGTCAGTAAGATCGGAGGATTAAAGGATTTGCCGCAGCTATACAGGCAAGCACAGCTTGCCATGTCTTACCGGATTTTGCGGGAGCCTGACACGGTGCTGTATCTGAATGAGCCTCCAAAACGACAGGAAGAGTGGCTTCCCGCCCGCAAAGATATTGATGAGCTCCGGCAATCTGTTGAAACACTTCAATTGGAGCGTATCCATCTTTGGATCGATCGTTGGCTGCCCGATAGTCTGGTTGAGCGAATATCTCTAGAGCAGTTGGAGGCCGTCTTCGATCTCTTAATGACGGGAATTCATCGGCATTTCAATAGCCGCCTCATCTTTGAAGAAAACGAGCAGGCTCAGGCATTCGCCAGCTTCCATACCCTGCATGACCTTCGCCAGTATTTAAAAGGTTATGTCTATACGGCCAAGCAGCTTGTATCCGAAAGCACGAACTTGGAGGGAGTCGTCATTGGCGATGCGATATCATACGTTCGGCAGCATTTCTATCGCGAAATTCAACTTGCAGAGGTGGCAAATCGGGTATCCATGAACTACTCTTATTTCAGCAAGCTGTTTAAAGAACGGATGGGGTTGACCTTTACCGCTTATCTGACCAAGATACGCATGGAGGAAGCGCAAAAACTCTTGAAGGACCCCGCTTTGCGCATCCATGAAATTTCGGAAAAGGTCGGTTACAGCAACCCTTATCATTTCTCGCGGGCTTTTAAAAACCACTGTGGCATTTCTCCCAAGGAGTTTCGCAATACAATGCAATGAAAGCAAGCCCCGGTATCGAAATCTACCGGGGCTTGACGAGACCGAAATAGGGGATTTCCATCGAAACAGCCATGGGTACGTTCTTCTGAAATGAACGCTTACTAGTCTACTTCAAAACTTAATTGTCACCCGATAAATAATGTTGGGTGACAAAGAAAAAAAACACCGCCCTTTTTCGTTGTTCAGGCGATGTTTTCAAAATATGAAACGTCAATAATAGAGTTCATTCATCAAGGTCGCTTTTCAGGGGTACAGAAGTCATGTCTTCGACGATGAATCTAGATAATCTGCAACATTCCAATTCATTCATCTTCACGTCGTCTATAATCTCATTTGCAGCCAAGCGGCTAACAATAGGAGCTAGCGTAATGGCTGAATGCATAACTGAAAGATATAGACCTCCTATCTGTTCATGAAATCCAACAATAGGGTAACCGTCTTCTGGCATAGGTCTCCATCCTACCTTGATACTTTCCAACTCCAAATTCTCACCTCCATTTAAATGGTGGCGAAGGGTTTCAAAAGCTCTTTTTCCGATTGTTTCTGGCCCGTTTTCTTCAGACTCATCTATATAATCTTCCGCAGCTATTATAATATCATTTGTTAGTTGTCTTGCTTCAAATTTTGAATTAGAAATTAAAGTATGAATTAACTTTTCTTTTGATTTCATGCGAATTATGATTGAAGGCGAAGGAGCAACAGGAACATCGAAGCCTAATGGTTTACAGAGCTCGGGTAAATTTGCACCAGTAGCTAATACAATAATATCTGATTCTATAAAACCAATTGAGGTGTAAACACCAACAACATTAGAACTCTCTTTTTTTATTTGCGTAACTTTTGTATCGAAAAGTATATTGGCTCCATTTTCTTCTGCTTTTTTTAACAAAAGCTTTGTTGTTAATACCGGATCTACTGCGCCTTCTCCATAAGCAAAGCCAGCCTCTTCTGGATATTCCTTCAAATTAGGTTCTAATTCTATGATTTGTTTCCGATTCAGTTTTTGTATATGAGACTTCTCCACATTTGTAGGTACTCCCCATGTCAGTGCTCCGTTCCAATTTACCTTTAAATCAGGCAGATCTTTTTCTAATGAATGATATTCAGCTAATGTTGCATCGTATAGATGTCGAAATTTTTTTGAAACTCGACCTGACGAATTAATCCAAGCGAAAGATTTTCCAGTTACTTCACATGCTGCTGTTGAATTACACTCGATTACAGTAACATCCTGATTCCGTTTTGATAAGTTATATGCCATTGATGCACCAACAATACCTGCACCTATCACTACAATTTTTTGTTTCCTGATCATGCACGCCTCCTCTTGACAACCAGTGCTTACTAACTATCATCCGCAGAGGTCGTGATATTTTTGATTATATAAGACCCAGTGACGGGGAATTGCCTCCAACGCATGACGCGCCGCGTCGCAAGAGCTTGAATAAAAAGAAGTTAATTTTGAGTGGGACTCTCAGTCAGTGGAGTCGGGAGAAATCACTTCCCACTTCCCACTTTCCAGCACCATGACCCGACGGTCTTCGCTCAGGTTAGTGTTGGCTTCCACTCACGTTCCCCTATGCTATCATTTAACAAGAACTGAGTTCACTATTAAATACTGTAACATACTGCTCTAATCTATCGGCAGGAAATAATGATTATAACTAATCATTACTATCCAATTTCTCAACCGCAGCCAAACCCAGCAAGATGGCACCACGCTAATCTGCCCGTCCCTCGGTTTTTAATGGTTTATCTCACTATGCGGGAACAGAAGAAACGCTTTGGAACTTTTCTCCATTCGTTTTTATCCTGCGCGCATACTCCACTTTCTCCTTGGTGTTCACCATCCCATGGCTCGACGGGTCTATGCCCTTACATTCATACAGGGCTTTCGCAGTTAAATTTATTGGAATGTGAAATAAGTATAATGTTGGGTGACAAATAGGTTCTGAAGTGCAAGAAGCCAGCAAACTCAAGAGTTTGCTGGCTTTTCTTATAAAATCGATTTACAAATTAAGTTTTGAAGTGGTGTTTTCAGGTGAAAACCCTGAATTACAAATAAGTTTTGAAGTACTTTTTACAAACTATTCCACAAGGCACATATGGCAAAATCCAATCCTTGATAGAATAATAAAGTCACAACACTTCCTTACAAAGAGCAACCTTTTTAAAAATTAAAGAGCCTTACGATTTCTCGCAAGGCAAATATTAGTTATATTAACTTCTGCTGCATTGGCGGTATAAACTCGATAACCTTAATACCTAAACTGGCAAGTTGATGTCTAAGCGTTATGATGGAAGCAATCGCCCCCATAATGGATACTTCGTATAAAGCTCTTCACTCCGTTGCTTGAGTCGTATTTCGTCCGAAGATGGAGGTGCCAGCTTGTAGACGTTTGACAAAAGCTGTGTTCGGCATTCGTACGCATGTTTGCCAAGGCAAGATAAGGGCTATTCGTTCCTTTATGGTGTAATCTTCAGCAGTGGACGCTGTACGACTGTCGAATTCTCGCTGGAGGCATAGGAAGCTCCGCCATTCGAACCCACTGGTGAAACGCTGTAAACCCGAATGGAAAGTTTCTTCCCACTCGACATGGCTGCCTGAACTTGGGAGGTAACATTGATTGTAATCGGCGTACCGCCCGATACTGTGTACGTGCCCAGCACCGTGCTGGATGCCGGCTTCGTATTCCAGGTGATGGTACTCTCGCTCCATGTATTGTCGCTGACTAAATCGACAGCGTTCTGAAGGCCAGTAGCAGATACTGCCGTCGGCGTCAGCGTAATCGTTGCCGACGATACGGTGCCATTGTATCCCCCAAAGTTAAATTTAAAATAACTTTCCCGCATATAGCTGGTAGCGTCGTTCTTCGTCTCAACGGTGGTGGAAGTAGCGCCTGCCTGGTTCGATCCTGCATAGGTGCCGTCGCGCACCGTCGCATCGTCCGATGCGATCAAACCAGTAATCTGCAGCTGTGGTCTCAAGTTGGCATCGGTATTTTCGCTGGAAGCATAGCTCACGTAGGACGTCTCGCCGACAGGTCCCGGGCTGTATACGCGAAGCGATAGTTTCTTATTGCCGCCGGCGGATAGCGCCGCTTGCACCTGCGCGGTGATATCCACAGTCACAGGGGTTCCACTTGTCATGGTATAGGTGCCCAGCACGGTGCTTGAGGACGGCTTCGTATTCCATGTCAGGGTGCCCTCGTTCCAGCTATTGTCACTGACGAGCGCAACGGTATTCTGAAGGCCCGATGTACCCGTTGCCGTTGGCGTTAGGACAACCGTAGCTTCGGATATCACTCCGCCAGCATAATCGCTGAAATCGAACTTAAAATACCCTTCCCGATTATAGCTCGTTGCATCGCTTTTCACGTCAATTGCCGTGGCCGTCGACCCGCTTTGGTTCGTTCCCGAGTAACTGCCGTCCCTGACCGTGGTATCATCCACGGCCGTCCAAACCCCCAAAGCGGGGTTCGAAACGCCAGGGCCATTATAAGCCCCGCGATTTGGAGCAGCCGAAGCGGATACTACGTTGCCCCAATAGTCCCTTCCCCCATTGCTACTGATGACAGTGCCGGAGCCCAGCGCCGGCGATCCGAACCCGAGCTTATAGCCATCGAGCGAGCTTAATCCGATTCCTCCGGTGCCCGGCGCGACTAGAAGCGGATCTGAAGTGATTTTATGTGCATCCGCTGGTTCGCTCGCAGGATGATTGCCATAAAAGAGATTATAATCATAGATATCATTCGCTTTAACAATGTAACCGCCGCTGCCCGCGTTGTAGACAATGTTGTTTTTAAAATTCAGCGGATTACTTCCGCCAATTCCTGTTGTGATATTTGTGCTCAAACCAGAACCAATATAGAACGTATTATTATAAATTTGGTTATTTAACGGGGTGTAGCTGCTATCGAATTGGAAAATACGTGTGTGGTCATTCTGACTGATATTATAACGGACAATCATATTGTCATTCCGAATCGATCCTATCCCCATAATCAGCAGGAAGCCGCCCTCGTTGTCATGGCTGTAATTGTATTGAACGGTACAGCCCGTCAGATTATAATCACAGTCGAATCCTTGGCCGTCTTGGCTTGTCTTCGTATTGTACGCCTCGTTAAACTGCATCACCGGGCGAGTGCTGTTAATGGGCCAGATTGCTGCGTCGTAATGCGTATCCCGCGCATGAGCCGTGTTCACGACATTATACTCGATCAAGCCGTCGATGGATGCGCGCATGACAATGCCGTCTCCGCCAATATCATTCAACTGATTGCCTCGGATGACAAGCTGTGTGAACGGCTCAAAATTGCCTAAGCCGTCGTTGTTTCCCCAGGAGCTGCCCGTGCTGATGCCGGTACGATCCGCGCGTTCTACAGTATTGCCTTCGATAAGAACGTCATCCCACTTCGTACGTACAGCTGTTCCAGACACCATGACTAGCATACCGCCAGTTACCTTAAGGGCATCCGTATTGGTGCCTGTAATATCATGAATGTACATATTTTTAATATAAAAATGATGGTAGGTTCCGACGTCCTGCGCTTCCACCTTCACCCCATAGCGCTCACCGGCCGATCCCGCTATGTTGGTCACCTCCAGATTGTTGATTTCCCAGTATTGCTGGTTAAAAAAATACAACGTGGCCCCCGTCAAGCCATCACCGTTAATAATGGGCTTGCTGCCCGTACCGTACTTGTCGATGACAATCGGAGAGCCGACCGTACCGGACCCGAGCGGGTGCAATTGTCCGCTCCATACGGAGCCGGACTTAAACAAAATCGTATCGCCAGGTTGATAAGTCGTTGCGTTAACCTTAGCCAACGTCTTCCAAGGCGCACTGCTGCTAAGGCCATTATTACTGTCGCTTCCGCTAACGGAGTCGACGTAGTAAGTCGAATTATTCGCAAGAGCCGTCGTTGGGATCCACGAGATCAGTAAGAGCGATACAACGAGCAGCAAAGCGAGGAATCCTGCAGGAAGCCGAGTCAACTGATGATAAGCTTGTTTCATAAAGATTCTCCTTTTTACATGGGATGGGATTACTGTCTTGATTACTGTAACCTGATTCGCGAATAACTTGTTTCGTCAATCACCACCTTTACAGATTCGAGTTCCTGCTTCACCAGCGCCGCAAACCGTTCATCCAGCTGCCGCCGATCCGTATATGTCCCCTCCGCCTCATTGATCGAATCCTTAATCCTCAGCTCCAAATTGGACAAGAGATATGTGTAATACCCCCATGCGTCGTATTGCTGCGGCCCATAAATCACACGATGCTGGCGAACCGCTTCTTGCCTTCGCTGATTCTCTTTCTTTAATGCATCTAAGAATGAAAGGTACCCTGGATCTGCAAGCAGGCCGCGCTTATGAGCTATCAGCTGCTTAACCTTAACTTCGGTCAGTTTTTCCAGCGCGATCTGTTTCGCCTTCGTAAGCGGCACTTCGCCGCTATAAGCCTCCGTCCAGAAAGTTGGCGAAGCTTCTGCATGGTAGTTCGTTTGGAAGTAGCTTGCGACCTGCGCCTTGACCGCTTGGAGAAACAATTGGAACTCCCGCTCGTCAATCTCTGCTCCATTAATGAATGCGACCGCTTGAACGTCTCGGCCCACGACCTGCTCTCTTTCTTGGTCGGCGGCATCCACCCGTTCTTCTCTCAGCCACAATAAGCTACCGATCCCGATGATTGTCACAATAAGAGCAATCGTCAACACAGTCTTCCTAGGTTTGGTTGGCTTCACTCCTGTTTCCCTCCTTCGTCCCTACATACAGAGAGAGAAAGAGGGTTATCGGAATTCCCTCCCTGCTCCGATAACCCTCTCAATCTTACTCTTTACTTGGTGTTCTGCTTAATAATTTTATCTGCTTCGTCCATCATGAACTTCTGAGCATCCTCAGCGGACTTGTTATCTAGAATGAAGGTGGAGAAGCCGTTCTCCAGCACTTTTTTCAATTGATTTTGGTACGGAGCGGAGACGTCTGTCGTCATGTTCGTGCGCATCCGTTTATCCGACAATAAGGCCGCAAGCGAGTCCAGATCAACAACATCCTTACTACCTCCGAACAGGCGATCAAGCAACGCTTTCGTATCGGACTTCTTCCAGCCGGAGAGGTCATATCTGGTGTTATTCTCCGTGGACATGAAACGAACGAACTTATAAGCTTCTTCTTTATACTTCGAGTTGTTTGCGATCGCAACGAAGCTGGCTCCGAAGTCAGTCAAACCAGGCTCGACGTTCTTCGAGGAACGTGGCATCGGAGCAATAATCGTTTTGAACGTATGCGGATTCTTGGCTTTGTCCGCCAAGGAGGAGACTAGGAACGTCGCACTGAGCAGCATCGACGTTTTACCGCTAATAAACTCTGTCGCATAGCTCAGCTTGCCGCCTACAACATCCGAATACGGCTTGATTGATTTATCATCTTTTTCCATCGCTCTGCGCAGGTTGAAGAAGTAGGCAAACGTCGGGTCATTGAAAACTGGTTTCAGGTCTGCGGTCAAGTACGGATTTTTCAAGTCCGTGTACGCAATCGGGTTCGCGTATTCGCCCCAAGTGTGGAAGTACGCGCCATAGCGCTTGTCATTGCCTTCTCCTTTGGTTAGCTTCTTCGCATAATCGCGGAAGTCGTCCCATGTCCAGTCATATGCCGGCGGCTTGAGACCCGCATCCTTCAAGGCATCTTCGTTCAGCATAACCAGCCAATCTGACGCTGTGTACATGGTTGCATAGTAATTGCCTTTATACTTCGGATTAATGTAGTACTCCTCATCCGGATTCACATTATCTTTCTTGTACAAATCGTTCAGCGGGGCGAGAACCCCTTGCGCCGCACGCGCCATCGTTTCGTCGATGTTCGAGTAGAGTACGACGTCGACCTGTTCGCCTGACGTCATCATGACGTCAAGCTTTTTCATCGATTCCACGGAGTTACTCGGAACCAGCGGGATAGACTCGACCTTGATATTCGGATTCTTGGCTTGGAAATCGTCGATCAGCTTCTTCGTAGCAGGACCTGTCGTATCGTTATCCCAGTTGTAATACTTGATCGTGACCGGCTTTGCTGCCGGCGTTGAGGTCGCCGTTGATGCAGCTGCGGAGGGTGAAGCCCCTGTTGTATTCGTTGTGTTCGCTCCGCATCCGCCAAGCACCGTTAAGCTGATCATTGCGCTGCTTAGCACTAGTGCAGTTTGTTTTTTCATGTAAACTCCCCCTGATCGAATGTTGGTTACAGATCAAATTGTATCTCGCTGTGAAGCGTTCGCATGTGAACGATTTTTTCCTTTTTGTGCGTTCTTTTGACTTTACCCTTTCACGCCGCCGAGCGATATGCCTTGGATAACCTGCTTCTGCAGCACAATAAACACGATGAACAACGGCACGATTGCCGACAAGGAAGCCATCATCAGCAAGGAATAGTTATCGGCGAATTCCGTCTTGAACAATTGCAGGCCCAGCGGAATCGGGTACAATTTGCGGCTAATGAGGAAAATCAGCGGTCCCTGGTAATCGTTCCAGCTCCAGATAAATTTGATGATGCCTACGGTAGCCAGAATCGGTTTGGAGAGCGGAAGCATAATCCGCCAGTACAGTAGCCAGTAACCGGCGCCGTCCATTTTGGCCGCTTCGATGAAATCGGTGTGAATACTTAACATAAACTGACGCAACAAGAACGTGAAGTAGATGGAGAACATGCCCATAAAGATGAGACCCGTATGCGTATTATACAAATGCAGCCATTTGAGTAACAGATATCTCGGCACAAGAGTCGCTTCTCCCGGAATAATCATGAGCGACAGCAGTAGACCGAAGGTCAGGTTCTTCCCCTTGAATTGGAGCTTGGCGAGCGGGAAAGCCGACATGGATGAAATAATAAGTGTAAGTACCGTCATCAAAAGCGCCAGCTTCAACGAGTTCAAATAAAACCAACCGAACGGAACGCTGTCCATCCACACTTCCCTGAAATTGTTAACGAAATTAAACTTCTGTGGTATCCACTGGATCGGATACACCATGACATCTTTCTCGTATTTGGCAGCCGTAGAAAGCATCCAGAGCAGCGGGGCCAGAAATAGAACAGATACGGCCCCCATGACGATCGTCGTGATCCATCTGATCATTTTTTGACGTTTGCGTGACATTTGTTTGCACCCTCTTTAATTGTTTTTCTGACGCTGAAATTTCCACGTAAGTAGCGTGAGCAAGCCGACGATAAGAAAAAGTAACCACGAGATCGCCGATGCATAGCCCATTCGGAAATTGCGGAAGCCTTCCTCGTAAATCCGGTACACTAGCACCGTCGACGATTCGTTCGGTCCCCCGTCAGTCAGAAAAGCGATTAAATCGAATACCTTGAACGACGACATTAACGTTGTGATGATCAGGAAGGAGAGTGTGGGACCAAGCATAGGCAGCGTAATGGCGAAAAACTGCTGTCTAGGGCTCGCTCCGTCGATATTCGCCGCCTCGTACAACTCCTCCGGAATATTCGACAAACCAGCAATGAAAATGATGATCTGATACCCTAGCGCCGCCCAGATCGCGATGATAATAATCGCCGTCAAGGAGTAATGCGTGTCGGCCAGCCATTTCGGCGGTTCGGTGATGCCTAAGCTCATCAGAAACCGGTTGATCGGACCTTGCGAAGGATGGAACAAGGCACTCCATACTGAGCCGAGCGCAACAATCGAAGAAATATACGGGACGAAGAACGCAACTTTAAAATAATCTTTGCCATACACCCGCGAATGGATGACGACGGACACCAGCATTGCCAAAAAAATACCGATCGGCACGACAAACAGTGTATACGTCAAATTGTTTTTTAGCGCCATGAGAACTTTATTGTCCTCTAGCAGCAGTCTGTAATTTTCTAGGCCCGTCCATTTGATCGAATCCAAGCCTCCGACCAGATTCCAGTCGCAGAAGCTTAAATACAGCGAGAAGAGAATCGGAAATACACTTAACAGCACGATCCCCACGACCTCCGGGGCCAAAAAAAGCCAAGAGGCCAGCGACTCTTTTCTATGATTGTTCCAATACTTCCTTCGGGTCTGCGAAACCGGCGTACCGGCTTCGATCATCCCTTTTGTAAACATCCCAATCGCCTCCGTCTGAATTGTTTATAGGATAACTATAGGTCATGACAGAGGTCGATGATGCGTGCCAATTTTTACCCATTTGTGCACAATTTTTACGTTCAGCGGTAATCCTTCGGGGAGACTCCGACATACTTTTTGAACATTTTGGAGAAGTAAGTGCGATCCGCATAGCCCAGTTTTAAGGAAATGATCTCGATGTTATCCTCCTTGCTCTTCAGCAGGCGGCAGGCCAGCTTCATCTTGTACCTATGCAAATAGTCGGTGAAGTTCATGCCCGTCTCCAGCTTGAAATAACGGGACAGGTAGCTTGGGTTCAGATACAGATAGTTGGCGACATCGATCAGCGACAGTTGCTCCGATAAATGTTCCGAGATATACTGCTCGATCTGCTGGATCTTCGGCTTACGATTGAGCTGGGGGAGCTTGGAAGCGATCAGATCCTTGATTCTCGCCTCAATAAGAAACATCGTATCGTCCAATCGGCTCGTTCGGATCAAGCACTCATGAAACGAATTATCACTGTTTCGGTAATCTTCCAGCTCAAGCACCCGCATCCATTGGGACAATCGGGACTTCCACTCTTCCGGGTCCAAGCGGGTGCTCACGGCTTTATTTTTGATTTCGGCCGTTAAAGTCATGGTTTCCGTCTCATCAAGCTCCTTGAACGCTTTGCGGATTCGATCGAGCTCCTCACCGACGACACTTAACACATCAATCGCCCAGAGAGGATCTGTATAATTCGGCATCTTGCTGAAGGATGCGCCCTCATAATAGGTGGACCTCCACCATGTTTTAAGCCGTTTGTAATGCGGCTTCATAGAAGATATCTCCTTGATCGGACTGCCGTAAGAAAAATAGACGTCGATCCCCAGGAACTCCCGTACCTTTTCCGTCAGCATCTGCAAGTATCTTTCAAACAGCTCCATCCCTTTAATATTCAGAGTGGGCTGGTAATTGCCTACACATACCAACCCCCCATCAGGCTCAATAAAGGTGGTTATTGTGATTGACTCAACCGGAATTTCGCTGGAAATATTGCTGATTGCGTACAGGAGCAGTTCCCTATCTTCGTATCGGTAGCGATTGGAGAAAGATCGATACTGGAGCGAACCCAGCGATAGAATGAACTGCGGGTGCTTCCATTCCACACCTAGACGCTGCCCATAATGAAGCAGCCCTTCGGCAGTAGGGGACGTGACAACTTGTTGAAAAAACTGTTGTTTCAACATTTCCCTATTTTTAAGTAAATCCTGCTTATAAGTCAGTTCACTTCTAGTCTCACGATCCTCGCGAATGCAGGCAATCGCCTTTTGCAGTGACTGTACCAGCTGTTCCGCCGTCAGCTCATCCTTCAGCAAATAATCGTAGGCGTCCAACTGAACAGCCTTACGGGCATAATGAAACTCTTCATGACAGGTCAGGAAGATGACACCGATTCCCGGTTTCAGCCGCTTACATTCCTTGATAAGCTCCAAGCCGTCCATCCCCGGCATGCCGATGTCCGTTACGATGAGATCCGGTTCCACCTCCCGTAAGTACTGCAAGGCCCGTTTCGCCGACTGGGCTTCAGCCACTACCTTAAGGCCCAGTTCCTGCCAAGGGACCAGCTTGGCCAAATATTTGAGCATAGGTACATCGTCGTCAACAAGCATCACTTTGATCATGTCCATTCATCCTTTCACTCGGAATCGTGAGGCGCACCGTCAACCCACCCGTCTCGTTCGCCATTAACCGCATGCCGGCCTCACGGCCGTAGGTCATGCGCATCCGCTTGAGCACGTTTAGAAGACCGACGCGTTGATAAGGACCGGTCGACTCCAGATCGGAACTCTGCAGCCAGTCGTCCATGATGCGCAGCTTCTGTTCGCCCATTCCGTCCCCGTTATCCTTGATATCGATTTGTAAAAAGCTTTTCTCCTGCCTCGCCTGAAGCACGATCCGAGGAGCCCTTCCTTCTTCTGTAAAACCATGTACGATCGCATTCTCCACAATCGGCTGCAAGAGCAGCTTGGGAAGCTCAAGTTCCAGCACGCTTTCCGGCATATCGACGACAAGCTCCATCTGCATATCGGACCTCAGCTGCATAATATCCACATAGTGAGCAAGTAATTTGTATTCCAGACGAAATGTGGAGGACTCGTTAAATTTCAAGTAGGCCCTGAGCAGACTCATTAGGGAATCGATCTTTTGACTATGCATCTCATCGTCCTGGAGAATTAGGCTGCATTTGATGGAATTCAACGTATTTAATAGAAAATGAGGCCGAATTTGGGCATACAACGCCTGCAGCTCGAGCACCCGCTTCTGCTCCTGCTCCTGCTCGATATCGGTGATCAGCGTATTAATTTGATCTAACATATGATTGAGTGTTCGACCCAAATCGGCAATTTCATCCCCACCGTCAGCCTGAAACCGGATATTGCGGTTCCCGTTGCCAAACTGCTTGACACCGGCTTGAAGCTTGCGGATCGGCCTGTGGAGCCTTTTCGCCATATAGAACGAAAGAAACAAGAAGATGACGAAAAAAGGGATTGCGATAAGAACGGAGATATAAAAGGTCTGAGAGATTTGTCCGGTTACTTCCTTCTTCGTATTCACGTATTGGAGTGTCCATCCCGACTTTGAGATCAGAACTTCGTTCTTCACTTCGGCGGAGGACAACACCGCATCCCTGTGGCCGCCCGAGGGTCCGGTGGCGATAGTGTCACCGTTTCCGTCAATGAGTGTCATAGTACCCGATGAAATTTGATTGAACATTTTTTTGAAATAATCGCTGGAAATTACAATAACGAGTGTAGCCAAATACTGGTTGTCGACCGGATCACGAAGCACTCTGGCGATAAAATAATGGTCCTGGAGCTGATTGTCGGCATTATCACGAGTCCCGAGCCATTGCAGCACTTTCGGATTGTTGGGATCGACACGGTCCTTGACATCGTTCCAGCTCTGCTGGATTTGCTCTGGTGTCAGCGTCCATGTTTCCGAGGATTCGACGATAAAATCATGGTCGTTCGCTGCAAACATAAAAATATCGGTATTCATCGTCTTCACGGAAACCTGCCCGAAAAAATCCTTGATCTGGTGGTAGCTGCTGTCATCCTGTGAGCTCCGAATTCCTTGCATCGAACGAAATCCTCGCAAAGGATCCAGCGCCTGCTTATCCTGGACGAAAAAGTTGGAAGCGTATGCAAGATCATCGATCATTTTGGCGATATCCATGGCCATGACCTTTAGCACCGATTGATTACTGAGCTGGATTTTATCCTTAACATTCTCTTGGGTGGCGGAATAGCTGAGAAAAGAAATTAGAGTTGTGGGAAGTAGAATAAGCAGCAAGAAAGATACCTGAATTCTCGTGTAAAAGGAATAACGGGGGAGATGACGCATCGCACTACCTCTTTCCAGTTCTGTCTTCGATGGTTGAGTGTTTCCATACCAGTATCATAAGCGATAATTGGTAAAAAAGGAGGTAGACAAACTACAAAAATGTGCACTATTTTTACCTTGGGAGGAAGAAAGTCACTACTTGAAGCCAATTATTGAGTAATTTGTAGGGATTTCCGTTAAGGACGCGCTTTGTAGAAATCTTTGCCGCAATCCGTCAACAGCGCGTCGGATGGGACGTTGTCGTCCTTGAACGCCCAGCCGAAGGATACTTTCACACACACTTAAAGTTTAACTATGTCAACTAGTTTGGCTTTATGAAGAAATGCATTACAACAGAACTAGGAGCAGATGATTGATTGATGATTGCTGGTTGTGTGGTACGAGAGGTTTCATCTAATGTTGGGTGACAAATAAGTTTTGAAGTGCAAGAAGCCAGCAAACTCAAGGGTTTGCTGGCTTTTTATATAAAACCAATTTACAAATTAAGTTTTGAAGTGGGTTTTGGGAGTGAATACCCTGAATTACAACTAAGTTTTGAAGTACTTCTTACAAACTATTTATAAAGAGATCCCTATCAACAAACGTTATCCAGATAGCTTAATTGCTGATGCCTCTACCATATATTTAGTTTCTCTGGATATTCCGAACCGTCGTATCTCATGGAATATGCTATTCGGTGTATGAATCTACTCTTTCATTCTATTTATTTTTTGATTGTTCTTGTTAAGGCAAATTAAAATTTCCTTGCTCCGCTATACACAGTCTACCCTTTCAGCACCCGCATAGCCGTTAACCTGCAAATCGATCCATCCAGGCGATAGCCAAGGGAGATGCTTATCATGGGGAATCGGATTGATTGCTGTAATTTTCCCATGTGCTGCTGTTACTTCCACGCATTTTCCGTATTGTGGTCGTATACCCCACAAAATCGACGATTCCTTTCCACTCCGACGGCAGCGGTTCGGCAAACATATGAAAGGCTCTAGAGCCCGCGCCGACCAGATCAACTTTTTCCACGCGTTCCTTCTTCCTCTTACTATTAAGCAACATGGCACAGGTGGAAGCATCCTCCTGCGCCATGTCCTTATTTCTTTAACCCTGCATTCTTCTTACTCGTAAACCGTGATTTCCTTGATACTATTAATAATGCCGGTCGATGTTCCTTTGCCCCAAAACCTTACATACCTCGCTGATGTCGGTGTAATAGGATAGGTTTCGTAATCGTCGGTCGTACCGCTGCTTGTAAAAGAACCGGCCGCCACCCAACTGACCCCATCCAATGAAACGTCAACATCGAAATACGCCTGACGCTTCGTTCCGTTGTACCAAGCAACTGCTAGCTCGCTAACACTCTGGCTAGCCCCGAGATCAAGCGTCATCCACGGATACCCATTCGGATTTTCGCTCGTTATATGCTCCGCGCTTATCTTCGCTGACCAGAAAGTTTGCATATCTTCATCGTAAACGTTCCAGGGTCCTGACTGCTCGATATAAGTACTGCTTGTCGAATTGTAGATAGGCAATACATCCGTCTTTTCAATATTAATCGTATACGTATGCGTTGTTGCTGCATCCGCCGAGATTACCTGTAATTGAACGGTTCCCGGAATCGTTCCCGTATAGGTCATATTTACAACGTCTGTTGGATTACGTTTCAAATAGGTAATTTGTGGATCGGGTTTCTTATTTTCGTACGAGTAATTATACGTATATTGATCCCGGCGATAATTGTCCAGCAGCTTTCCATTGATTTTAATGGCCTCTAACGTTGCAGGATCCGACGTTGTTCCGGTACTCGTACTCTCCGTTTCAGTTACATGCTGTGTTGCAAAATCGAACGCCACTGCCTGCGTACCGGTATCAAATGTCCACACATCGCCCGTTTTCGTCAACGCGATATCGGCAGGGACCGCTTCCCCCTTCTCCCAGCTGATGGCCACGGCATTGCGCCAGACAGTCGCGCTCTCATTCTTGATCGTGAACGCAGTCCGATTGCCTTTGAAGCTATCGCTTTTATAGTAGACTGGCTCCGCTTGCACTTCGGTTCCGTCCGGCGTCAACGATTGAAATCGCAACGTATTTTTCTGGCTGAAGGCCAAGTAGGAATCGTTCCCATTGCCGAGTATTTGCTGCGACTCCGGGAAAAATCGCAATTCCAGGTCTTGCGGCGCTGCCAGATGAATATCGTCAATGACGATCAGCGTATTCGGTTTCAGATAGATCAGATGCCGTTCGAATTTCTGCAGGCTGGTTTCCGTCATGTCGTAAGCTCCTGTTGCATCGCCCGCCATATAATCGAAGCTGCTTCCTGTTTCCGTCTTGATGATGTGCGGTGTCACCTGCGAACTTCTGTCTTTGTTGAAATCGAACCATCTTCCCCCTTCCCCGAGCTGCCCTTTCCCGTTAATTAATAAGGTGTTGTGATTAGCCGTCAGCTTGTCGGAAAAGCCATCGTCGCGGAGCAAATACTCGCCATTTGCATGAAGCACCATATGATTGGCGTCAGGATGCACATGCGATGCCCCCCAATCGTATATGGGCGCGACTGTATTCGTTTCTCTTTCCTTGTGCCCTATCGGCGGGCCGCTCTTGAAATACAAGACGCTTTCATCCCCCGACCAGCCGGAACGAGAGACGACCATATCCATATCGTCGAAGTGATGCATGGTCGGCAAGCTCGT
Organism: Paenibacillus sp. HWE-109; assembly: GCF_022163125.1. Lineage (NCBI taxonomy): Bacteria > Bacillati > Bacillota > Bacilli > Caryophanales > Paenibacillaceae > Paenibacillus > Paenibacillus sp. HWE-109. The sequence continues at coordinate 8,389,447 of NZ_CP091881.1, read as the reverse complement.
CACAGGAGTTTCCGGAATCGACGGATCGTAGTACAAGATGCCCATCCATCGGTCGATCGGATTGTCAATGTTTTTGTCATCAACCAGAGAAGCCAGCCACTGTGCCAAGCCATCCCCATTCTCCGCGGCCAATACTCGCAGCAAATAATCCGGTCCATACCAGTTAACGCCGGCCGTATCGGCATAATTGATGTAGCTGCTTTGCCTGGTCCAATAATCTCTTCCCAGCATCATGTATGCGGCATACGTGCTGTTGTTTTGGAACCATTCGTTTTGTAGCATATGACTTCCGATGAAAGGCTTTGTCATTTTGGCATATTTGATCAGCGCATCCGCCCCGTACTCCCAATAAGGAAATCCTTCTTGGCTTGCGCCATCATCCCCGAGCGCTTGCTCCACTTTGGCAAGCTTATCGATACTGAAATCGAGCCACGGAACGACCGACGGCTCCACATCGTAAATGGCCAAAGCTGCAGCTGTCAATCCGGTCAAATCCACCCACATGTGGTTCTGCAAATAAGTTTCGGTCCACCACATGGTAAACTTCTTTCCATTATAAGGCTGTCCGGTAGCCCTGCTGTACATTTCCGTTCCCCGCTCCTTCAACGTTTTCAGGATCGTTGATTTGGTCGGCGCATCCAGCTCATCGTACAGCCAGTCGTAAACGACGGCAAGGCTAAACAACTGATGCCCGGCAGCAAGGTCGGAATTCGTAAAGATCCCCCTACCCCACGATGGATAACCGATGGAAGCCATCGTCCATTTTTCGGCAGCCGTCAAATAACGCGCGTCTAGCGTCATGAGGTAAGCAAATGCAAAATCAACCGTCTGGTCGCCAACGATACGCTGCCATACATCTTCTTCAATCGTATCTATGTAGTAGGCGGGTGGAGCTCCCAGGATCGTTTGATCGACGTGTTGCTTGAACTCTTCCCACAGGTGCGCATAAGTTCCTCCTGAAGCAATATCCGCTCTTAATTGGGCAATCCTGTTGTCATCAATCATGATCCGGGAATGCACATTTCGATACTGCTCCAACCCCTTTTGCAGCTCTGACCATTTCTTGAGACTGATCTTGTCGAACCAGAAGTTGCCCTCCGCCTCATTCGGCAACAACTCCACCACAAGCCGGGATGCGCCGGCAGGAGCAACAACCTGCGCTTGCAATTGCGCCCAGTCATTCGTTCCGGTCAATCCCGCGTTGATCAGCGTGTATTGGCCTCCAAACGGCGACCACCAAGGCGAGGTGTCATCGAGAAAAGAGAGCCGGATCGGCACCGCTCCACCCGCTACGGCGTTCTCCGTCTTGATCCAGGCGGAGAAATCATACGGTTTTCCCGGTACGATTCCCTCCACGACTTGGTAGATGGCCAGTCTCGGCTTCGGACTTGCGGTCTGCGTCGTGATTTGCAGCGCCTGCTCTCCGTCCTTGTATGTGTTCCCGGTCACACTCGCGGCAATCGGCCCAGCCACCCGTAACGCTTCCGACCAACCGACCGGCTTGCTGCCTGCAACCTCCTCAAACCCCGAATTTTGAATCAGATTGTTTGGGTCCTTGGGAAGGAGCTGTTTGGCAAAACTGAGCTTATCGAACCAGAAGCTGCCCTCCACCCCATTTGGCAGCAGCTCCACCACAAGCCGGGATGCGCCTGCCGGAGCCGTAAGCTGCGCTTGCAATTGCGCCCAGTTGTTCGTTCCGCTCAATCCGGCGTTAATCTGCGTGTACTGGCCCCCAACCGGCGACCACCAAGGCGAGGTGTCATCGAGAAAAGAGAGCCTGATCGGCACCTCTCCGCCTGCAACGGCGTTCTCCGTCTTGATCCAGGCGGAGAAATCATACGTTTTTCCCGGTATAATCCCTCCAACGATTTGATAAACGGCCATCCTCGGCCTCGGACTAGCGGCCTGTGCCGTGATTTGCAGCGCCTGCTCTCCGTCCTTGTACGTATTCCCTGTCACGCCCGCGACAATCGGCCCAGCCACTCGCAGCGCCTCCGACCAACCGACCGGCTTGCCGCCTGCAATCTCCTCAAACCCAGGATTTTGAATCAGATTGTTCGGATCCTTAGGAAAAGGCTGTTTGGCAAAGCTGAGCTTATCGAACCAGAAGCTGCCCTCCGCCTCAACCGGCAACAACTCCACTACAAGCCGGGCTGCGCCGGCCGGAGCCACAACCTGCGCTTGCAATTGCGTCCAAGCGTTCGTTCCGGTTAATGCTGCGTTAATCAGCGTGTACTGGCCCCCAACCGGCGACCACCAAGGCGAGGTATCATCGAGAAAAGAGAGCCGGATCGGCACCGCTCCGCCCGCTACGGCGTTCTCCGTCTTGATCCAGGTGGAGAAATCATACGTTTTTCCCGGCACGATGCCCTCCACGACTTGGTAGACGGCCAGCCTCGGCTTCGGACTAGCGGCCTGTGCCGTGATTTGCAGCGCCTGCTCACCGTCCTTGTACGTGTTCCCGGTCACACTCGCGGCAATCGGCCCAGCCACCCGCAGCGCCTCCGACCAACCGACCGGCTTGCCGCCCGCAACCTCCTCAAACCCAGGATTTTGAATCATATTGTTCGGGTCTTTTGGAATAGGCTGTTTGGCAAAGCTGAGCTTATCGAACCAGAAGCTGCCCTCCGCTTCATTCGGCAACAACTCCACTACAAGCCGGGCTGCGCCGGCCGGAGCCGTAACCTGCGCTTGCAATTGCGTCCAGCCGTTCGTTCCGGTTAATCCTGCGTTAATCAGCGTGTACTGGCCCCCAACCGGCGACCACCAAGGCGAGGTGTCATCGAGAAAAGAGAGCCGGATCGGCACCGCTCCGCCAGCTACGACGTTCTCCGTCTTGATCCAGGCGGAGAAATCATACGTTTTTCCCGGTACAATCCCTCCAACGATTTGATAAGCGGCCAGCCTCGGCTTCGGACTAGCGGCCTGTGCCGTAATTTGCAGCGCCCGCTCACCGTCCTTGTACGTATTCCCGGTCACACTCGCGGCAATCGGCCCAGCCACCCGCAGCACTTCCGACCAACCGACCGGCTTGCCGCCCGCAACCTCCTCAAACCCAGGATTTTGAATTAGATTATTCGTTGTCGGGACTTCGGCACCCCACACCTTCAAGGGGGGACACGAGCTTAAAAATAATATAAGAATAAGAAATGAAACCAGGATTCGCTTCGATATGCCATTCATAACGTTCTCCTCCATTTCCATCTTAACTTGTGGCGACAATGCTACTTCTGAAACCTGTCATAGGCATCTTGATACAGCTTCACATACTCCTTGACTTTCATGCTTTCCAAGTTTTTAATGTACACGTCCCATTTCTCAAACGATTGGTCGCCGGTAACGAACTTGGCCCGTGATTCTTCCACATACTTGGATATATCCGTCATCATGGTCGTAATTTTGCTCGCTTCATCCGGTTTGAATCTGGCCCCGGCGGGGAACTCTTTGTCCGGTTTGATATAAGGGAATATTTTGGTCATGTTGTTCTCGCCAAGCCATTTGGAATAGTCCGCTTCGAAGGGTGATTTCAGAACGAGTTTCCCGAAAATACCCGTCGTGCTTGGCGTAAACTTTTTGAGCAGCATTTGCACCTCGTTTAGTCCTGCATCGTTCTGAAACAAATATTTAACGGATTTATTTCCTTCCGAGAAGTCCCAATCCACGCCCCGCTTGCCCAACCAAAGCGATGCTCCAGTTATTCCCTCAACACCTTTGTCTAAATCGGCAAAAAACAGATCCGCCCATTTAATCGTTTCGATGGGATATTTGTTGGCTTTCGTGATGGCAAATTTGCCACTTGAATACTGTATGCTGGACGAACTGCTTACCTTTTCTTTGCTATACTCTGATGTCAGGGGGGACATCATTTCATATTGCTTCCAATCAGCCAGTCTGACTTGTCCAAGCACACCGTATATATTTTTTTTCGTTTTGGCTAAATACTCATCGTTGCTCTGAGAAATAAACATCGGATCGATTAGTTTTTCCGTGTACAACTTGTTCAAATATTGCAAATAGTGTTTATAACCGTCCGTGCTTGGTGTAAACACCACTTTTCTATCTTTTAAAGCAATATCCGCAGCCGACTCGCCAAAAGCGGGAAGCAGCATTCCGTTCAGCCAAAAGAATTGATATTCGCCCATCGGAATTTGGCTTTTCTTGCCGTCTTTCATCGGGTCATTGTCCCGGAAAGCCTTTAACACCTCATACAAATCGGAAGTCGTCTCGGGCATCTTCAAGTTCAAATTGGTTAACCACGATTTATTGATGACCGGTTTGAAAGCGCCCATCGTAGGTGTCGAGGCAACCTGCCCGAGTGAGTAGATTTTGCCGTCACTTGCTGTCATCGTTTTTTTCAGCAGCGGGTAATCATTTAATGCCTTTTTAATATTAGGCGCATACTTCTCGATGAGATCGGTCAAATCGATCAACACGCCCTGCGGCCCGTATGTTTCCTCATCTTCGAATCCGAGCGGCCCAAAAATGACATCCGGCAGATTTCCTGTAGCGAGCGCCAGATTTTTCTTTTCCAGATAGCCGTCCGACACGGCATCAAACTCATAATGCACATTCGTCAGCGTCTCCAAGTCCTTGAATATCCTCAAATCTCCCCAGGCAGCGCCCTGTGCATCTTTTTGCCCGATTGCCTTCAGCGTAATTTTTTTGTCGGAGACAAGCGTATCCTTCGGATTGACCGTTGCGGCGCTTCCTCCTTGTGACGGCTGATTCGTCCCCTTTGCCGAATCTTGCGCATTGTTAGCGCCACTGCATGCGGTCAGCATGGATAAAAATAGAGCAATAGACATTACACCGCCAACCATGCCGTACCCGCTCTTGCGCTTCATACCATAAATCCCCTCTTCCTTCCATAACTTCATCTAACATACCCTCCTGAACCATATTGTTTTCGTAACCGTTTTCAGTGTGTCACGATAGATGGGAAATAGAAACATGTCAAACGTATTCACACTATGCGATCCTCTACATTTGAGCGTTAAGATCCTTGATTATGGACGATTTCTCTGAAGCGACCTGGGGGAATCCCCTCCATTTGTCTGAATGTTCTAGTAAAACTTGCTGCATCGTTATATCCTACATCGGTCACAACCTCTTTGACCGACTTGTCCGTTTCGCTCAGCAGCTTTTTAGCCAATTCGATCCGCAGGCTCTTAATATACTCGGCGAAATTGACACCTATCTGCTGCTTGAAAAAGCGACTCAAATATTTGGGTGATATGCCAAACATGTCGGCAACCATGTCGAGCCCGAGTGATGAATTCGTGTAATGATCGTGAATATAGTCTATAATCACAATTTTCAGCTCTTCATGGCCGCTTTCCTTGCTTTCCTCAATATGTTTACATAACTTATCCGTTGCTAGCTCCAGTTTAAATTGCAAGTCATCCAGTGAAGCAAAATGTGTCAACCCTTCTATGTCATCATCGAAGGCACGAATTTCAAATTCATTCAGAATTTCCATGACGTTATGGATCATGTTGAAGCAAATCATTTTGGACATGCCAGAGGATAGTTGTCTTTCCTTCATGTTGCCAACAATTTCGCGAATAATTTCCTTGCAAACATAGGCATTACCCTGCTTCATGCTTTGTTCGAGACGGATTTGCAGCTCACGCGGATACCAATACACCTGGTTATCTGTAGAAGCGATATCCTCGATAAAAACGATGCTGCCGGAATTGATTAGTAGCTCTACATCCAAAACGCTGAGAGCCTCCAAGAAAGATCTTGAGGTCATATGAATATCATCGTAGCTTCTGCCTACGCCAATGTTTGGCCGTAAACCAAACTTGTCATCAAAAAATACTTGAATGCTTGCCATTAAAGGATAAATCTCCACTTTGGTTGAAAAATTGTGGGATGCGTTTACAATCAGAACCAAATCGCCTTGAACGGTGTCGATGCAGAATGCAGCTACCGGCAACTCATTCTCTTCCTGAAGCTTCGCCAAATAAAAAGTCAGTTCCGATCCGGTGATGTCGAGATCGGCTGCCTTCTGCAGAACAGCGACATACAGGTGCTCATAATCGAAGCTCATCTCATACAAAGACAATAACTCTCTGATTTTCTCTTTTTGAGCCAGTCTCCCCTTGAGCAGCATCTGTAAGATTTGCTCCCGAACATACGAACTTTGGCTGTTCAGTCGCTCTGTAAGTCCGCTGTTCTTCTGAACAATGTTTCTGAACATTCGTTCAATGCTATCGATTTCATTAACTCTTATGCCGTTCGTCTCCGCTCCCGTATGGCCAACTTGCGAACCATGGGCTGTAATCGAATCGAACAAAGCCTTAATTGGCCGATAACTCGTTTTGGCAAGAATTAAGGCCAACAACACTCCGATAATAACTACCACTATTATGATGACTGTCACTTGCTGTCGCATTTCTATAACGTGATTCAAATAGTTCTTGGGGGAGAGGACGAGAATATATCGGAACTTTGAATTATCGGAAGTCGTATCAATCACGGACAGTTGCTGATTGCCGGATTCTAAACTGCTGATTCCCGAGGCTGGTTGATGCGCGATTATATCTTCAATTAAGTGCTTCGGGAGAAATTCTTCATCCCCAAACGTATAGATCTGTTGCATGTCGCTATTTAGCACATACAAGATGCCCCCTGAAGTACCAAATAAGTCTTCTGCTAAACTCTCGACAGCCCCATGGTCAATTTTTATGCCGACAACCCCATACGGATTGTTTCCATTAAGCGGCAACGAATATAAGCAGAACAAATTGCCTTTGGTTGCGGAAGGGCTGGCTGGCATGCAATTTTCCCCAATTCGAGCGGAACTTCTTACACGATTAAGTGAATTCAAGAAGGCCTGACTCTCCTGATCGTCGGTGCCTACTATTTTCTGCAGCATCGTGTCCATGCTCATTTTGCCTTCGACGCTATAAATGTAAGGATCATTGGAGAATTGAACAAATATGTTGTCCACGAATGATTGCACTCGGTATTTAGCCAGTTGATCAACGGCAACTTTACTCCGATAATCATTCAGAATGATCGTATACGGTTTTATGCTTTCGTCAGACGCAACTTTCACTGCGATTTGTTGCGTTTCCAAAAGCTCGCTGTCCATCGTCTCCTTCATACGATTGACTTTACTGAGGGTATATCGTTCCACTTCCTTTTGCATTTCCACAACGGCTTTGCTATACAGCACCATGCCCAACGTGATGAGAGGAATGGCAAAAATGACAATGTACGAAATAAAGTAAGTAAACCTGATGCTTCTTTTTCTATAGACCATGAGTGTCCCCCCACCCTGCCAGCAACTTAATCATCAATTTTGTAAGCGGTGTCAAAACATACAAAAAAATGCGGGCCATTATTACAAGACCCGCTTCTTTCTATACACTTGCAGACCATAAAAGACCAAAACCGAATTCAGCCCTTGACAGCACCGACCAAAATACCTTTAACAAAATATTTCTGAAGAAATGGATATATGAGAATAACGGGCAATGTCGATACGATAATCGCCGCATATTTCAATAAAGTCGCCAATTCTACCCTTTTCGCGAACGCTTCCAATTCGCCATCCGTTGTCAATAAACTCATATCAATCTGGTTGATAATAAGTATTTCTCTCAAGATTAATTGTAATGGGAATAAGTCCCGATTGGAAATGTAGATTAACGCGTTAAAATAGCTGTTCCATTGTGAGACGCCATAGAAAAGCGCCATAACAGCAATAATTGGCTTGGATAGCGGCAGTACAATGCTTATAAACAGCCTTGTATTCGAACAGCCATCCATCATCGCCGATTCCTTTAACTCATCCGGAATACTGGATTGATAATAAGTTCTCACTACCACAATATACCAAAACGCGGCAGCACCCGGCAATATTTGCGCTAATACGGTGTTCCGAATTCCCAGATCGCTAAGGAGCATAAAAGTTGGAACCAACCCTCCAGAAAAAAACATCGTCACAGTGAAGAACAGTACAAAATAATGCTTACCAGCAAAATCTTTTCTAGATAACGGATAGGCGGCTGTCAACGTCAGAAAGAGACTGACAATAGTTCCAGCGAGTGTATATAGAATCGTATTTCGGTATCCCATCCAAATATCGTTGTACTGGAACAACCGCTTGTAACCTTCTAGTGTAATTCCTTTTGGCAGCAGAACGATCTTCCCTTGTGATACCAGAGAGGGATCGCTGATGGACGCGCTTATTATAAATACCAGCGGATAGAGGATGATGATGAAAAAACCAGTCACAAACACCAAATTTATAGTTTCAAAAATAATATCATCTTTCGTTCTTTTCACAATAGCGTTCACCTTTCTACCACAGACTTGTCGAAGATAATCGTTTAGCGATTTGATTGACCACGATAAGGAATAAGAAATTAATAACCGAGTTAAACAAACCAATTGCCGTCGTTAAGCTGAATTTCGCTCCTTGCAGTCCCACTTTGTATATATAAGTCGATATGACGTCTGAAGCTTGGGCGTTCAAAGGAGTTTGCATTAAGTAAATTTTCTCAAAGCTGATGCTCATTATTGAACCCGCGTTCAGAACAAACAGAATAACCGCTGTCGGTATGATGACCGGTAAGTTGATGTGCCATATCCTCTGTAATCGCGATGCGCCGTCAATGGTTGCTGCTTCGTGCTGCTCAGGATCGACGTTGGACAAGACCGCAAAGTAAATGACTGATTCCCAGCCTGTGTTCTGCCAGACGCCAGACCACACATACAAGCTTTTAAAATACTCCGGTTTATTCAGAAAATCGATGGGGTCCATTCCAAACGCCTTGATCACCGTATTGACGACTCCATATACCGGATGCATCGCCATATAAACCATTCCAACCATGACGACAGTTGAAATAAAGTGGGGTGCATATGCGGTAGTTTGGACAATCTTCTTGTACACTTTACTCCGCACTTCATTCAGCATAAGTGCCAGCAAGATGGGCAGAGGGAATCCGGCAACAATCGTGTATAGCGACAACAACACGGTGTTCTTGATGAGTTGCCATGCGTAATAGGAATCAAAGAACATCTTGAAATGCTTGAACCCTACCCATGGGCTGTTCCAAATCCCTTTCGTCGCTATAAAATCCTTGAATGCAATCTGAATACCATAGAGCGGCAAGTAGTGAAAAATGAGAAAATAAAGAACAGCAGGACACATAAATAGATAAAGTTCATAATTACGAAGAAAGTTTCTACTTTTTCTGCTTCGTCTGTGGCTGATAACGGCATTGTACTCTTGGATTGTTTCAGATTTCATGTAAGGCAACCTCCGTCATAAGGATCGAGACGATATTCGGCTTTTCGGTTACGAATGCAATCGGCAATTTCGACAGCTTGAAGTCCCGATTTAATATCGCCTTTCGGCTTTCGGCCCGCTCGGATCTCATCGAAGAATCTACAGTTTTCCTCATAAAATCCGTTCATCGCAAACAGTTTGTCCATCCCTTCAGCCAGATTCCCTGAAATATCTGTTACCCCTTGGTTCCGTTCGCTGTGTAGCAACCTTCCCGGAATATCTGGCGAACCCCAAACGGGGAGTTCGAGAAAAAACGTATGATTCCATGTACTAACTTCCATGCGTTCTATGCAACCGCCAGACACCGGGCAAAAGCAAAGCTCGATGACAGCGCCAGAAACGAGCTCACCTGTAACATAAATATTCGCGACCCGTGTGCCGACATCAGGTAATTCCTGGTACCGGAACTGTATATGCCGATAGGCGGAACCCGCTATATAACTAACCAGATCAATGCCGTGAATGGCAGTAGTAGCAAAATCCTCATCGGTCCTCCCAGTTCGATACATAACATAACGGATTGTATGTATTCCCGAATCTCCACGAAGCTTCAGCACTTCCTGCAGCTTCAATACTAACGGCATGTAACGGCGGTTGAAGGCAACCTGGTTAGGAGCATCCCCTCGTTCCGCTGCTTGAATTAAGCGGATCGTTTCCTCCCTGTTCAAGCCCGGTGGTTTCTCCAACAGCTGGGGATATCCTTTCTCTAACAGCGGAATAGCCATTGTTGTCATCAGATGTGCCGGTACGACTAGACAGATTGCATCTGGCTTCTCTCGCTCTAACATTGTGCCGATGTCGGTATATCGACGCGAGAAACCAAATTTTTGTTGAAAGCTGCCAGCCCTTGCTTCATCGATGTCGCAGCAAGCTGCCAGTGTTACTCCGGAGTTGCGATCGGCGTATTCGCGCCAAGCTGGTCCATGCCCATGTTCGGCCATTTGGCCGCATCCGACGATACAAATTCTGAAACTCATCTTGCATTCCTCGCTCCGCTCAAAATGTTAATATTTATTTGACAAACCGATCTTCTCTGACTGTAGAAGCATGCATAGCCAGCTCGATATTCTTAAAATCATACCGATGTGTAATGAACTCATGCTGATGGATTTTGCCGGCTGCCATCATCCGGTCAGCAGCTCTGATAGCTGCCAGTCTGTCCTTCGTATGTGCCGCGATGGCCGGCGATACGTTCAACACTTCAAGCCCCTTGACATACCAATCGTTCATGTCAGTCAGCCTAGAGTCATGATGCCAAGCGTAGATACCAACTTTTCCTCCTGCTCTAGCCAGCTTGGTGCACCATTTCAGCGCATCCGCCGCTCCTGAATCTTCCTAGTAAAGTTCAAACCGCCCTTGCATTATGCGCAGATGATGGACAGCCGTAATCGCACACAAGAAAGGTTCCACGATATATGACGCTGCTTCTTCCGGCTTGCAGGACAATTTGACGATATCCGTTGATTGAATATTGGTGTACACACTCCATTGAAACGTAAGTATGTAGTCGCCTTCTTTTTACGCAACGAACACTGCTGCCGACTTTAGTCACCACGCCAATTCCTTCATGTCCCACTAGCTGCGGCTTAATGAAATCCCTATGGTTGTATTGTCACAACTCCAACACACAAATTCCATTGACAATCGTTCTCACTTTTATTTCATCTTCCTCAGGGTCAGCGATCTCAATCTCCCTTACTTCCATATGCTTGTTCCCCCACATAGTAAATCACTTTCGATTTCAATTACGTTCATGTCCCTGGGAATGATATGTGACCATCGCAATTCTATTTTGGTCCTTACATTGGCGGATGAAAATATGCCAAATGTATTCTGGTTATGTAATCCTCCACATTTAGAACGATGATTGACCGATGTGCTTGAAAACGGCATAATTCTACCCTGCTCTCAGAACAACAAAAAAAGCGAAAGGATTGACTCCCATCGCTTCATATGATCAAAATATCTTTTCTAAGAAAAAATAATAGCCCTTATGACATCATTAGCATCTTGGACTAGATAGACTTTACATTTTCCCAAGATCCAGACTTAACACTTCTCACAATAGTATCGTTAATCAGCATGATTTGGTACCCCCTCTCAATGTAGCGGAAAGTACATCATCACCTACGACCGCATCATAGAAGTTATGCATCATGTTTTTAAGACTATTCAAACTTTATTTGTTACTTCAAGACTTTATTTGTCACTTCACAACTTTATTGTCTACTTCAAAACTTATTTGTCACCCGATATTTGTCACTTCAAAACTATATTTGTTACTTCAAAACTTTATTGTCTACTTCAAAACTTATTTGTCACCCGATATCTAAGATCCTCCCCGCCCATTGACATTCTCTTCTCAACGTAATAAAATATTTTTACGTAACATATTCTTTGTATTGGAGGCCTTACTCTCCATGCCACAAGAGATTCAAGACAGCTTCTACATCGAGTCCCCTGAGCAGGCTACCATTCTGTTGAATCCGCTTCGCGGGGAAATCATCGCTCAGCTTTTGGAACCTGGCTCTGCCGCTGAGGTAGCGCGCACGCTCGGCGAGACCGCCCAGCGTATTAATTACCATCTCAAGGCGCTTGAGAAAGCTGGCCTCGTGCAGCGTGTCGGCACACGCCAGGTGCGCAATTTGGTCGAAGTGCTGTATCGCGCTATTGCCAAAACCTTCGTACTGGCCGAATCGCTCAGCATGAAACCGGAAACCTTGCAGAAGCTCAAGGATCAAAGCTCGCTTGCACATCTCGTGACGACATCCGAGCGAATTCGCAGAGATGCGATGCTGCTTATGGAGCAATCCGATGTCGGTGAAGTCATACCAAGCGCAACGCTGCAGCTTCAGGTTCATTTGAACGACGAACAACAGCGGCAATCGTTCATTGAAGAGTATGCGGCTATGGTCAAGCAGTTGGTCGAACGCTATTCGAGCTGCAACGATCAGGAAGCCTACCAAGTCTTGTTGGCCGTCTACCCCAAACCCAAAGAATGAGGAGGCATTTGTCATGAGTCATGAACAAGAATCAAGGAAACCTGCACTTGAAGCTACTCCAGCAACACCAATTATTGCCTGGGAGCAACCATTGGAGCGTAAACCTGAGCCCATGGGAAACAATGTCATTTCGATTGACGCCTATCGTCGTCAGGGAACCCTTGTGGATTCTGAAGCAACCGTCACTGTTCGTGAGTTTCATTCCGCTCAAAGAGAAGAACCCGTACGATTGATCATGGTCTCCTCTGGATTCGGTCAGAAGTCAGCCGGGAATCCTTACTCGGTACAAAGCAAAGCAGCCTAACGCTTTACCCCAAAAAAGAAAGGATGATTCCGATGAGTTTCATACCTATGGTCGTTGAACAAACTGCGCGCGGCGAGCGCTCTTACGATATTTATTCCAGACTCTTGAAAGACAGAATTGTCTTCTTAGGTACAGAGGTTAACGACCAAGTCGCCAATGCGATTGTTGCACAGCTCTTGTTCCTTTCTGCTGAAGATCCCGAGAAAGATATCTCGCTCTACATCAACTCCCCGGGTGGATCAACTTCGGCAGGATTGGCAATTTACGATACGATGAATTTCATAAAAGCAGATGTATCCACCATTTGTGTAGGGATGGCGGCATCTATGGGTGCTGTGCTTCTAACCGCTGGCGCGCCAGGCAAAAGATTCGCGCTTCCGAACGCGGAAGTCATGATTCACCAGCCATGGGGAGGTACGCAAGGGCAAGCGAGCGATATTCACATTCGCAGTCAGCACATTCTCAAAACACGCAGTATTCTGAATCGCATTCTCTCGGAGACAACCAAACAACCCATCGAGAAAATCGAGCTGGACACCGACCGTGATTACTTTTTGGAAGCTGAAGATGCGCGAGTGTATGGTTTGATTGATAAAGTAATCGAGAAAATATAACGCCAATACAACGCAAAAACTCACCCCCTGACACTTGGAGGTGAGTTTTTGCATTAGCCTTTTACCGCGGAGCCCGTAATGCCTTGAATAATATATTTTTGTCCGATCAGGAACACCAGCAGCATCGGAACAATACCAGCAGAAGTCGCGGCCATCATCCCGTTATAGTCAATGTTGAACTCCAGTATGAAATTCTGCATACCTAGCGGAACCGTATACAGATCGCGATCCAGCAGGAACACAAGCGCATTCTCATAGTCATTCCAGTGCCAGGAGAAATCGATGATCGCCAGGGTAGCCAACGCTGGTTTAGCGAGCGGTAGCATAAGACGGAAGAAAATACGGAAGTGCCCAGCCCCATCCACAAATGCCGATTCGGTAATTTCGTGAGGGATCGCCATGAAAAACTGCCGCATGAGGAACACCCCGAATATCGTAAACAAGCCCGGTAAAATCAACGCCCAATGCGTATTATAAATCCCGACTTTATCAAACAAAATAAATTTAGGAACAAATAAGACCTGCGGCGGAACCATCATCATGGATAAATAGAACATGAAGAGCGCATTTCTTCCCTTAAATTCGACCCGCGAGAAGCCATAAGCGGCCAAAGCCGAAAGAAACGTAGCCCCAATCGTACATATCACAGCGATTTTCAATGAATTCATGTAATAAATCAGAAAGCTATCCTTGCCTGTCCATACTTTGAGATGATGCTCCCATGTCACTTTCGACGGTATCCATTGAATCGGATACTGAAACACTTCACTCGGAGATTTAAACGAGGTGCTAATCATCCAGAGGAACGGCATAATCATGAAAAGCCCAAGGATGAGCATCACAACGGTGCTTCCTATTTTTGTCGGTTTTATTTCCATCTTGTATCACTCCGGTTTTTTACTTAATAATGAACCCAGCGCTTCTGACCAACCCATTGGATCATCGTAATCAAGAAAATGATTGCAAATAAAACCCATGAGATTGCTGATGCATACCCCATTTCGTAGTAACGAAACGCATTGTGGTAAATGAAGAGGGACAAAATCGTAGTGCTGCCGCCAGGTCCACCCTGCGTAACGGCTTCAATCATACCGAACGTTTTCATCGACGTAATCAAGCCCGTAATCATTAATAAGAAGGTAGATGGACTCACTAACGGGAAAATAATTTTCCATACCGTCGTCCATGTGCTCGCGCCATCAATCTTGGCTGCTTCGAGCTGCTCCTGCGGTATTTCTTGAATCGCCGCCAAATAAATAATCATATTATAACCAAGCAAAAACCAGATCCAAATGATGTCGATTGCATACATCGAGGACGTTGTCGTCGACATCCAGCCTGGGGGGTGTTCGATGCCAATAGAACGAAGAAAGCCATTAATAGGTCCCTGGGACGGTTGAAACAGCAGCATCCATACGAAGGAAACCGCAACACCGCTTGTGATATAAGGCATGAAAAACATCGCGCGCAGCAAGCTTTTGACATACACGCTCCGATTCAAAACAAGCGCGACAAGAAAGGCCAGGCCGATAGACACCGGCACGGAAGCCAAGAACAGAGCCGTTTTCTTCAAAGAAACATAGAAGACTGGGTCATGAAAGAGTCGATCAAAATTCTCAAGCCCGATCCATGCGATATCCGGCGACGTATATTTATAGTTGGTAAACATGATCCCCAGTGAAAATAAAGCAGGGATGACGAAGAATAAAATGACGCCCACCATATTAGGTAAAATGAACAAGTATCCTAATCTTTGTTGTTTTTTAGCCCAGTTCATGCAAAATATCCACTCCTTTTTGAACAAAAAAGGGAGGTGCCTCTATCCTGATGCATCCCCCATTTTTCTTGCTTATTTCTTATTTTTAGCCAAGTAGTCGTTGTGGCGTTTGACCGTATTCTTCATGGTATCATCCAAGGATTGCGCCTTGAGATAGTACTTCTCATATTCTTCTCTGCGCGCATCGACAATCTGTTGGGGAATCGTTGCTGTAAACGTAGGGAATTTACCGAATACAACCTTCTTGAGTGAATCCACATCATAGGTCTTTTCATTATCGCCGAGAAGCAATTTGATCGCTTCTTCCACATTCGCATCCTTGGAAGAAGGAATACGTCCACCGGAAGCCAGCGGCATCATTCCGCCATCTGCGTACCATTTCAAGAATTTCCAAGCTTGCTCTTTATTCTTCGAATTCGGATTAATGGAGATTACATCCCCAAGGCCGCCTGGATATTTAAAATTAGTCTGATCCTTCGTTACTTTAGGGACTGTGGCAAACGCAATTTTGAAATCACGAGGGAAATCCTTCATATTATTGGAATTGCGGAAAATAAATTCGCCCGCTCCCAACATCGCGGTTTCACCTTTTAAGAACATCGTATCCGTCGGCATCTTGCTCGTAATTTGCTCACCCAATAATGGCATCGATTTGTCGGTATACATCATATTAAACACCGATTCATAGGCTTTGCGAACCGTCGGTTCATCGAGATTGGACGTGCCGTCAGCTTTCGTGAAGCCTGCTCCCGCATTGGCGCCATCGAAGAAACTCGGGTATGCTGAGATATGCTGGGTGAAGCCCCACCGTGTGCCTTTTTTGAGCTTGACGGCATATTGCTGCAGATCATCCATCGTCCAATCCAGAGCAGGTACCGCTAATCCCGCTTCATCGAGTGCATTCTTGTTCAACCAAACGAACGATACATTCTTTTTGGTCGGAAGGCCATAGTACTTATCCTTGACTTTCCAGTCTTTGGCGTCTGTGCCCATTTTATCGTCAATGTTATAATCCTTGAACTCGCTAAGATCGAGCGCAGTCCCCGCTTCAACACGTTTGGACAAACCGGATAACGTGTAGTTCACATATAAATCGATGCCTTGATTTGTCGTCAGAGCGGTATCAAGCTTCAAGTTCCCTGCGTCATCATTGACAAAACGCTCATATTTCACCTGAATATCAGGATTCTTTGCGTTCCAGTTATCAACAACCGCTTGCGGACCAGATTCTCCAGGCACGCCTCCCCACATGGTAAGCGTCACTGCTTTCTTCGCTTCTGTCGTAGCGTTGGGACTTTTCGTCACAGCCGTTTTATCACCGGATGAACCACAACCTGCGGTAATGCTCAACACGACAGCCGCTGATAGAAGACTTAACGTTGTTTTCTTCATATTCATCATTTGACCCTCCCGTATTCCTTATCCTTGCTGGTTACAAACCAACTATATCACCAGCTCTCAGTTGTTCGAAGGAACAAAATCTTGTTCTTCTAGCACAAAAGTTTGATTTCATCACTTGATATGTTGTTGCCTGAAAACACTTGGCGGCATGCCGACCTCTCTCCGGAACATACGGGCAAAATAGTTCTCGTTGGGAAAGCCAACCTTAGCCCCAATCAACGCTACAGGCTGATCCGTCTGCAACAGCAGGTCACAGGCCTTCTTAATACGAATGTCCATCAAATATTCCGTCACGGTCTTCCCGGTTTTTTTCTTAAACAAAACACTTAAATATTTATCATCCATCGTGGCAATTCCGGCAAGCAGGGACAACGACAGCTCATCTTCGAAATGACCATTCATATAGGCAATCACCTTATTGATTTCAATATGATCCGTAACCTCATACTTCGCGGCTTTCCAATGAGCCATATACATATCTATTCTTTGTTTAAAATGACGACCTGCCTCGAGGTGGGAAACAGCCTCTGTGTAGATGGCAGGTGATTCGGCCTGTACACAGGCAAGCTCGGCAAACAAGCGGTCCAAACGCAACGCAATCTCTTTTACACGAAGCAATGACAACTGCACCTCACTGGTCCAAGCCCAGATTTCTTGCCAAGATAGCTCCAGTAATCCTAGATTCATTTGCTCAAAAGCTTGAATTAAGTTCTTTTCCAATTGCCATGGCAAACCACTGAAGGCCTGATCTTGAAGTACCTTTGGCTGATAAAAGAAAATACCCGATCTATTGGCATACCAAAGCTCTGTGACGCGGGATAACATACTTTCCCAAAGGGCTGCCACATCCTCGTTCTCCGCCAATTCAGAGATAACCACAATATAATTGCTGCGCAGCTCATTGTTATGAATATGAATCTTCGTTTCCTCTGGCATCATGCAAAAAACGGTCGAGAAACCCAGCTTCGTAAAGATATGCACCTTGGGATTGATTTCCCATTCAAATAGAGAAAGCTGCCGCAGATCCTGCTTAGCAAAAGCATGCTGGCCATGAGCAATCAGAATAAGCCAATTTGGCTGAAACATTTCCTGTATAAATGCAGGGTTAGCCAGCAGCTCTTCCCCCTTGTTTGTTCCGCTATATAGCTCCTCACAATAATCGTTGATTTCTTTGGAAATCAAACGTGAGTTGCGTTCCAGCTCACCTTTGACTTTCGTCAGCGCTTCCGTCATTTTCTCCGGACTCAAATAAAGTTTGAGCACATAACCTGATGCCCCAAGCTCCATCGCTTGCTGAATGAACGCAAAATCATTCATAACCGTCAGCATGATGAAACAGGTATCCAACTGCTCCTGACGTACCTGCGCAAGCAGTTCAACTCCATTCATCACCGGCATCATAATATCGCAAATGACCAGATCCGGCTTCACTTTCCGTATAATGGATAGCGCTTCTTCGCCATTCCCGCATTCCTCAATGACCTGAAAACCATTTTCCTCCCATGGCATGCCTTTCCGAATACTCCGTCGTACAAAGGCTTCATCCTCGACCAAGAGAACCGTCCACATGTAAGCCATCTCCCTTCACATAAGGTGTAGATAACAGGAACAACGTGCGAATCCGTACCAAAGTCCCGCTTTGCACAGACTCAACACTAATTTTCCCTTGCTTCCGGAATAGCAGTGTTAGACGTTCCTCCAGATTTTTCAAAGCAATCCCATGACCTGCCGCTGTAGAGGTATTAGCCTGTTCCAAGCCTACGCCGTTATCCTCAACCTCAATCACCAGTTCATTTTCCTCTTTATGGACTCGAATCTCGATTCGACCTGATCGATCCATTTTGCTAAATCCGTGATAAATGCTATTTTCAATCAGCGGCTGCAAGCTCAGCTTGGGAACAAGCGCAAAGCGCAATTCAGGATCAAACGTAATATCCACGTGAAACTCACGGTCATAGCGAAGCTGTTGAATGCTAATATATCGCTGCGCAAGCTCAATTTCGTGTTCCAAATGAATTAAATCCACGTCCAGACGCATACCGGCTTCCAGCAATTTCCCCAAGGACTCGCAAACTTCTGGTATTTGCTTATTTCCAATTTCAATGGCAAGCCATTTCACCGTATTTAATGTGTTTAAAAGAAAGTGAGGATTCATCTGCGAAAGCAGCATTTGGAAACGCATAGCTTCCTTGTTTCGCTCTTCCTCTTTCAAACGATTCAATAAACTCTCTACATCACGCACCATGTTATTAAAAGCTTGAACAAACGTCAAAATTTCACCTTTATAGCTTTCTTCGGGAAGTTGGATTTTGAGGTTCCGCTTCACCACATCCGACATCTTCCGCTGCAAAAGCTGCAGTGGTCTAGTAATCGTCGTTGAGATTAAAAAGGTCATCACGATAAACAAAACTGCTATAAGGAGCGTTGTTAAAAAATAAGATTGCTGCAGCTGATTCACTTTATGGAACAAGTATTTCGTAGGAATGCTCTTAATCAAATACCAATTCAAACCTGGAATTTTGGAGTAACTAACGATATGATCATTCTCAACCTGTGAACCTATCGGCTCCCAGTCAACCGTATTCAATGGATTCGGCAGCACTGTCGTCGTTGACGTACTGCTGCGAGCGTAGATTTCTCCCTCCGAAGAAGCTAATACATATAGCTCCTCATTGACCGGACTTGGGATGGCGCTTCTGAGCCAACTCTGATAGTCCACACCCATCCGTACAACCGCATAAATACGATTATTCTCATCCCGTAGAGCTTTGTACATCGTCAAAAGGGAAGGTTGAATGCCGAAATCGGAATTCAGTCCGCCTTCCTCCAACTGCCACTTCGATTGCGGCTTGCCTTGAAAAGCTTCTTGCATCCTCGGTATTGCCGCTATGCCGGAATAACTCAAAATCCGACTCGGTCCATAGGACGTATACACATGCTCTTCCAAATCAAGAACGGTATAATACACATAGGAATTGGCGATAAACACGCTATTATTAATTGCGTTAAACTTCTCTTCAATCTTCACTTTTTGTTGGATAGAGGGGTACGTGATACCGACTTCCGGATGCTTCAAAATTGCCGTCACGAAAGAGTCCTGCTCAATGAGCGTGAACGTTTTCTCGGCAACGCCAAGCAAATTTCCTAATGACGAAGTAATCGTTGTCATCTGTTCAAGGTTTTGACTGCTGACTTGTTCTTTCATCAAGGTTTCGAACTTTTGAACATGCGTCATGTTTAAGATGAGAATCGGCAGCAAAATAACAAGCAAAAATGTTAGAAATAGCTTGTACTTTAACGTTTGCGGTATAAAATGTATCAACACCCATGTCCCCTTATCCGTATTATATGGGTTTAGTATACTTGCTTGTTGTTTAAAAACAAAGAGACTGCCCTAAACGGCTGAAAACCTTAGGACAGCCTCTTTATTGTTCCTACTCGGGTGTTTGGATAATACCATCCCTGGTCAGCGTAAGCTTCTCAAAGCCGTTTTCGGTGATCAAATAAGTATCTTCAATCCCGACTACGCCGCGTCCAGGGAAGGTGAACTTGGGCTCGATCGCGATAACCATGCCTGGCGCCAGCGGGTATTTGAAGCCCTTGGCGAGAACGGGCAGCTCGTCGATTTCGAGCCCGATGCCGTGACCAAGGAATTTCACTTGGTCGGCGCCGTACCCCATGAAGTGGGCGCTTAGCCCCGCTTCATTCACTTGATCGAGCGCGAGCAGATACAGATGCTCGGCAATCGTACCCGGCTGCAGCCTCGCCTCCGTGGCGCGGAGCACCTGCTCCGCCACATCGTAGGCTCGCTGCAGCTCAGGGTCCAGATCGCCGATCACGAGCGTCCGCGTCTGATCAATGAGATAGCCGTCGATCGAGCAACCGAGATCGACGAGTATCGGTTCGCCGCGCCGAATCGGCGCGCGGCCCGAGCTTTGCGGGCTGGACGGGTGGAGCCCCGTGCCCCCGGCCGGCCCGTCAAAATAAGTCGGCACCGCTGCCGACGCGCCTGCCGCGACCATTCCGGTGATCAACTCGGAATTGTACGCGCGCATGCGCATCAGCCCTTGGTGCCCGCGCAGCCGGAGCTGATGCTCAATGAGCGCCATCAGCTCGAACTCCGCCATCCCCTCACGAATGTGAGGGATGACCGCCTCCAGCGCCGCGTCGACGACGCGCGCGGCCGTCCGAATCGCCGTGACTTCGTCCGGCGATTTGATCATTCGCTGCTCACGCACGAGCAGCGAGCCGTCCTCCCAGACCGCGCCGGGCAGCGCGGTCTGGAGCCTTACATGCAGCTGGACGGGCAACACGTCCAGCTCCGTTGCAATCCGCAGCGCCGCCCCAACTGCGTCCGCACCCGCGCAGCGCGCGCGAAGACGCTCGCCCAGCGTCTTCCAAGACCCCAGCGCTTCCACGTCCGCTGACGCTTCCTCCTCTGCGCGGACCAGACTGCGGCGCACGAGGTAGAGCACCTCGCCCTCCGCCGGAATAAACAAATACCCCGTCTGCATCGAACCGCAGTAGTAATAAATATCAACATTCTGGGTAACTAAGAAGCCGGACCAGCCCCGCTTCACCATCTCCCCCTGCAACCAACGCTGTCTTTGCTCAAAAATATTCATCGTCTCGCTCCTTGCATCGTCTTAAATGTATAGTTATCTGTCTATTATACATTTAATAAACCATCTCCGCAGAGGACTTAATCGTCCATGTGATAGGCTGTAAAACCGTATAGGTTCGGGGAAACTCCAG
Source organism: Paenibacillus sp. HWE-109 (assembly GCF_022163125.1). Classification (NCBI taxonomy): domain Bacteria; kingdom Bacillati; phylum Bacillota; class Bacilli; order Caryophanales; family Paenibacillaceae; genus Paenibacillus; species Paenibacillus sp. HWE-109. Next base: position 8,368,284 of record NZ_CP091881.1, on the reverse strand, counting down.
ACGAATAAACATAATCACACCTGGACGGTCGAGCGTAACCGAGTAGCCATTTACAGCGTCAACAAACGTGTATGGGAATGCTTCATTGTCGTTTACAACCTTAAATAACTCCACCACCACCTTGCTTTGTAAAAAGGCAGTTGGCAGCGGATCATTCGTCTCATCTAGTCTAAGATTAGCCTGCAAATATTGCAGCGCCACCGCTCTGGCTTTGATTTCATCAATTGAATGAATGCCGCTGGCCAGCTTCATTTGGTTGCTTTGCTGCGCAGCTGCGTGCACCGCATCATTTAAAGCATGTTTGCCTTGAAAAAGAGTGTGCATCGCCAGTTCCTCGTCCGTTTGCAGCGCAAATAAAGACATATAAACAACACTCATCAAAACAATTAAAAGCAGCTTATACAAAACATTCCCCCAACCATCAAGGCACGTATTCGCTCATTTTCATTCCCATAGCCCCCATCCGAGCAGATGCAGCAGGAATCGTAATGCCAACAAGCTGATCAATGACAAAAAGGCGATGATAAGGATACGTCATATACAGCCTCAAGCCAATCCCTCTCCTTACAGGCTGACTTACGTCTATGCCGTTAACCCCTGTAGTCGTTTCTACCGAGTAGGCAATATCTTCCGGTATGAAGCCTCTTTCTGCCAGGCGATCTCTGGACTCCTGAATCATCGAGTTGCTAATATAACCGTGCCTGCCGCTTGCTCCGATCTCCAATAAATAATCAACCTCTTTTTGCAAAACAGCTTGTCTAACAATAATGATATGCTTATAAACGGGTGCAAACATAAACCAACACAGTAAAGTCGCGAACAAAATAAACACTAAAATTTGCTTCATGGATCTATCTGTTCAATCGTCCTATTTATCCTTGCACCACCGTTATGAACCTGCTGCCGTGTCCCCATACTGCCTCCCACCACATTGTTATATAGGATGATTATCACCATAATAAGCATTGCCGTTACTAGAATCGATCTCACCTCAAAAGATCCATACTTATGGCCTTAATGCTGTAATTTCTGTATTTGCCTGCGTACCATGCGTTGAAATATTACGTCTCATCCCTGTCGAACCGTCATTGATTATGGTTGTAAAGAGAAAGGCAACAACAATGAGCATCATGACCGTTATCAGAATATTCCGCATAAATGATCTCCCTTTTTAATTAATCGTATTAAACAGCCGCTGCCCCTCAGCAATCCAAGGGTACATAAAAACCCGAAACGTATTGAGAATAGGCAGCCCGGCCAAGACGAACAACAAATAAGATACAGTCTCCTTTTTGCTGTCACGAATCAGTTCGATTTTATCCTTATAATCCTGAATTCTTTGCTTGAGCAATTCATAATAGCTGTCATGCTCATTCAACCTCAATGCATTCAAGGTCTCCCCGAAGCTCACAGCCTCATCCGTCCCTAATCTTGCTTTGAAATTTATAATGGCTGTTTCTGAACCTTGATACCATTCATTCAGCAGCAATTGAAAAGGTGTCCGGATCGAACGGGTTTGCGCTGCACACAAGGAAAGCTTAGCATGCAAGTGTAAATTCGAGCCTTTGTAATAAAGGAGATGATGACTTATGACATAAATCTCACGAATAATCCGTTGGGCACGCTTCTGCTTCAAGGATGCCAACACTTTTTTATCAGCAAATAAAAAGATACCTGCGCAAATAGCGCCTATAAGCAAGTAAACAGGCTGAAGGTGGAAAATAAAAATAGGATACTGAAGCGCCGCATACCCCAAGGCTGCAAGAATAAGCGCTCCCCCCATCAAGATTCTTCTTCCTCCTTCATAAAGGCTGGCATTCATCCCAATTCCGCACCCGAGCAATAATTGACGCTTTTCCTCAATCTTGTTCAGCCGCAGCCCCAAGCAAACAAATAACCATGATGGCAATTTTGTCTCTTGCAGCACTTTTTTCACAGCAACAGATCGCCATCTTTTCGTGCGAACGGGCATTAACTTCAAACCATGATAGACCATCGCCATGCACAGCAGGAAAAGCAAACCATTCGAAAGGATACGGATCATCGCTCACATTCTCCGCATCGATAAATAGATGCCCATTAAGAACGAAACAAAAATCAGCAGCAGCGCATCCAAAATCATATTTCTCCCCACAGGGTCAATTACATAGTATAGGTAGGCATTGTCTGGATTGATTTTGAAATTAATACATAGAAATAAGACAAGAAACAAAATGGGTGTAAAATTGGCTATCCGGATTTCTAACAGCCGGTTTCTTTCCATTTGATCAAATCTCTGTGCCTTCCGCATATCCATCACCAGTTCTTTCAAGCTGTCGCCCACAAAACTTCCTTCGATCAGAGCAACCCGCATGATGCCTGAAAAATAATCAGCCCATGCATGGCCTAATGTAAGTGAAAATAGACGCAAGCTTTCCTCCGTTCCCCGCTGTGTCATTAAATTGCGATACAACTGCTCAAATATAGGTTTAATCGGATACATAATTCGATTTTCTTCCAAGCAATATTTAAGTGAGCTCTTAATGTTCTTGTTGTGATCCACCAAATAATATTGGTAGAACACTTCTATGGCCGGAAGAAATTCCAATCGCGTCTGTAGTCTGATACTAACCAGTTTAAGCCTAAGCATCATATACGGAAACGATATGCAAATTGAAGTCAGGATCATAACACCCTTCACCGTTTGGAAATATAAGATTCCCACCAACAACCCAGCTAAAAATAATATCAGCGTAACCGTCAACATCGTTTTTAGGCTCCATTTTGTTTCGACGGATTCCATCATTTCCTTTATATGTTTAACTAAAACATTCTTATTCCCCAAATATTCGCTGATCCTTGTGCCGAACGTTGAGGTTTTGACATAATGCAGCCGATATCTGGCTTTACGTTGTCGGATAATTATGGGCAATATGGATTGAATACAGATAAAAACGAGGATAAACAGCAAAACTAAAAAGACATATTTGGCGAAAACCATCTAATTACTCGCCTTCTTTCTCGATAAAACCGAGCTTTGATAACAAAACATACCCATCTGGGTCAGACTTAGCGATTTTCTGCGATGCATGAAGCGACAATTTCCCGGGAAATGTCCAATCCTCTGTCGACTTGTCATAAGCTGCTAGATCCGTGACGCAAACCTCGTCATGTTGATACCGATATTCGACGATTCGTACGATTTTTCGTTTTCCCTGCACAACCGCCATCTCCAACCCGATTTGAGTCACATATTCCGTAATTCTTTTTGTTAAACGGCTTGGATTCATTCCTCTGCCATCCAGCATACACATATCTGTAATTGCATCAGGAACATCTTCCAACTGACTCACATGTACGGATGTGATGCTTCCCTCATGCCCGCGAGTACATGCCCTTACGTATAAATTAGCATCCTCATCACGAATTTCGGCATGAACAATGCGTTTGGGCGATTGCCTTAGAGCCAATTTAAATGCTTGCAGACCGGAATGCCTCGGATCATCCTCATCAATTTCGTATTCGACGATATTTTTCCGGGGAAAATCCCGCTTTAAATTAAGTTCGAATCTGGATTCAATCGTAATAATTCGTTCGTTATTATCCATTTCAGCTATGATTGCTTTAATTAAATTGGTCTTTCCAGCGTTTGTCGAACCTATTACAACTATATTAAAATACGCACGGATAAAACTTAGAATTAGTTTCTCCATCCTGCTGTTCATCGTCGCTAATTCAGCAGTCGAAAGTGTGGCCAAATCAAAGCGTTTGACTGTATAGAAGCGGATCGTTAAGGTGGGTTCGGCTGTAAATCCAAAGCCTGTCATGGTAACCCTCGATCCATCGCGCAGCATAACTTCTGCCCATCGTTTTCTAGGGCTCAACGTATCATTATTAAAAAGCACCAAATTTTGCTGAATTCGTTCTAATTCGCGCACAGATGGCAGCATATAAGCAGACGGTGCGGACATTCCTCCGCGCACTTCAAAAATCTGCCTTCCTACGACCTGAATCTCTTCAAGTCCCTCCTTCTGTTTAAGTATTAATTCAAGTACATTTAACCCAATGATCTCAGCAAATATAGCTTCAGGCAGCGTTGAATAACCAATTGTTCTAGGTGCTGCTCCTGAGATTCTTCTTTTGGAAACCAAGTCATGGATGATAGCTAGCAGCTTTCCTCGGTCCTCTTCATAACCCAGAACCGCTCGATTCAAAGTCTCATTGTACAGCTGCTTTTCAGCCTCTGTCCTTCCTCTCATCGTTACGAGCTCACTGCGTATGTCTTCAACCCATTGATTGAAAACCGTATCATCCTGATTAGCATGTGGCCGATTAATTGGCACTTCTGAGTCATAAGCGGTTTTCATTAGACCATTCTGGCTATGTTCCATTTTGCGGTCATGCATATAAGTTATAATCGAAAACCGCTCTTCGCTCACTCCTCTCACCTCTTCCATGCATAATTTAGGTTGCTGCTCGTCTTCCTGTTATCATCTTCTGCAACCAGGTTGCTTGCCGTAAACTCACCTTCCTTGGCCATTTGTAGTAATCTATGAATTTGCGCGAGACTGCCCCTACCTCCTCTAGCATGGGATGACCTGCTGCAAGCAGATCAAGCAACTTTCCTTGATTGCAGCGCGAGAGCGCATCTGCGTGCTTAGAAACTTGGCCGATTAAATGCAGTTGGGTTTCCTTGCGAATATCTTTGATCGTGAACTCACTATGCTTGGCATGCCAATCTGTCTGAACAGCCAGCAGCTCGAAGCTATCCGCCTGCAGCCCGAAAACGGAGCCGACCTGCTTGATCCATCTTGAGAAATCTTCTTGAAAATGAGCGATATCCGCGGTCGTTACGACGATTCTGCTATCGGCTTCCAAAAGCCCGCAAACCGTTGCCGCATTATCCCAGTATGCATTCACTTCAATAATGCAGATGTCAAAAGATCTCCTTGCTACTCGCAGCAGATGCACAATTTCGGATGGAGAAAAAAACTCCGCCTGCTCACGAAGCATATTCCCATAGAGGACGTGCAGCCCATGACCTCCTTTGGGCTTATCACATACTTGCAACAGTCTGTCGGGAGTAAGACTTTGTGCTTTCAGCTCTGCCCTCAGACCATCCAGTGTAAAAACATGCTCTTCTCGACCCAGATAGCGATGAAGTTTAGAACTTTTTAGATTTAAACAAAGGAATCCTACCTTCTTAGAAGTTTCTAGAGCCAAAGAGTAAGCTACACCAAATGAAGCCAAAGTCGTACCGATGTTAGGAGTGGAACCTACAAAGGCGAGCAGTTTTCCTCTTGGCTGCGTATTCGCTTGATCCCCTCCAGCCCCATCGACCCATGCCCGAATGTCATCGGCGATCACCGCTGTACTCCGCCCTGGTTGAATGTAATCCAATCGCATCAACTTGCACATTTTCACGTACTTGTCATTAATTAAAGCGTCATGGTAGTTCGAAAGCATAACCATAATCCGCAACTCCGTATTCTGTTGTTGCAAGTCTTCCAGATACACTTCCAAATGACTGTAGTCTAACTCCCGATCCGAAATAATCACATGAGACAATGCGATTCCCTTTGCTTTATTAGCAAAATCTTCTGCCTCAGATGCGACAATCCAATCTAATGGTTTCATATAAACCACATTAATAATTTCATCGATTAATCGTTGGTCATTGGAAATCAGCCCCATATTCAATGCAAACGCCTCCTTTCAATCTTCTGCCAGAATCGAAGTCGAGCTAAAGGCAATGACCAGCTTCGCTTTCTTCGAGCTGCACAATTGATCGATCTCAAGCCACTCGCTCTCGGCTAGATTCAGATTAATCTGGTCAATTGCTCCGTTGGCTTCCAAGCGGGAGGCGTACATCTTCTCCTTGTCCCCCTCTACTTTGGAAAGCAGGTTTGAATTCTTCGGATTATCCACCTCGACATTAGCAGAGGACTTCACTGAGGCAACTGTAATCTCTTGCTCTTCAAAAAGTCTCCGCGAACTGCCATCCGCAGATGACAAATAGACCCGAACTCTGTCCCCAGCACGAATGCCATTGGAAACCGATAACAAGTACTCTTTAGGCACTTGAAAAGTAGCCTGCCGCTCATTCGGAAGCAAGTGATAGCGATTCACTTTCCACCTCAGAATAGGTTCTTGCTTCCCTAGTGGAATCAGTGTCTCCTGCCCAACCACCTCATCCATCTTCGTCAGCATGCTTAAGGTATAACTACCTTTCTGAACCATTCTAAACTCCAACATATCCTCTCGAACGAGGACACCTGCACGAATAAAATCCTTAGGCACCACCACCCGAATCGTCATCTGCAGTTCCACTTGATTCACTTGCAGCACATATACCCCATACACCAAAGCCGCCGCTAACACCGCTGAAACCACACTAATAAGCAGGCTTCTCCTGCGATTCAACATCTCACCCCCTCCCCATAGCTGGAGTAAATCATGCGTGCCTCTGGGCACACCTGGAAACAAAAAGAACGCAAACCTCGGACATCCATCCGAAATTTGCGTTCTTCGCAAAAAGCTATAACCTAAAAATAACACATAAATTTCCATGATTCAATATATATCTTACGAACTCAGCAACCGCTATTTCAGCAAAAAACAGCATTTTGAAATTTTTACGAATCCGAGACACGCTATTTCTGCAAAAAGCCACTTTTCCGCCTGTACACTACCCCATAACACCGACTGAGTTCATTAGAAAAATAAAGAAGCAAATTATTCGACTATAAACACGATACAGTTCGTTAGAACAACACACATTACTCGTTCCGGAAAAATAAGAACTATGTCACACGCTTTTACTGCACTTCAGCAAGCGTTGGCAGTGCAGGAATCGCTCCCCGGCGGGTGGTCGTGATCGCGCCGACACGGTTGGCGAAGGCGAAAACACGCTCCGCCGCGCCAGGCTCCGCCAGCGCGTCAACGATCGTTCTCTGCGTCACGCCCAGCGACGCCAACTGGTAGAGCATGCCGCCGACGAAGCTGTCGCCGGCGCCGGTTGTATCCACGGCTGCCACAGGCGTGCCGGGGATTACCACATCCTGCCGTGCGGTCACGACACGGCAGCCCTTAGCACCTAAAGTGATGATCACCACTTTAGGCCCCTGCTGCAGCAGCTGCTGCGCACCTGTGGTCGCGTCCACGCCGAGGAGGAATTCAATCTCCTCCTCGCTGACCTTGACCACATCCGCAAGCGGAAGCTGCGCAAGGATCTCGGCCCGCGCTGCGTCAGCGCTCGGCCACAGCGCAAGGCGCACATTGGGGTCATACGACACCAATGCGCCAAGATCTTTGGCCCGGCGAGCCGCGTCGAGCGTAGCCGTACGACAAGGCTCGGCGATCAGCGATACCGAGCCGAAGTGATAGACCGCTGCGTCTTCCAGCCACTGCGACTGGACTTCGTCTGCGCGCAGCAGCATGTCCGCCGCCGGGTCGCGGAAAAACAAGAAATCGCGCTCACCGTCCGCGCGCAGCGATACAAACGCCAGACCGGTCTTCGCCTCGTCGGTCTGCACAACAGCCGTGTGCACGCCGACTTCGTCAAGCGTGCGCACGAGGAAATCGCCGAACGGGTCGCGGCCGATTTTGCCAATAAACCTGGCGTCGCCGCCGAGCTTGGCGACCGCCGCAGCCACATTGGCCGGCGCTCCGCCCGCCGCCCGCTGGAAGCTGGTCACATCCGCCAAGGCTTGCCCATTCACTTCCGGTACAAAATCAATCAATAATTCCCCTAAACAGACGATATAACGTTTATCCATTCTCACTTCCAGCTCCTTTACTTTGATAACCCAAGCCATTCAGCACATAGGCTGAGGTCTGTCGAATAAGCGTGTCCATATCAGGCCGCTCCTCCGTAAACATCAGTTCAAAAAACTCCCGCTGCTTGTAGAAAAAGATCGATCCCAACACAAACATCAGCGTGCTATCGAGAGAATCGAACTTGAAAATCCCGTCATTCCGACCTTTATCGAGAAAATCTCTGAGTTTTTTCCAAATGGGATACACAATTTCCCTCATATGATCCACCCGCGTGGTAATCGTAATAATCTCCATCTGCATCATTGCAATTAATTGAGGGTCCTGATTTCTGATCACGATAACTTCTGATATGATCGAATTAATGCCAATCAAAGGATCTTCAATATCAAATAAAGCATTCAATTTGTCATTGGGGAAAAATTGTTTGAAAATCTCATGGAAAACGCTCTCTTTTCCCCCAAAATAATAGGAAACCAGAGCCACATTGGCCCCGGCCTCCTCACATATTTGACGGACACTGGTTGCGTCATAACCATTCTTGGCGAACAGCTTTTTCGCTGCCAGAAGAATTTTCATTTTCATATCTAACTCTTGATCAACCACTGCGGTAGCGCCCTCCTTATTAGGTTACGCAGTTTTTTGAAGCTGTTGCCCGACAGGCGCGGCTTTCGTCTTTTTCACAAAGACAACGGCAATATCCACGACAAGTGCAATTCCTGCGATGAGGAAAAGGAACCCAACTTCTTTGGTTGCACCGGGACCGCCAAACAAAATGTTCATAGCGCCATTAACGGCATAAGTTGCAGGGAATGCGTTGCTGATTGAATGATAGAAATTTGATAAAAGCTCACGCGGGACAATCGCCCCTGATGAGACCAATTGCAAGGATAACATCGCGATGTTAAATAGCATACCTGCGTTCCCAAACAAAGTCAAAAACATTTGTGCAACGAATGCAAAGGTTAATAGAAACAGAGATTCGAACCCCCATAACGCCATAAAGCCTTTCTCCACATGCCCGCCTAAGGAAACAACCATAATCGCACTAATGAGACCCACAACAATTGCCGCAGCGGCAGTCACCATGATACGAGCGCCTAGCAGACCGCCTTTAGAAACAGAGGCACCGAGCATTTTAGTTGACACGCTAAAGTTCATTCCCATGATCATCGTCCCAACGATGGAAGCCAGCACGAGCATCATCGGCAGCATTTGATTCGGCATATCCTTGACTTTATTCGTACTTTGAATATCGGAGGTTACTTTGGTCGCCAATCCTTGACCGATTTGTCCCGCTTGCTCAGCCGGCAGTTTCGGATTCATCTGGGTAAGCACGGCCGTTGCACCTGCTGCCACAGCTTCTTTATTGACGGTTGATGTGATATTACCTGCTACGGCTTGCATGACGGACTTCGTCATCGACGGGTTTGATTCATTAATCGTATACGTAATGGGCACCGTTTGCCCTGCCGTTTGCAATTGTTTCGTAAAATCACCCGCGATTTTCATCACCATTTGGACTTCTCGATCGTCGAGCATCTGTTGCGCTTGTTCATTGGAAGCGATAACTTCCGTTTTGAAAGGCAGATTGGCTTGAAGATTCTGAACGATTTTACTGCCCATCGCCTGATCCTCATTCACGATCGCAATCTTTAAATTGCCTGTATTATCCGATACGCCTGCGTACCCTGTCATCCAAATAATGCTGAATAACAGTTGAAATGTAATGGCTGTGATGATACCAACCTTCGTCGTTCCTTGTTTGAAAAATCCGCTTATTGCTTGTTTCATGAAAACCACTCCTTTTATTAAACGACCGTTTTAAACGATTGTTTAAATTATAGGATAGCATCTTAATTCTGTCAATACTTTCACCACTTCCACCAGTGACAAATCCTAGTAATGGAACTACAAGTCGCTATTTAGGCAAATAGCAGGACCGCGAGGGTCATAGCGGAACTACAGGGCTTTATTTCCACGAAAAACGCTGAATTTCCCATCAAACAGCAAAATAGCATCCTGTAGTTCCTTCAACCTCGCGATAATGCCACTTTTTGCTAGAATAGCGTACTGTAGTTCCCTTACCTTCGCACAAGGCCGCTGTAGTAACTCCGCGTTCACCCCAAATTCCAAAAAAGGTCACCAGGCAGCTTACGCCCAGTGACCATTGTTTGCCTATTATCAACGAATTGGCTTGCGTTTGAATAATAAATACAGGAAGAACGGAGCTCCGATCCCTGCTGTGAATACCCCTGCCGGTATATCAAGCGGCATAAACAGCATACGCCCGGCCAAATCAGCCAACAGCAGCAGAATCGCGCCGGTTAAAGCCGCAACGGGAATAATGAGCGTATACGAATTGCCTACGAGCTTGCGAGCGATATGGGGGGCCATAAGGCCGAGGAACGAGATCATCCCTGCCACCCCGACGGCTGCACCGGCAAGTGCTACGCTGTAGAGCAGCACAATGACTCGGGTACCCTGAATCCGGCTGCCGAGCCCCATAGCCGTCGCTTCGCCTAGTGTCTGAATCGTCAGCTCCTTCGCATATAGGAAGGAGAGCGGGATAAAGACGGCAATCCAGGGGAAGATGATCTGCACGTACTTCCAACTCGTCCCGTAGATGCTGCCCGTCATCCAGTTCAACACCTGAGCAGCCAAGTAAGCCGGACCGCTGATAAGCAGAAACATGGTGAGCGCCCCCATCGCAGTCGAGAGTCCAATGCCGATGAGCACCAGTCTGTAAGTCGATACCCCCCGCTTCCAGGCGAGGGTATAATTGATGAGGACCGCGAGAAGCGCTCCCACCATTGCAACAACTGGAACCCAATGAATGCTGAAGCCTGTGAACAGCGTCATGAAAGCAACAGCCGCTGCGGATGCGCCTCCGGTGACACCCAGAATATCCGGTGAAGCGAGCGGGTTCCGAATTACGCCCTGCAGCAAGGCGCCCGATACGGCCAGCGCCGCACCGATTAAGATCGCGGCAAGGATTCGCGGAAGCCGGAATTTCATGAGAATCAGCTCTGAGCTGCCCAAGTTCTGACCGGTCAACGAGCGGACAACATCCTTTAGCGGGATGTTTACACTGCCGACAGAGAGGCTAACCATGGAAAGCACGATCGTCACGAGCAGTAAACTGATGATGATCACAGCCGATCTTCTCGAGCGTGAATTAGTCATGCTGCTTCCTCCTTGCTGCATGGATCAGAAAGGGTACGCCCAGCATCGCCGTTGCGATACCGACGGGTACCTCCTTAGGCATCAGGACGAAACGCGCCGCCAGATCCGCCGCTACGAGCAGCACGGCTCCGCTTAATGCGCAGCACGGCAGCAGCCACCGGTGATCATGACCAATCAGCGACCGGCACAGATGCGGAACGATCAGTCCGACGAATGCGATCGGACCGGCAGCCGAGACCGAACTTCCGGCGAGCAGTACGACGACAAGCGACGACAGCAGCCGGATGAGCGTCACACGCTGCCCCAGACTCCGGGCACTCTCCTCGCCCAGCACCATAATGTTGAGGGAGCCCGATAAAAACATCGCTAGGCCTAAGCCAATCGCCATATAGGGGGCTACCGACAGCAAATGGTCCAAACTCCTCCCGGAGACGGACCCGATCATCCAGAACAAGGCTGTATCCAGCGACTGTTTGTTAATCAGAATCAAGCCCGACGTGATCGACGAAGCAAAAGCTCCCATCGCCGCGCCAGCCAGCGTTAGCTTGATCGGCTCGAACCAGCTGCCCCGCATCGCGATTGCGTAGACGCAGACCGAGACGAACAGCGCACCGGCGAAAGCGATCCAAATCATCGTATTCATCGTAAGGGCCGATCCATATAGGACCAGCCCGATGACGATGAATAACGAAGCACCTGAATTAATGCCAAATATAGAAGGGGAGGCCAGCGGGTTTCTCGTCAACACCTGCATGACGGTGCCCGCTACTGCGAGACTGGCGCCTACGGCAGCTGCGACCAGAACCCGCGGCACCCGGGTCGTTCTTAGAATCAAATGCTCATTGGAGCCATCGAAATGCTTGTAGCTCATCCACAAATCGCCAAGTCCGTATGTATGCGCCCCTAGTAAAACGCTTGCCGCGGCGAGCACGATCAGAAACACAGCTCCCGCTGTCAATCCGATCATCTTGCTTTTGCGTGTGTGCAGCAAAGCTGCCGTATTATTTGACATCGAAATACTTGATCAATTCATCCAGGAGCAAGTTAGCCGCTTTGTATCCGCCTGCGGAGTTCCAAATCCCTTCATCTACCTGAATTACTTTATTGGCTTTCACTACGTTTAAGTTTTTGAATAACGGGTCATTCATCCATTCTTTCACCACATTCGCAGCATCCTTCTTCCCTTTGGCTTCCGAGACGAAGTAGAACAGGACATCTCCGTCCATTTTAGCGATATTTTCTTTTTTCATAACCTCAATGAAAGAGTCCTTGTCCTGCGACTCGGGACGTGCGATGCCCAGTTGGCCCAGCAGTACGCCAGCAAATGTTTGTTTCTGGTAAATGCGCACCTGTGTCGCCGAGAAACGCGCCAGTGAAACTTTCGTTGCTGCTTTGCTGCCGAGCTTCGCTTTCACTTCCGCAACACGTTTGTCGAAAGCAGCCATTGCTTTCTCGCCTTCATCCTTCTTATTTACCACCTCTGAGTACAGCTTGAAATTGACTTTCCAATCCCCGACCAAATCAGCCGCGAACACCGTAGGTGCAATTTGTTTCAATTGATCGTAAATTTTCTCCTGTCTCACTTTGTTCCCAATAATCAAGTCCGGTTTCAAACTGGCAATCAATTCAAGATTCGGCTGCAATTCATCCCCGACGACAGTTACATTCTGCATTTCGTTCTTGATATGGTCGTACCATGGCTCTCCGATCCAGGACATAACGGCTCCCACTGGCTTAATGCCGACCGCGAGCAGCGCTTCCGTCCCCTCATTGGTCAGGATCACGACTCGAGATGGCGTACCCTTGATCGTCGTTTCGCCCATCGCGTGTTTAATGACCCGCGGAGCATCAGCTTCCTTATTCGCGGCGGCGGATGGAGCGCTGCTAGCGGCCGGGAGCGGTGTCACTCCATTGGTTGCAGTAGGCGTTGCCGTTGACCCCCCGGTCGAGCAAGCACTTAACAGTAATGTGAAACAGATGACGACCATCGTAGTCATCCATGCTCTTGTCTTCTTATACATTTGTGAATCTCCTTCTCTCTTATAGTGATAATGATTCTCATAATCATTACTACTATAGCGTCTAAGCCCCCCCGCCACAATGGAATATTTCGACACCGGGAATGGATTATTTCGACGCCATTCCCGATCATACGACTCTTTGAAACTTTTGGGAGAAACACCTTCCTGCTTTTTGAATATCCGGCTAAAATAATAACTGTCCGCGTAGCCGACACTCTCCGAGATCTCTTTCAGCGTTCTGTCTGTATAGATGAGAAGCTCCTTAGCCTTGTTGACCCGCAACTGGATCAGATACTCAATTGGACTAGTATCCATTTGATTCTTAAACAATCGAAGCAGTTGTCTGGACGTACATTCCAGCATATCCGCCAAGGCTTCCAGCGTCACTGGTTCCTGATAATGTTCCTCCATATAATAGACGGCTTGGCTGACGAGATCGGGACGAATGACGTCGACCCCTTGTTCGTGCAGCTGTTCTAGCAATTCGTAAAGCAATTGATAGAATAACGTCTTCACTTTAAATTTATCGAGCGGACTGGGTGCCTGCCATATTTGATACATATGCTCCAGCTTCTCCAACCAAGATATCGGAAACTTAGGCGACAAGCTATAGCGCAACTGGAACGGATTCTCGCGCTCCATCAAACTGACGAGTTCAAATCGGCTCGGAAGCGGCAAAGTTGCCTTGTACAGCACCATGAAATATTCCAACTGTTCCGCAGCCACAATGTCGAGACTGAGCCCCTTACCTACATGCAGAACATGGAATCGCTCCATACGGCTTTCGATCCCGTCCATGTACATCTGGGCACTGCCGCTCGTGACATACAGGAAAGCGCTTGTCGGTACGCGATATCCGCGCATCACTTCGCCAGGCTCCAGCAACATGCGGCGAACATCCATCACTCTGATGAGAACATGATTCCACAAGACGATATGGTCGCTAATTCTCATAAATTGGCCATTCCTTTCATAACGATCTATTAAAACTATCATATCACAATTGAAATTAATTCTCATTATCAATTGGGCGATAGCTCCGATCATACTGATCGTTTATTCTCTATCAATTGGATTACTGATATAGTCCTTATATTCGTCGAAAAATACATTCCCATTAGAGCTGATAACAGCGTAATTAATATCTTTCATTATTAGCCCCTTCTTTTCTATTTCTTTATTAAGCCAATCCATTGTCAACCCATTTTGTCCCAAATTGGCGTCAATGATAGTACCATCCATCACTAATTCAATTGGAAAATTTTGCTTTGAAGTCATGATCAAATTTAAATCTTTCCTCGTTACTGGCATACTTTCCGGAGTTCGCAGCACAGAGATATTCCCATTCAATTCAAGAACCGCATACTGAACCTCTTGAATATTAAATATATCCTTTTCTCTTAACTCTTGATTTAACGTATCCAAAGTAATCTTAATTTTTTTCATATTGTTCTCTAAAATCTTTCCTTCTTGAATTAATACGGTCGGTTTTCCAGAAACCCAGTTTCTCAGTCTCCGGTTTTTCATAGCTAGTACCATCAACAAAACAGCAATTCCGGCAAAGGTAACCGTTGCTGTCAGTAGATTCCAAATTACTATTTTATCGTTAAAGGCAATATTAGCGGTAATGGCACCTAATGTAATTGAAGCTACAAAATCATGATATGTCATTTGAGCAATTGTTGTTTTTCCCAAGATTCGCGCGATAAGCATCATCAAGGTAAAGGCCAACAAAGATCTTAAAATTGTTTCCCATATTTCCATATATTGATACCTCAGATCTACTTTTGACTATAGTCTCCCCCCTTCTTTTCCCTTCATTCATAACTGATCTCACGATGGACATTGACATAAAAAAATAACCCGCTCCAGACCTCTAACAGCCCGAAACGGATTACTTTTGGTGGATCAGTCGAAAGAAATTTTTTCAGCCAATCAACATTTAATAATGCCGCGAGTAATGATGACAAGTAGAATGAAGAGTACGAGAATACTGCCTACGGAGTTATTATGCGAACAAACTTTAGCTACAGCTACAGGCTGCACATGAACAGGTTTTGGGAAAACATACGAGGTTTGTTGATACGATGCGTGCAGATGAATGTCATTGTGAACTGGTTTATGCATAATTGGAGCAGGCGGTTGAACGACCGGTAAAGGCATTGGCATTGGCATAGGCATTGGTGCTGGAGCCGGCATTGGCATTGGTTGCACCGGATAGTTTGGAGCTTTAACATATTCCATGAAAGTGCACCTCCTTAGAATTTGGAAAGACGTTTAAAGCAGATTCCATTCAACATTTCAGGTCATTTATCGTTTCTGTTGGGTGAATAGCTTACAACATCAGTCTATGGGGGAGCACCTATCACGAACACGGTAAACACCCAGATGTCCTGAAAAATGGTTGGATGTCATGGGCGAACGAGCATACCTCCCGCATCATTGCGGGAAAATGGTCGCTGCCGCAGCAGAGAGAACGTAGTTCCACTGTTGTGGCGAAAATGAAGCAATCGGGAACCTCCGCAGATCCTAGTTCACTTTGGCTTTGCAATGACAGAAAGCGTCGTGCGAAAAGGAACTATGATCCGCTAAATGGCGGGAACTGGCGCAAACATAGCATGCAAGGGAACTGAGATCCGCTATCTAAGCGGAACCTGCTGATTCTGAGCGAGAAATAACGAAATAGCGGACCGTAGTTCCCTCTGGCGTGGAATATGGCGGTTTCTCAGAATTATAGCGCACTGTAGTTCCCTCCCAAGAGGCAACTGGTAACTCCTCGTTCACTTCAATCCAAATTCTAAGAAGACCTAGCCTGCGGCTAGGTCTTCAAGTCCATGCGCCTTCGCAAACTTCCTTACGAACTCAATACCCTTTATTAGGCCAATATCGCTCATTCTGAAAATCTAATGAATGCCAGATGCGCTATTTCAAGTAATAGCTAACCATTCGGGCAATAAAGTACCGGGTAACGCCAATCCAGTTCATTACATCTCCAAAGTAGCCATTTTCTCGTCGATAAGCATCCTACAATTCATTAGATGCCACTCATGACCAAAAACCTCTAAAGCAAAGCGATCTGCGGTGGATGTCAACTAAAAAGGGAGAACCTCTTAAATCCACGCAAAAAAAGACCGCCCCCATAGGGGCAGTCCACTCCGTTACACATATGGATTGTTCTCTCGTTCGAAACCAATCGTCGTTTTGGCGCCATGGCCTGGATACACAACGACGTCATCATCCAGCAAAAACAGCTTATCCTGGATCGAATCAAGCAGCGTGTTATTATCGCCGCCTGGAAGATCCGTCCGGCCAACCGACAGCTTAAACAGCACATCCCCGCCGAATAAATGCTTGTCGTACAAGAAGCTGACACTGCCAGGTGAATGGCCGGGGGTATGGAATACCTTGAGCTTAATGCCGAGGAATTCAAGCGTTTGTCCTTCGTCCAGCGCGAATTCCGCGGGATCCGTTTCGATCAGAACCCCGAGCTCGGGCCAGCGTGCGGAACCGTTTTTCTTCGGATTCATCAGCCAATCGGCTTCCAAATCATGAATATAAACGGGGCACTTCTTCAGCTTGCGAATCTCATCCACACCGCCAATGTGGTCGAAATGCGCATGCGTCAGGAGAATGGCTACGATATCCAAATCAGCAATGCGTTTGATCAGTGATTTGGGATTCATTCCTGGATCAATAATGATGCCTTTTTTCGTTTCTGAATCCGATAGCAGATAAGCATTCGTGCCAACCGGACCTAATACAAATGATTCAATATTAATCATAGCTTCCCCTTAGAACGACTCGATTAAATCACGAAGTTCCTTCACAATAACAGCATGGTATCCGTTACCTTCGCCATATTGACGGCCCATTTCGGCTCTGGCTACTTGAATTTTTTCGTTATAATCTGCAGCTTCGCGATCTGGATTTTCTTTTTTGAATTGGTTCATAACCGCTTGTACTTTGGCTGGACGCGGTCCCCAGTGCCCAAGAACGAAACCGCCTGTATCCACAAACACAACGATTGGAATCGCCCGGCCGCCACCTGTCAGGAACTGGTCAATCACATCATAGTTTTGCTCAATGATCAGAACTTCAACCGGAACACCGCTGTTTTCCAGCGCTTTGAAGACGACAGGCACATTGCGAACAACGTCGCCGCACCATTCTGCAGCAACAATGAGGCAGCGCAAATCATCGCGATTGTTCAAGGAATCGAAATATTCCTTATCATCTTCGCTTTCCCATTCAAATCCATTGTAATAAGCCAAAAATTGCTCTTGATTTTTTTCCATGCCATCAATGAATTGTTGCGGCTTCAAGCCCGTGCGCAATTTACTTGCGAGATTCGTACTCATTCGCTACTCATCCTCCTATGATCGTGATTCTTCCTTTTTTATTGTAACAAATAGAACCGAAAGCGCCAAATCAACTCACACTTAGGCAGACTTCCCTTTGCGCTTCAAATAAAACTGATAACCGACATATAAAACAGTTAACACAATAGCAGCTATAATTAATGGTTTAATATACGGCCCGGCAATCTCGTCGATCGTTTCCCAATTATCTTTGAGTTTCATCCCTAAAAATACGTAGAGGAAAGAATAAGGAATCAGTGCTAAAGCCGTGTACAGCGTAAATTTACCCAAAGGCATCTTCGCCATACCGCCCGGAAGCGATATCGCATGACGTACGATCGGAATAAATCTGGCTGTGAAAATCATGCCGGTTCCATACCGGTTGAACCAATTCTCTGCCACATCAATATGATGCTTGCTGATCAGCAAATATTTGCCGTACTTTTCCAAGAACGGTCGGCCTCCATAGCGACCAATCCAATAGAGCACGACTTGGGCTAAAGTACCCCCGACAACGGCACAGATAATAGCGCCGATGAAGTTAATCTCTCCTTTGGAAACCAGATAACCGGCATAAGCCAGAAGCAGCTCGTTCGGAATGACTTCCAACATAAGGCCAAGGAAAATTCCCCAGTACCCGAGTCCTTCCAAGTACACCAAAACACTATGAATCAATTCACCCATCCCTAACCCTCTTCCCACATTAATGTACCGTTTCTAAATCTACCCAACATTCTATCACAGACAGGCTCCTGTCAACCACTTACACGCAATTCGCGTCCTGAAAAGCAAGAAATGAGATGCTCCTTGCAGGCATTCACAGCCGGACTTAATTCCTTGCCTGCGCGGTAAATAAGCCCGTGCTCCAGAGGAATTGTTTTCTCTTGGGGCATCCTTTTAAGCTTACCCGTTTGCAGTTCCTCCGTAACAGCCGATAAAGGCATCAACGCTAGCCCCATACCCACCATAAGGGTTTGTTTAATCATGGCGGAGCTTTCAAATTCCATCGGTGCGAAGGCCGATTGCCCTTGGTCAGCCAGAAACTGAGCTGCCATCGTTTGATACACGCAGCGGCCTCCAAATCCGATGACTTGGGTATTCGCTACCGCTTCCCAACCTTCAAGCTCTATTCGTTGGACGAGGGCCGGCGCCCCCACCCAAATCAATTCATCCCGAATTAACGGGATGAAGGTTAGCTGGCGGGATTCCGGATCGCGTGGAACAATCCCCAGGTCAATCCGATACGCGGATACATCTTGGGTGATGTCGCGGTGGAAGCCATTCTCCAGCTGCAGCTGAATCAGCGGATACTGTTCAAAAAAAGACGGCAGCAGCCGCGGAATATGCGGCACACAGAACGATTCGAGCGCTCTGAGGCGAACCACGCCCTTGGGCTCCTGCAAGCCGCTTAATTTATCTTGAAGCGATTCTCCAAGCTGTAAATACCGATAAGCATACGGGGCTACTTCTCTGCCTGCGGGTGTTAATTCCACGCCCCTTGGCAAACGTCTGAACAGCGGTTGACCGATTGTCTGCTCCAACTGATGGATATGCATGGTCACGGTCGATTGTACATACCCTAGCTTGAGCGCGGCCTTGCTGAAGCTTTTCTCTTCCATCACGGTAATAAAAGTTTTCATACTTCGTCCGTCCAACTGTTCCAGCAACCTAATCCCCTCCTCGTCTTACCCATCGCAAATACAAATGGCACTCATCGAATTCATTCATTTTTCAAATACATCATCTCATGATACCATCTGAGTTAACATTCGCAAAGAGGAGTGCATAACCCCATGAATCAACCTGCATCATCCGGTTCATCCCTACGTTCAACCCTTGCCGTGCTCATCCCCGGCATCGGCGGCTTCCTCGCCATCCTGCTCTGCAGCCTCGTCGGCAATGTCGCCCACGCCTCGCTGCTCATGGCGCCCTTCGGCGCCTCCTGCGTCATCGCCTTCGCGCTGCCGCAAAGCCCGCTCGCGCAGCCCCGCAGCCTCATCGGCGGCCACGTGCTGAGCACGCTCGTCGGGCTCTGCGCCCTCACCGCCTTCGGCGTCCACGCGTGGAGCCTCGCCCTTGCCGTCGGCGCCGCCATCACGCTCATGCAGCTGACGCGCACGCTGCATCCGCCCGCCGGCGCCGACCCGCTGCTCGTGATGCTCACGGGCGCGGGCTGGGGCTTCCTGCTGACGCCGGTGCTGCTCGGCGCTATGCTGCTCGTGCTTGTGGCCCTCGGGTACCACCGGGCCACCCGAACCCGTTACCCCACCGCTTGGTGGTAACGGGTTCACGAATCCGATTCATGCGCTGACAAGCCTCCGCATAAGATGTACAAGTAGGTATATACAGGAGGCGGAATTCCTATGTCCCGTGTTTGGATTGTTAAACGCAAGCATCTCTATCTGGCGGCAGCCGCGCTGCTCCTGCTTCTGGTCGGCTGGCTGTACGTAAGCCGCGACACCCTTCTACCCACTATGGCCGACACCACTTCCGAACGAACCATTCACATGGTCGTTGGGGAATTCAAATCGACGACCAAAGAGGGCAAGACCATCGAATCCTATCGCTGGGATCCTGGCACAGTCGTCATCCAAAAAGGCGAGAAGATCAAACTCAGCCTTTATGGTGTGAATGGCGAAAGCCATCCTTTTCTCATCGAAGGGCTGAACATCAGCGGCGAAGTGCAGAAAGGCAAAGAGACGGTTGTCCATTTTACGGCCAATCAGGAAGGCACGTATCGTCTCATTTGTATGACACATGCTGATATCGCTCATGGCGGTCCGATGATTGGCTACATTGTGGTGGACTAACCTTGATGGATTAAACCTTATTAATCACCTGATTCCCATTGCCCGGAGATCTTCTCTCTCGGCTCAGTGAAACAGAAGTGGCAATAAGGTTTTTTTTCGTTTACACTGGTGCCAAGTTCACTGCTTGCAATAGATTTTAAAAGAAGAAGGTGCTTGCCTCTTGAAAACTCATATTCTGGTCGTCGATGACGATGCGCATATTCGCGAACTGCTGCGTTTTTTATTTTCGAAGGAAGGCTATACCGTGTTTGAAGCAAGTGACGGGGTACAAGCTTCCGCGATACTGGAAGTCGAACAAGTTCATCTAGCCGTTGTCGATGTGATGATGCCGCTGAAAGATGGTTTGGATCTCTGCTCTGATATTCGTTCGACCTACGATATTCCTGTGATGCTCCTAACCGCCAAAGGCGAACTCGAAGATAAGGAGAAAGGCTTTCAGTCCGGGACAGACGACTATATGGTCAAGCCTTTCGAACCCAAAGAATTGTTGTTCCGGGCGCGCGCCCTTTTGCGGCGTTATCAGCTCGTATCTTCTGAGATCATTTCACTGAATCGAACCATTATTAATCGTAAAAGCTATGAAGTGACCGTGGGCGATGAAACCCTCCTCCTCCCGCTCAAAGAGTTTCAACTGCTTGCACAGTTGGCAAGTCATCCCGGACGCATCTTCACACGGGAACAGTTGATTCAGATGCTTTGGGGCACGGATTATGAAGGTGACAACCGGACGATTGATGTCCATATCAAGCGCTTGCGCGAGCGCTTTTATGATATTTCGCATGATTTCGTCATTACAACGGTGAGAGGACTGGGGTATAAGCTTGAGGTGACCGAAGGGTGAAATCACTTTATATTCGCATCGTTGCTACTTTCATTATCATCGCTATGTTCAGCAGTCTTCTTGCTCTTCTGCTCTCCAACTATTATTACGTGGCCAAATTAAGAGAACAGAACGAAGAACAAATTTGGACGATCACGAACGAGATACGCACGCTCTATGAACAAGTGCCTGATCTTGAACCCGCTGCTTACTTCACGCATATCGCGAATATGGGTTTCCAGTTGTACACGGTGAATGGCGATATGGACGGCGTCTTCTACGGAACTCCGTTTAAGCATACCGCGATGGACCCCGAGCAAATCCGACAGGTGTTGAATGGACAAACGTATCGCGGCATGCTACAGGAGCGCCATTTCCTTATGGTGACCGGCTTTTTTGAAAATAGCATTCGAAACAGTATCGGAGTGCCGATTCAAGTGAAAGGTAAGCCTTATGCACTCTTCGTGCGCCCGAATCTGGAACAGCAAATCGGCGGTGTCCGCATCCTCATGGCCTTCCTGTTAGGTCTGACTTTCCTGTTCAGCATTCTGCTCATTATCATTTTCTCCCAGTACATTGTTAAGCCCGTTAAGAAACTGACCACTGCGACCCAACGAATCGTTGGCGGGCATTATGAGATTAAGATGGACGTCACGCGGCAGGATGAGATCGGAGAACTAGCCCGAAACTTCACATTCATGGCCCAATCTCTCCAACAGCTCGACAATATGCGGCAGGAATTCGTTGGCAATGTTTCGCATGAAATTCAGTCTCCTTTAACGTCCATCCAAGGCTTTACACAATCGATTCTCGACAAGGAAACGTCAGAAGAAGAAAAAGAGCGCTATCTGGCGATCATTCTAGAAGAAAGCAAGCGCATGTCCTCACTCAGCAAACAGTTGTTGACTCTCGCCTCATTGGACAAAGAAAACCATGTCGTCAAACGCAGCGCCTATCGCCTGGATGAACAAATCCGCCAAATTCTCATCCTTACCGAATGGCAATGGACGGAGAAGTCGATCGCAATTGAGCTCACGATGCCCGAAGTGACGATTACCGCGGACACTCAACTGCTGCACCAAGTGTGGCTGAACTTCATCACGAATGCGATTAAATTCTCTCAGCCCGGTGATACGCTGCGCATCGAGATTCAGCAATTGGCAAGCGAGATTGTCGTTGTGATTCATGATTCTGGCATCGGAATTCCGGAGGCAGAAGTCGCTCATATCTTCGACCGCTTCTATAAAGCGGATAAAGCCAGAAATCGCGCGAACGCCGGCAGCGGCTTAGGCTTATCGATCGCGCAGAAAATCATTCAGCTTCACCAAGGAAGCGTCGAAGTGATGAGCGAGCTCGGCCAAGGCACCACGTTCACGATCCATCTGCCGCGTTTGTAACCAAACATTCATCATCCGTTCATATTCCTTTCCTACAATCCTAGTGAGGTTAAGGAAAGGGGTTTGAACCTAATGAATCGTTTCTTACAGCACTGGGCTCGCCTTGTCAGCAGTTCCAAGGGCGTCAAAATTGTTTTGATTAGCTGGCTCGCCATC
The DNA here is from genome assembly GCF_022163125.1 of Paenibacillus sp. HWE-109. NCBI lineage: Bacteria > Bacillati > Bacillota > Bacilli > Caryophanales > Paenibacillaceae > Paenibacillus > Paenibacillus sp. HWE-109. Next base: position 8,345,781 of record NZ_CP091881.1, on the reverse strand, counting down.
ATTATCCTATTAAGCGCTTTGGCGCCATCATCCAAAGAAGTCGCCCTCAGCGGAGGGGAAGGCAGCATCCATGAAGATACGTTATCCGCGTTAGCCAAGCAAATTATGCAGGAGCAGTATCCTACCCAAGATGGTTTAACGGCTCTGCTCGTTTTCCATGGGCAGCAAGCGATAACAGACGCCGAGCGCGCGTCGATCGGGAAACTGAGCGAATGGCTGAATTCGGATCAGAAGCCCGCCTTCCTTACAGGCGCAGTGCCTTTTCATCGGTTGCCCCAAGCGCAGCAGGATTCTTTATTCTCCGCGGATCATACAACGCTTCTACTGAGCGCTTCCCTGCAAAAAAATCTAGAATCCGCACAAATCTACGACACGCTTGATCAAATCCGCACCACCGCAAGTACGATGGGACTAGGTTCCCTTATACTAGACATCACAGGGCCTGCGGGCATCTCATCGGACACCATCATGCTTTTCAAAAAAGCTGACTTCGTCTTAATGCTCGCAACTGTCGTTCTGATTCTCATCATTCTAATCATTATTTACCGTTCGCCATTATTAGCTTTATTGCCCTTAGTGATCGCTGGCATGGTCTATCAGGTTGTGGATCGGTTGCTGGGATTAGCGGGCAAAATGGGCTGGTTCTTCGTTGAGAAACAGTCCCTCTCCATCATGATGATTCTGCTTTTCGCCGTACTCACCGATTATTGCTTATTTCTCGTAGCCCGCTTCCGGTCCGAATTGAAGCAAACTGACGCCAAACATACGGCTATGTCCAACGCTTTATCCAAAGTAGCGGAGCCTATCCTCTTCAGCGGCGGTACCGTGCTTATCGCGATGCTCACTTTATTCACAGCCGTCTTCAAGCCCTATCACCATTTCGCACCCGTATTTTCCGTTGCCATGGTCGTCATTTTGTTAGGCGGGTTAACCTTAATTCCGGCCGTATTTGCACTCGTGGGGCGCAAAGCCTTCTGGCCGTTGATTCCCAAAAAGCAACTGACGACGCAAACGGATGAACACCCCAAAGGTTTCTGGGGCGCAATCAGTGCTTATGTCACGAAAAAACCTGCCTTTACAGCGCTTGTCTTGGTCATCATCTTACTGGTATCATCGCTTTCCGGTCTATCCATGCGCTATTCGTTCAACTTGATGAAGTCCTTCCCCAGCGATATTTCATCGCGGCAAGGCTTCGAAATTTTGCAGGAGCGCTTCCCTCCTGGCGAGCTGGCCCCGGTCACGATCCTTTTGAAATCGGACAGAGTGATCACTCTGGATGCTCCTTTCATCGATAAAGCGAACTCTCTGGTTCGTGCTTTGCAGGAACATAGCGGGGGCAGCAAGATCACGCCGAATATGGATTCGGCACTGCTGACAGCGAATAATCCTACTGCCGTAGCCATGCTCGCTGCGGATAAACATACGATCAAACTCCAAATGACGCTTACCGTGAACCCGTATGATCAAGAGGCGTTGAATCTAGTGCGTGATTTACGTGAGAACAGCGGAAACCTGCTGCACGACAGCGGATTCGATTCTTCGCAGTTTACGCTGCATTTCGCAGGACAAACAGCCGATCAATTGGATGTTCGCACCATGAATAAACGAGATACGGTTGTGCTTTTTGCGCTGATCACCCTATTTATTACGCTTATGCTGGTCTGGCAGGCTCGTTCCATCCGATTGGCTCTGACCATGATGGCTACCATGCTGCTCTCCTATGCGGCAACGATGGGGCTCCTCTGGAGTGTCTTCCACTTTGGGTTTGGTTATGAAGCTATCAGCTATCGATTGCCCGTTTATACCTTTGTCTTCCTCATAGCCCTTGGCGTCGATTACAACATTATACTGGTGTCGCGGATCAAAGAAGAAGCTCAGAATTTTCCGTGGCGAGAAGCGGTGCGGCGCGGTGTTGCCTTGACAGGCGGGGTCATTTCATCCGCAGGCATCGTACTTGCCGCTACATTCTGCGTGCTGATAACTCAACCTCTGCAAGAATTGATCTTATTCGGCTTCGCCATGGCAGCCGGGGTCTTGATCGATACCTTCCTGGTTCGAGGCATGCTGCTCCCTGCTCTTATGACATATCTAGGGCCGCGAACCTCTCTGGAGCAAACGAAATCCGTCCATCGCTAGTTTTCCTCCAACTTGGGCGCTATAGGTTCTTATCTCGAGTGGCTCTCTGCTCTCTCCATGCATACAAATAGCATAGAGGGAGTGGATACAGTCATGATTAACAACAAGCCGAGTGAGAAACACAAACAACAATTCCCTAGTGCACGCGGCATCCGCAGAGCTTGCAGCAAGGAATTGTATCGCACAATCAAGCGTTTGAAGGTCTGGCTATCTCCGGAACAAATCAAAGAGGCCGAAGAGCTCTATGTGAAGAAGGTCATGCTGAACCTTCCTTTCATCATCGACAACGGCAGCAACCGCAAGGCGCTCGCGGACTGGTTCGATACGCAAGTCGGACCCGAAATTGCCCCCATCTGGCAAGTGGAACTCGCAACCCTCAACCATGCGTTTCGCGACGCATTTGGCGGGTAATGAAAATGAAGGCCATGCGTATGTTACACACATACGTCATGACCTTTTTTTGTTGCCTAAGTCGGCTACTTTACGAACTCAATGACCTCAATTTGAAAAGCTAACGCGTTCCAGAAGCGTTAAGCTCATGTAAATGACCACCATTCCACCTATTCGCGCCTTCATAACACCTGTTGAGTTCGTTAGTTCTTCAAAGTAGCCAGTTTCTTGCCTATAAGCATCATGCAGTTCGTTAGCGTAGCAGTTTGATTATGAGGCGGCTTGGCTGTGCTCGACCGACTCGGATCGGCTCGATTCGGCTCGACTCGGATCGGCTCGATTCAGCCCGATTTACCTCGGCGTGACCTGTAACGCTGTTTTTCAGCGTTACGAGCCACACTTTGGCTCCAGACTCCGCTTTAACGCTGAATTTCAACCTTAACTCAACTGAATTGCCGCTCACCCTGCCATTTCTCTGCCCTTAACGCTGTTTTTCAGCGTTAACGGCCACACTTTAACCCCAGGCTCCGCTTTAACGCTGAATTTCAACCTTAACTCAACTGAAATTTTGATGGCCAGTGATATTCTGATGTCCGGTGCTCAGCTTCACTAATAGCTGCCCCAAAGGGCTTCTGCACCTGAAAGTCGGTTACTTTAAGAACCCAATAACCCTTATTTGGCCAAATTAGGGCAATTTAAAAACCTAACGCGTTCCAGAAGCGTTATCTCATGTAAATGACTACCATTCCACCTATTCGCACCTTCATAACGCCTGTTGAGTTCGTTAGTTCTTCAAAGTAGCCAGTTTCTTGCCTTTAAGCATCATGCAGTTCGTTAGCGTAGCAGTTTGATTGTTAGGAGGTTGGGCTGTGCTCGGCCGACTCGACTCGGATCGGCTCGATTCAGCCCGATTTACCTCGGCGTGACCTATAACGCTGTTTTTCAGCGTTACAAGCCACACTTTGGCTCCAGACTCCGCTTTAAGGCTGAATTTCAACCTTAACTCTACTGAAATTTTGATGGCCAGTGATATTCTGATGTCCGGTGCTCAGTTCCACCAATGACTGCCACAAGGGGCCATTGCAACTAGAACACGGCTATTTTACGAACCCAATAACCCTTATTTGGCCAAATTAAGGCAATTTAAAAACCTAACGCGTTCCAGAAGCGTTATCTCATGTAAATGACTACCATTCCACCTATTCGCGCCTTCATAACACCTGTTGAGTTCGTTAGTTCTTCAAAGTAGCCAGTTTCTTGCCTATAAGCATCATGCAGTTCGTTAGCGCAGCAGTTTGATTGTTAGGAGGCTTGGCTGTGCTCAGCTTCACCAAAGGCTGCCACAAGGGGCTATTGCAACTAGAACACAGCTAGTTTACGAACTTAATAACCCTTATTTGGCCAAAATAGGGCAATTTAAAAACCTAACGCGTTCCAGAAGCGTTATCTCATGTAAATGACCACCATTCCGCCTATTCGCGCCTTCATACCGCCTGTTGAGTTCGTTAGTTCTTCAAAGTAGCCAGTTTCTTGATTATAAGCATCATGCAGTTCGTTAGCGTGGTAGTTTGATTATGAGTCGGCCCGGCTTGCTCTGCTCTGCTCTGCTCGGCTCTGCTCGGCTCTGCTCTGCTCGGCCCGGCCCTGCACAGCCCTGCCCTGCCCTCTCAGCTCAGCTCGGCTCTTCCCTGCTTCTGCTCGACCCTGCCCCGCTCTGCCCCGCTCTGCCCCGCTCTGCCCTGCCCCGCTCAGCCCAGCTCCCACTCTCGCCTCCAGCACTACAGCATCACCACCGCCAGCCAAGCCAAAGAGGCCGCCCCAGGTTTTTCAACCTTCAGAGCCAGCCTCTTAGCTTTAGTGCTTCCTCAAAACCTAGTGATACTCCGGCAGCCATTTGCCATGTGCTTCGATTAATTCATCACACATCGCGACGATGTCGTCCATGGACAGTTCTGCCGCTGTATGAGGATCCAGCATAGCCGCGTGGTAGATATGCTCGCGTTTGCGCGTAATGGCAGCTTCAATCGTCAATAGCTGCGTATTGATGTTCGTACGGTTAAGCGCTGCAAGCTGCGGCGGCAGATCCCCTACATAGGTAGGCGTAACACCGTTGCGATCTACCAAGCAAGGCACTTCGACGCAAGCTTCGCGCGGCAAGTTGGTGATTAAGCCGGTATTCATGACGTTACCGCCAATTTTGTACGGAACGTCCGTCTCAATCGCTTCGAAAATATAAGAAGCATATTCATGGGAGCGCTCATGCGTCAAGTTGGCATCGTTAACGAGATCCTCGCGCATCTGCTTCCATCTGCTAATTTGGTCGATACAGCGGCGCGGATACTCATCCAGCGGAATGTTGAAGCGATCAACCAGCTCTGGATAACTGCGTTTGATGAAATACGGATGGTACTCCGCATTATGCTCGGAAGATTCCGTAATGTAGTGTCCGAACTTCAGCATCATTTCGAAGCGAACCATATCCTTGTGTTTCTCTTGCTGCTTCTCGGCAGCCCGCTTCTTGATTTCCGGGTACAAATCAATGCCATCCTTCGTTACTTCAAGCAACCATGCCATATGGTTGATGCCGGCAATTTTGGCTTTCACGCCTTCTTTCTCCAAACCTAAGCTTTTGAACAGCTCTGGAATACAGGTTTGCACACTGTGACACAAACCAACCGTACGCACACCACCGTAAGTATTCATTACATTCGTCAAAACAGCCATCGGGTTCGTATAGTTGAGGAACAGCGCATCCGGACAAACTTCACGGACATCAGCTGCGAAATCCAGCATCACAGGTATCGTACGTAAGTTGCGGAAAATACCACCGATCCCTACCGTATCTGCAATGGTTTGACGCAAACCGTATTTTTTCGGGATTTCGAAATCCGTAATTGTACATGGATCATAGCCACCTACTTGGATTGCATTAACCACATATTTAGCTCCGCTAAGAGCTTCTTTGCGGTCCGTATAAACTTTAATTGTAGAAGTGCTTCCACTTGTTTTCTTAATATTATTCAGCATGTTGGCTGAGTCTTGCAAACGTACATGATCAATATCAAAGAGAGCGATTTCAAAGCCTTGCAGAGCGGGTGTAAGCAAGCAATCTCCCAACACATTTTTCGCAAAAACCGTACTTCCTGCACCCAGAAAAGTAATCTTGGACATGTCTCATTCTCCTCTATTATGTGGTCGCTATTCCTATCTTCACTATAGCGCAGGATCCCGTGCAAACATATGGAACGAATGAACTCCTATATGGACATTTGTAGTTTATTAGGTTACTCTGAAATTAAAAACAGAAGAGGCTTCCATGAATGCGGACCATACTTATTTCAACTTAACGATTAATCCTCATCACAGCAGCAATGAATTATCCGTGCTTTTCAGCGGCGATGGCAAACCCGTGCCCCTTCACAAAATGGGGCCGGCGGTTCACGATTATTATCTCATTCATACGGTGCAAGCCGGCGAGGGTACTTTTGAGATGAACAACCGTTCCTATCCCTGCAAAACCGGAGATACCTTCTTCATCTTCCCAGGGGAACTGTTTAATTACATTGCCGATGCCCATCAACCATGGCACTATACGTGGGTAGCCTTTACTGGACGAGCAGCGGGAATGATGCTTTCCCAAATCGGCGTAACACCAGAGAATGCTGTTATTTCGGGGTGCAGCCCGCGTGTTCTCAGGCATCATTACCGCCATATTCGTTCCAGCTTTCAGCAATCTGCCTTTCCGGTTATGGAAGATATGGAAGCCGCAGGATGGCTTAGGCTCCTGATCCGCGAGCTAGGGCGGTCAAATACGCACCAAATGACAGCCAAGCCTGTTACCGAAACGGACATTGAACGTCAAATTGGTCAAGCCATCCGTTACTTGGAGCTGCAATACACCCAAACGGTATCCATTGAAGAGCTGGCTCACAAATTGGGGTACCATCGAACCTATTTATGTAAAATGTTCAAACAATACACCGGCTTCGCGCCTATGCAGTATTTATTCAAAATCCGTATGGAACGCGCCAAGCAGCTGCTAGAAACGTCCATGACCATTGATCAGGTGGCCTCCTCGGTCGGCTTCAATGATGCTCTGTATTTCTCGAAGCAATTCCGCAAATGGACCGGCACAGCGCCTTCTGTCTATCGCAAAGAACAGAAAAGTTAGCAATCTTAAAGCACAAACAAGCCCCCAACCCCACCTACAAACGTGGAATCGGAGGCTTATTGTATTAGATTGCGTTAATTACCAAAGCGCTCATTGTAATCGGTCCAATAACCGTTACAGATAAACCAGGTGTTAAAGCCTCAATGGACAATGTGTAACCGTGCGATCCTTGCGGCGGGTTGACGTCGATTGCTTGCAGCGTAGGAACATAATATTTCTCGAAACTAGCTTCGATCCCCAAACGAGCATAGTAGATTTCATGCCCGTCCCGGAAAATACGGAACAATACACTTCCAGTTCCCGCATCTCCTCTTATCCCCACAGTCGCTTTTACTTCAACAACGTTGGGAAAAGTGCCTGGAACGGAAACCCGAACCTCCGCAATGCCGACACCAGCCGGCGTCAAGGGGACCGGAATTTGCACCCCGTCCGTCACTGGTGTAACCGTAATGCCTTGGTAACTTTCAATTTGATTAGCCATTATATAATCCTCTCCTCTCTTGTTAAGATAAGATATGATATGTATCTGCTAGTTTAATAGATTGGACGAACTCCCCCATTCGTATAAAATCCGCAAAATGCCCTCTGGTTCCCAAAAAAAAGACGGGCAAGGACCATGTCCCTACCCGTCGCTCATCTTTAAATTTCGATATCCACAATTAAACTGTCTTCTCGACCTACTTCTCTGATATAGGCGGCAACCGCTTGATGCTCCGGGTTAGGACCATAAGCTTCAAGCGCTGCTCGATCTTCAAAACGCACGGATAAAACAACTTGATACCCTTTGTTCTTCTCAGAAAAGTTAATGCCGGCTTGAATATCGACGATACCTGTCAAATGAGCTCTCAGAGCTTTGAAACGGTCTACAACCTCTTGCATCTGCGCGTTTGTCGTCGTCTCTCCGAATTTAACGAGTACAATGTGATCAATCATGATAGAAACCCACTTTCTTCCAAACGTTATACAACGTTGATAATTAACGTGTTTAATCATAGCAGGAAGAAGCACTTTCGTCGATATGCTAGTGCAATCGCTGCTCTTGTGCCGCTCCACTGTCCTCTTATTAACCGTTCATATCTCGCCGCTGAAATCTTTTTTTGATAAACGTCCAAACAGCTCCAAGAGCAATTACGATGAGAACTGCGAACTTCTTTAGAAAGACAAGAATGAGAGCAATGAAACCGACCTTCTTAGCCACAGCTAGTCCTGCTCCTCCAAGTATCAGCGCGCTAAGTCCGTATTCAGACATCTTATCTTTGGCAGGATTGAAATCCTCGTACTTCTCACCTGGCTTCATCGTTAACTTAGGCAATAACTTCTCAGCAAGCACCTTCTTATCCGCTTCACGATGCGCAGGATCTGAGACTAGGATAACAGAAATATTCCCTTCCCTCGTTAAGATTCGCGTATTGTAGTTAAGAAACGTTGCTTTATTGTCATCCTCTGCCAGCAAAGACCACGTAAGTCCATGTGTTTTTTCATCATAAAAAGGTTCAATATCCCAACCCTTCACATGAATTCGCTGCCCCTCTTGGCGTTCTTTATTGGCAGCTTCAGTCCCTTTTTTATAACTATTCAACAGATCTTTGGCATCGATCTTCGTCTTTTCATCATCTTTGATATGACCTGATTTCTCATATTCCAGAATGACCGTCCATGTCTGATCGGCGTTTTTAGGAAAAATACTGCCCATCTCATTGCCTGTGACAGATTCATGATTTTCTTTACTCATTTTCTTCGTATTCTCGGCATCCAGAAACACAAATTCCGGTCCAAGATCAATCGCAGCTATCGGACCCAAATCTACTATTTTACCGCCTTCAATCCAAGTGTACTTACTTGTACTTTCTTCTGCACTTGCACTGCTGCCTGCCACCATACATAAAATAAGTGCCATCCAGCCTATTCGTTTAAGCATTCCGTTGTCCCCCATACCCTCTACAATGTTGTTTATATATTACAAACTTGAAACATTGTATGAGTATATCACGAATTGCTGTATTTATTAACCATTTTTTCATTAATTCAGGATATCCCCAAGTTCGGCAATCTGTGATGACAGCACAACGTGCGCCCCCGCACGACCTGATTTGGCCGATGCGATTAATCCTGCGGCAATAACCTTCGCCTGGATAGGCCGATACGTCCGAAGTCCGCCGATCATGAGCGGCGCTACCGCCCGCGATACCAAGCTGCCAATCTTCTCTCCCGCGCGAACTTCCTTGCGATCACCCAGTATCAGAGAAGGACGAAGCATGTATAACGCTGGGAGATTTAGCTCTCTTAGTTTCTCCTCGACCTCACCCTTCACCCGATTGTAAAAGATCGTGGACTTGCTGTTCGCGCCCATAGCTGTCACGATCGCAAACACATCCGCATTGTGAACACTTGCCAACTCTGCAAGATTCAACGGATAGGTCAGATCCACTTTGCGAAACTGCTCTTGCGAGCCCGCTTTCTTGATCGTCGTGCCCAGTGTACAGAACACATGCGCGTGCTCAATATCAGAAGCAGGAACATCCGCGTCCAAGTGATTGAAATCTGTTACAATCTGAACCAGTTTCTCACTGCCCTGCAGGTACTGCGTCTGTATGTTTGTGCGGACCAATGCAATCACTCTTTCATAGGCGCGATCTTGCAGCAATAACTGAATCAATTCACTGCCAACAAGTCCCGTGCCTCCGGCAACAATAGCTGTGTATCCCATCATGCTCCTCCTCTCGTCTTCCTCATACTTCCCAATCAGCCCTAAGAGCTTCATAGATATTAATTAAAAATAGAACAGGATCCTGCGTACTCCAGTGATTCAGCGCTAGTTTCTTGGCAAAATGCTGCGCAATCGGGCTCGCTAACTCAGCTAAACGATCGTTTGCCATCGTAGGTATTCGCTCTACCCAGGCCTGCAAGAGCTGCCAATCCTGATCTGTAATCTCTGCCCTTTGGGCTTCTTCCATATCCAGTGCAAGGAGCGGATAATTCTTTTTGGAGATTGCTTTCTCCAACTGTTTGCGGCGTTTCATCCGTTCGAATCGCGCTTCGACAACCACGATTGTCCCAGCGACCATATCCCCGATGCGCTTATCTTTGGCGCTAAACAGAATGCTGACGGCGCCTAGAAAATAAAACGTCGGCATCATATCGAGCAGTCGAAATAGATTGCGAATAAGGATGGATAACAACGTAGCGGATTGGCCGTTGTTTTGAAGCACGCGCAGCCCAAGCCATCTTTTGCCCCATGTTTGTCCGCCCATATAAGCTTCTGTACAAACAAAATACCCTAAATTGAGCAAGATTAACAAAATAATCGAAAATGCCAACAAGTAATCGGCTACAGCAGGCAGCCAGCTGCCTGAATATAATCGGCTTACGAGCAGCGCAAATACAAATAAAAGACTGTTGACGACTAGCAAAATCAGCGCATCAAGGATGTGCGCCAGCGATCGGCTGCCGATGCCTGCTGTATGGAATTGCAGCTGCACCTGCTCCGGGGTGATGATCGTTACTTTTTTATCCAGAGACTCGTTCATAGCATCTCCTTGCGATTTCAAAATTATGGGAACGACGAGAATGAATATGCTAAAATGAAACAAACGATCAGGAGGGGCCGCCCCATGGATATCACACGCTTTATTCGCGAACATAAATCGCAGTGGACAGAGCTTGAAGAGCTTTTGAAACAACTAACCAAACGAAAGAACAGACTGCAAGCCAGTCATATCAATCGCTTCACGGAGCTGTACAAGGCTGTCTCTGCTCATCTGGCAACCCTGCAAACACATCTGCCAGGGGATGAAACGACCGTGTACCTCAATCATCTCATTTCGCAGGCGCATAATACGATGTACCAAGAAAGCAATAAAAGCACGACGCAATTAAGGACATTTTTCCTTCATTACTTCCCATCGCTGATCCAAGCACGAGGCCTGTTCGTTGGCTTCGCCCTGCTGCTATTCTTGCTCGGAGGACTTCTCGGTTTCCTCTCCGTGTGGAAGGATCCGCTCAATCTCTCCCTGATCATGCCTGGCGGAATGGCCGAAAACATTGATCCTTCCAAAACAGCAGATCCACGCGGTGACATCCATTCCCCGCTAGTCTCCACAGCCATCATGACGAACAATATTCGAGTCGCTATTCTCGCATTCATTAGCGGGGTGACGCTGGGCATCGGCACGATCTACCTAATGGTCAGCAATGGCCTGCTGATTGGCGCATTGGCTGCCGTGTTCATGCAATCAGGCAAGAGCTATGTCTTCTGGGCTTATATCTTGCCCCATGGGATCATTGAACTGACGGCGATCTTCATTGCAGGCGGAGCCGGGCTTTACATGGGTTATCGGTTTTTCGTGCCTGGACCTTATCCACGAAAGCTGCTGTTTCTGGAGTCTGCCAAGGAATCCGCCCAGCTTCTGATTGGCACCATTCCGCTATTCGTCATCGCCGGCATCATTGAAGGCTATATTACGCCGTCCACTTTATCACTCGAAATGAAGTATGTGATTGCCTGTGCGACACTGCTCATCCTGGTCTTGTACTACCTATATGGAAATAGTAAACGATCTAAACAAAAACAATTAACCCTATAAACGATCTCGAGATTTCAAATCCAAATAAGCATTAACGACGCTAAGCGTCAATTGGTCGGCAGGAACATCCATAACCGGGATGCCTCTGCTGGCCATTTTGGTTACATAGGCATACCGATCTGACCAAAATTTATGAGCAATACTTTGCCGGTAGGCCTCCTGGCTGTTCTCGGCGCGAATTCGCACCCATGAATGAAGGAGTGGATCTTGCAGCGACAATAGCAGTACATGATGATTTCTACGCAAACGCTGCATATAAGGCAGCATGTCTTGGTCATATAAGTAGCTCTCCATATCGGAGAACAGAACGATCAGCGAGCGTTTCTTTAACAAACGCAGGACGTGCGCAAAAGCAACCTGTGTGCTGGATTCAACAAAGTCGGTCCGCAAATCATACACAGCCTGCGTTAAGACGTGCAGATGAGGAAGCCCTCGGCCTGGCGGCACAAATACCTTGATTTGATTCGAGTAGGCGATGAGCGCCACTTGATCCCCCTGCTTAAGCGCAACAGCTGCCAATGTTAGTGCCGCTTCCAGCGTGCGATCCAGCTTCACTTGACCGTCAAGTTCAATCGCCATTTGTCGCCCGCAATCAAGCACCAGCGTGACGATCTTGCCTTTCTCCGGCTGGTAGAGGTTCGTCATCAGCTTCGTTGCCCGGGCCGAGGATTTCCAGTTGATATGCCGGATATCGTCGCCCTGCACATAGTCGCGGATATAATGAAATTCCGATCCGCTGCGCTGTTTTTTGAACAATCGATGGCCTTCCAGAATCAACGCGTCCTGAACAGCGCCAAGCACACCGCGCACTTGCGATAAATCAGGATAAACCTCCACAACAGCCTCATGCTTAATGCGCACCTGCTTCTTCCACAGTCCTATTCCGCCCCAGTAGCGCAGATACACATAGTCAAACACATATCTGCCTCTTTCCAGCGCTTTCATTGTGTAGGAGAAAGAAGCTGCGTTACCGTGGAATACCCCGCTTAATTGACTGCTTTCCAGAGCAAAAGTCGGCGGCACATGGTCCGCTATTTCCACCTGAACCAGCGGACGATCCTTCGAAGCAAGCTCTATGGTCACCTTCGCGCTGCTTCGGACATCCATTTGCTCCGGCAGCTTGCGAAGAACAACCCAACTGCTGCGTTTGGGCAGCAGGTACAGATCCACCAAGCTTAACACAAGGAGCAGAGCATTGAAGCTCCAGAACAAAGCCTGCACGGCCTCTTTATCAATCCCCATTAATAAAATAGGAATAATAGCACCAACAGCTGCAAGTCCGATGAATCGATAGGTAGGAAGTACAAAATCTTGGAATAATAGCTTATCTAGGAACCGGAATAGCGCCGAGCGTTTCTTGGATGATGTGGTCACTGGTTCCGCCCTCCAATTCCGCTTGCGGTGTTAGCAGCAGCCGATGCCGCAGCGCAGGACGCGCTACAAGTTTAATATCGTCAGGCGTGACATAGGTTCTGCCATCCAGCAGCGCCCATGCCTTGCTCGCCATCAATACGGCGACGCCGGCCCGCGGGCTGGCTCCCAACTGCACGCGTTTGGATTCACGGGTTTGGCGAATGATGGTTGCGATGTAAGCATATAATGAATCTTCCACAACGACATCCGCCAGCTTCCGCTGCCATTCCGTTATTTTCTCCGGCGTCAACAGGGCGGTCAGCGGCTCCGCTTGCTCCTGATGGAACGGGACGTGTCCGCGCAGAATGGCGATTTCGGCTTCTTCCCCTGGGTAGTCGAGCACCAGCTTGAACAAGAAGCGGTCAAGCTGCGCTTCCGGCAGGGGATAAGTGCCTTCATATTCAACTGGATTTTGGGTCGCTACGACAAAGAACGGACTTGCAAGGGGATAGGTAGTGCCTTGAATCGTCACCTGCCGCTCTTCCATTGCCTCCAGGAGCGCGGCCTGTGTTTTGGGCCCAGAGCGATTAATTTCATCCGCAAGCAGTACATTAGTGAAAATAGGACCCTGAATCGTCGTAAACGATTGATCCTGCATATGATAAATAACACTGCCCGTTATATCGCTGGGCATTAAATCTGGCGTGAATTGAATGCGGCGGTAGTCGCCTCCAACCAGCCCCGCCAGCGTGCGCGCCATCTTGGTTTTGCCAAGGCCTGGCACACCTTCCAGCAGGACGTGCCCGCCGGCCAATAGCGCCGTAACCAGCAGCCGAATATTCAGCTTCTGGCCGAATAAGCGCTGTTCCATCGCTTGTATGATTTCGTTCATTCCGCTCACTCCTTCTCCAAGTAGGCGATGATCTCGCCCATCTCTCGCGTTCGCTGCACGAACGCTTTGGTGCTTACGCCCCGCTGCTGCGCAGCGGCGGGCTCCTCCAGCAGGCGCGCGAGCTGCGCCGCCTGCGCCTCAGGCATGCGGCCGCGCGCAGCTTCCGCGGCCTGCGAAACACTTGCGCTGGGGCTGAGCCCCCAGCGTCGATGCAGCAGCTGCCGCAGATGCAGCTGCTGGTGAGCCAGCGCCTCGTGCTGGTAGCCGAGGCGCTCGTACCAAGCGGCGACGGCGTGAACGCCTTCGTCGCCGCGGCGAACCGTCCATGCCCGCGGCATATGGACAGGCCCAAAGCGCTTGCCGCGCAGCCATAGCCATAGCAGCAGCGCAAGGCCAAGCTGTACGCTGGCGAGCACCAGCCACGCGGGATAGACGGCCAGCAGTCCGGGCTTCGTCCCTAAGCCGTGATGGGTCTCATCGACCCACACAGCTTGCCAGGACTTCGCGAACAGCGGCCAGATTAATTCGAAATGGGACGCTTCATCAATCTTCCCATTCTGCATCCATGCCGGGGTCAGCACCCATGTGATGCTGCCCGCCCCTTCCTCTACGCGGCTGGCGAGCACGCCGCGCTCATCCTCGAACAACGTACGGCTATCCGAGCTAGGCAGAATCCGGTACTTTGTCGCCACCGAACCTTGCCATTCGCCCTCCGCTTGCAGGTAATCAGGCGAAGTCTTGATCGCCGTCAGTTGCCCCGTGTCAACCGCTCCCTCTACCTGCTGGGTATCCACAAGATCCCAGACTTCCGGGTTCTGGTCAAACAAGACAGCATCATTCCCTTGTCGAACCCATTTCAACAGCTGCTCGCGATCCGCCTTCGATACATTCAGCGGCTGCACCGCAACAAGCAGCATCGCTTGCGCTTCAGGGAGATGCTTCCAATCCAATCGCCATTCCTTTACAGCCGCTTGCTTGGTCGTCAGCAGCTCTTTCCAAGCTTTGGTTCCGTCCAGATCCGCCGAAAATGAAAGATAGGGAGGTTGATCCGGAAGCTTTGGCTTCACCAACCAATAACCCAGCGCAAGGAAAGCCAAGATACTGAGTGCCAGACCCACATGCAGCTTATTCAGCCCTTTCATGGAGCGAGCCCTCCTTCCTGCCAATCGCTCTTGCTACTTGCTCGTAGATGCCATTGAACTGCTCTTCTGTAACAGCTTCCTGTCCGTACCATATCCGATCAAAAAGCAGGGAACTATCTTCGAATAAAGGAATCAGCAAGGATTGGGACGCCTTCAACTCCTCCGCATATTCCCAATTGGTCTTCCATTTCTCCACGCGAATCATGTGTTTCGTTTCCATGAAAAACAATAAGGACAGAAAAACCGATCGGACGCCCTCACGCCAATGGCCGCTCCCTCGCAGTTCCTCAGCTTGCTTCCAATAATACGAGTAGGATCGGCTTATTTCTCCCTCTGGCAAATAAGTCACGGCTTTGACCCGTTTCTGCCAGATTAACTGCTTCAGGAACCAATAAATAGCAAAAGCTGCAATACCCAGCAGCACAATCATAACAGCGATGGTCAACCCATTCGTAACCGAATCAGATACCTTAAAATCAGGCAACAGACTTCGTAATTTCCGAAATAGCGGCTTCAGCCAGGACCAGAACGAAGCATGTTCCTTGATTTCATATGCGGTGTATTCCTTCTGCTCCAAAATTTGTTTTAATTGTTCTTTGTCCTCTTGCAGCGATGCCGCTAAAGATGAATTACTCATTCTTTTTATCCAAATCAATCGGTTTTGGATCGTCAAAAGGGTCAAACGGCTCCAATTCCTCCGAATTATCCAAAGCTGGATTAACCATGGTTTGTTCCATTAAACCTTCAAGTCCCAATCCTTCATTCCGTACTTTTAAATCAAAGAAACTTACAGCATAGGGCAAATACCATAATGACATGACCACGATTGACACTAAGCTCTGCAAGAGCTGCGACCATAATCCCATCCCGAAGACAGCTGCAATAATAAGCTGAATAACGGCCAGAAACAAATACAAGATAAGTGAAAGGACCAAGTACATGCCGAACAAGCGCCAGAAGCTCTTTCTCGTCAATTTCCAGCTGCGGCCTATGCCGATCGACTCTTCACCGAGTGCAACGAAAGGAAGATAATAAGACCAACGGAGGAAAAAATAACAGAATCCAAACAGCACGCCAAGCGTGAGCAAAATGAAGAAGACTACGGTCAAAGCGACCGCCCCGCCCCCAAAATCACCAAATGCGTTCGAGAACTTTCCACCAACAACGAATATGAGCGCGAAAATAACAATAATAATACCGAGACCTATGTATAAACCAACCATAATGAGCCCATCGAGAAACGTGCTGCCGGCTAACGGCCAGAAACGGCGGAACGACTTACGTAAAAGTTGGCCCACGGAAGGTATCTCTTCACCGAAAAGGCTTGCTTTGACCAGATGTACGACTGATGCAACAGAAGTTGGAAAAAGACCCAGGATCATAATAGGCATTAAAACTAGCACCAGAATAAGCATTTTCCCTATGTAATTTTCATCTTGCACGGATGGATTATTTTGAAAATAGCTGCCTGTCTCAAACATGTCCTGCAAAGATTTTCCACTGCGAATTTGATCCAGAATAGAAGTTGATGTACTTGCTGTTTCTTGATACGTAAGTAATTGCTCCAAGAGATAAAAAGGCCCGTATAAGATCAGCATGATGAGTGTTAATGTCACGAAATGCTTACGGTACAATTGAAAACTGCGATCTAGAATCCGACCAATTCCCATCGGTCTTAATGACGTGTTTTGCATGAATATCCCCCCAAATGTTGGTAAATCAATGACTCCTTGACTATTATACACTAAACTTCCGAATTTCTGACCAGCAAATTGGTTGCCAAAAAACTAGATCACTGTACTCAGCGATCTAGTTCCACGCGATTTCGGCCTCCGGACTTGGCGCGGTACAGCGCATGATCTGCTCTGGAAACCATATCCTCCAGAATCATAGTTCCGTATTCCAACGTTGGCGAATATTCGGCTACCCCGATGCTTGCTGTGAGCTGCACCGTCAACTGTCCGCTGACATAAGGTTCATTCTGAATACACTCCCTGATATCTTCAGCCAAAGCCACGCTGTCCTGTGCATTTCTGCGAAGTGCCAACAGAATGAACTCCTCCCCGCCATAACGGGCAACAAGCGTATCTCCGCGAGCGTATTTCTTGAGCAGCGCAGCCACATGATGCAGGACACGATCACCGATCAAATGACCATAGGTATCATTAATTTTCTTGAAATGGTCAATATCGAGCATCATGGTGGAACAGGTATGGCCCGCTGCAATATGCGCAAGCAATTGATCATTGCCTTCCAGCATCATATATCTGCGATTATGAATCTCCGTCAGTTGGTCCACCAGAGCAGAGTGTTCAAGAAGCGTAATATTCGTCTTGAGTCTCTCTGACATCAGGTTAAATGTGCTGCACAGCTCCCGCAATTCGATCGGTGCCGTTTTAATTTTATCCGGATTAATCTGATAGTCGTAGTTGCCATTCTGGATAATTTTGGTTGCCCGGAGCAAATAACGAATCGGCTTTTCAATCCGCGATGCGATGGTAATAGCGGCCAGCACACTAAGAATAAGCGCAACCAGAGAAATGATAATGATCGTTATACTCAATTGATTCAGCCGTTGAAACACTTCTTTCTGCGAAATTTCGCCAACAACAATCCAAGTTTTGTCTACCGACCATTTATACTGACCATAGACGCGGTCACCGTGAAATCCGGTATACACATGATTTGCCGTACTTCCGGCCTTCGCTCGCTGAATAATCTCAGAAGTCATCTGGCTTTGCACATTGTTGGCGGATTTGCTGGAATCTGTTGAGGCTGTCACCACATGCCCGTCCGAGTCCAACACATACACTTCTCCGGTTTCACCGAAGCTGAGCTGTTTCATCAAGGAATTCAGCATCTCCAATCGGATAATGCCGACAACAGCCCCTCGGAAATCGTTTTGGTCCCCTAGAACGGGAACAGAGAACGTGATGATCGGCTTGCCGGAATCTTTGGAGAAGATAATGCCGGAGATAAAATTCTTTTTGTCTTCTGCATATTTAAAATAATCCCGATCCCCCACATACATCTGATTTGTCGGATTCGTATCGGAGCGTATATAGCCATCTTTCTCTACATAACTAATCATGGCAAATTCCGAATTAACGCGTTCATAATTTTGAATTTCCCGTTTCAAATCGCCTATCCGATGAAACTTCGCATTGTCCGAGAGTGCGAACCGTTTAATCACATCTATTTTTTCCTGATTCCACCGTTCAATATATAAGCTTTGCAGCGAAATGACTTGCTTTAATTGGTTCTCCGCTTCATCAAGCCGGTCTTTTTTCTCTATGAAGTAATAGGGGACAATAATCGAAAAGGCGAAGGCGATAATCACAATGCCAATCCATAATTGAAACCTCATTTTAAGCGTTTGATTTGCAAAAAAGGCATTCCTTTGTCCCATTAAGAATTTGACTCCCTCTTGTCCTATATATCGATATTATACCTATATATGGGAACAAAAACAGACAAAATTCAATTTTTTTTGACAAATCACACAAATAATTTGATAAAAAGTGACAAATTAGCGTTTTTTACAAGACTCTCTAACGACTAATTCTGATTGAATCATTACTTTGCTAAATTCCTCGGAACCATTTTCGATATGAGAGATCAGGAGCTGCGTCAAGTTTCTCATCATCGCATGGAAATCCATTTTGAACGTGGTCAAACTTGGTTGGAATCTGGCACTGAACATATGATCATCGAACCCGATGACTGAGATATCCCCGGGAACCTGGATGCCTGCCTCTTGCAGAGCGCGAATGGCTCCGAACGCCACACTGTCATTAGCTGCAATAATTGCTGTCGGCCACTCCGATTGGGAAGGACCCAAGTCAGCAGCGAGTCTAAGACCTGCTTGATAACCGCTTTCCTCGTTAAAATCCCCTTTAAGAACCCACTTGTCTTCAACTCGTAATCCGTGATGCTCCATCGCATGCACAAAAGCCAGATATCTGGCAGGGCCTGCATATCGGTTCATGTCCCCGTTGATTATGGCAATTCGCTGATGATGCAAACCAACTAAATAATTCACGGCTGCGGTAACACTGTGTTCGTAATCCAAATTAACGATGATCCGGTTAGGCTCTTCATGTCCTTCCAACGCTTGATCAAATACAGCAACCATATACCCTTCCGCGATTAATTCTTCGATAAAGGGTTCATGATTGGCCGCTCCGATGAAAATTCCGCCATCAATTCGTCTTTGATAGAAAGGTTCCTTCATGCTAAGTTCTTGCTTGGGGTCTTGCGGGTTCCGAATGATACTGGTCAGCACATAGTAGCCGAACGAAGAAGCATACTCGATGATGCTTGTAATCATCATATTGCTGAGACTGTCACCCGCAACATGACCCGAATCGATAAAAAACAACCCGATCGTTCGCGTCTTCTTTCCTGCCAGCACCTGCGCCGACAAATTGGGATAGTAGTTGTAATCCTGAATCACTTTCATCACTTTCTCCCGCGTTTTCTCAGGCACATTCGTATAATTATTTATTACACGACTGACTGTGCTCCTTGAAACACCGGCCAATTTGGCAATAGCTTCACTGCTAATCTCCATTTTCTTCAAATCAGGCGGCCCCCCGTTCATAAACGCGCGTTAAACTGCGATAATTATACGACTGGCTAACTTGGGTGTCAACGCAATCGGGCCGTAAACGAACTGCTGGGCTGCTTCATGATAACGTTTTATATTTGAAAATGGGGCCTATTTCCTTTATGCTACTTGGTAAGTAGAAATGAGGTCGTGATCCTAATGAAAATACTCGTACTCACTGAAAAACCAAGCGTGGCCAAAGAAATTGCCCGCGTTCTTGGCTGCAATCAGAAGCAAAAGCATCATTACGAAGGGGCCAAGTATGTCGTTACTTGGGCACTCGGCCATCTGGTCACACTGGCTGAACCGGAAGATTACGATACCAAGTACAAAACTTGGAATCTCGAGGATCTCCCTATCCTGCCTGAGCGCATGAAGCTCAAAGTAATGAAGGAAACGTCGCAGCAGTACCGGGCTATCGAACACTTAAGCAAGCGCGGCGATCTGGCGGAGCTGGTCATCGCCACGGACGCGGGGCGCGAAGGCGAGCTCGTCGCGCGCTGGATTATGGAACTGATCCGCTGGAAGAAGCCGTTCAAACGGCTTTGGATCTCGTCGCAGACGGATCAGGCCATTCGCGAAGGCTTCGCGCAGCTGAAGCCTGGCACGGACTACAACCGGCTGTATCAAGCAGCCGTCTGTCGTTCCGAGGCCGATTGGCTGATCGGCCTCAATGTGACGCGCGCGCTGACGAGCAAATTCGGCGCGTCCTTGTCCGCTGGGCGTGTGCAGACGCCTACGCTGGCCATGATGATTAACCGCGAGGCGGAAATCCGGGATTTCCGGTCCGTCGACTACTGGTTAATCGAGGCAGAACTCGGGGCCTTCCGCGCGATATGGCGGGACCCCAAGACCGGCGATACGCGCATCTTCGATCGCGAGCGCGCCGATGCCCTGAAAGCCAAGCTGCAGGGCCAAAGCGGCAAAATCCTGCAAGTTAGCCAAACCGAGAAGCAAATCCCCCATCCGCTGGCTTATGATCTCACCGAGCTGCAGCGTGATGCGAACCGCAAGTTCGGCTTCTCAGCCAAACAAACGTCCAATGTGCTTCAGCGGCTGTACGAGCAATACAAGCTAGTGACTTACCCGCGTACGGATTCCCGTCACTTGACGTCTGACATGGTGCCTACCCTGCTCGGTCGACTCAAAGGTGCAGCGATTGGCCCTTACGCGGCACTCGCAGCGCCTTTCATACGCAAGCCGTTAACCATCACCAAGCGCATCGTGGATGATAGCAAAGTCAGCGATCACCATGCGATTATTCCGACTGGCGAAGCTATTTCCCTCGCCACCCTAAGCGCGGATGAGCGCCGGCTTTATGATTTAATCTTACGTCGATTCCTGGCCTTGTTTAGTGGTCCTTGTCGATACGACGAGACCAAATTAACGATTGAAGTAGCAGGCGAGAAACTATATGCCTCCGGTAAAGTTGTGAAGCAAGCAGGCTGGAAAGATGTGTATGGAGCCACTGATTTCACCGATCCGGATCGGGAAGAAACAGCGGATGCCGATGAAGATCCATCGCAATTGCTGCCGCAAGCCAAAGAGAGAGATGCCGTCACGGTGAAAAATGCGCGTCAACTGAGCCGCCAGACGAAGCCGCCTGCCCGCTACAACGAAGCCTCCCTGCTTTCGCAAATGGAGAAATACGGCTTGGGCACTCCGGCCACTCGTGCCGACATCATTGAGAAGCTGGTGTCATCTGACACCATCGAGCGCCAAGGTTCCCACCTCGTTCCTACGGGAAAAGGCACACAGCTCATCGAGCTAGCCTCGGAAGAGCTGCGTTCGCCTGAGCTGACTGCACGCTGGGAGTCAGAACTCGAACGCATCTCCAAGGGCAAAGGCAGCATGGAACAGTTTCTTAGTGGCATCCGCAAGAAAACCGTGGAGTTGGTCGAAGAGGTTAAGAAAAGCTCTGCCGCCTACAAGCCGCATAACTTGACGGGCAGCAAATGCCCGGATTGCGGGGAGTTCCTGCAAGAAGTCAAAGGGAAGCGCGGCAAGTACTTCGTCTGCTCCAGTCGCGAGTGCTCCTATAAGCGCGAAGCTGACGGTCAACTAACGAACCATCGTTGTCCGCAGTGTCACAAAAAGATGGAGATTCACACGGGGAAAGCCGGCAAATATTTTCAATGCCGTCCCTGCAATTTCGTAGAGAAAGTGGACAGCGAGTCCACTGGCGGCGGTCGGCGCGCTTCGGCCAAAGCCAACCGCCAGTTGATCGAGCAATTTTCCGATCAATCACAGCTTGGCAATTCGCTCGCGGACAAACTCATGGCCGCATTGCAGCAGCAGAAGGACGAGTGAGAAAAACGGCTTCGCCGCCCTGAGAGATCAGCCTCTTAGTAACGACAAAACCTGTTAAAGGAACTAGAGGACGCTATATAGGCAAATAGCAGGGATGCTGGGGTATTAGCGGAACTACAGGGTCTTATTTTCACGAAAAACGCTGAATTTGCCTTGAAACAGCAAAATAGGGGACTGTAGTTCCCTCACCCCTGCGATATGGATACTTTTGGCTAGAATAGCGGACTGTAGTTCCCTCCCTCTGTTCGCACAGGGCGGCTGGAGTAACTCCGCGCTCACTCCAAAACATATAAACCCTTATATTTTGAGAAAAACCCTCCAATTCCATTTCACATGGCTTTGGAGGGTTTCTATTTTATATGGCGCTAACGCCCGCTATCCTTCTTGCGCGACAGCAATAATTCTTCCTTTTACCGCTAGCTGCAGCTCTTCCAAACTCGTAATTCCCAGACTGATCAGTGCTTCTCCGGCTTCCATATGACAGCTCGCTAGTATATGCATACTTGTATTAGGCACAAGTGATTTGCGGAATTCATGAAACACAACAGCATTATAGGTTTTGAGGACTGTCATGAATTCTACCGTTGGAGGGATAAAAGCACGAATTTCAGATGAACGCCAGAAAAACTCCCTCACATACATAATATCAGAACCCGTCCGATTTAATTTGCGCACCATTGCAAAAAATTCATCAATCAATGCTTGTCTATCCGGCCTCATCTCATTATCCCCCAGTTCAACGTCAACTCGGTCAAAAACCGTCTACTAAAAGGATATCACAAATAGTACTTTTGATCTAGAGTCATAGTGTATTAGACTCATGATTATTCAATAACTTTATGATTCCGCACAAGATTATGCCGATAACTCACAAACATATCCAGGACAAACAGCACGACACCCAGATTAATCGCCAAATCTGCTAAATTCATAACGCCATTTCCTGAACGAAAGACGATGAAATCCGTCACTTTCCCGAATAGCAATCGTTCAATCCCATTGCCAATCGCGCCGCCAACCAACAAAGCAGCACCTGCTTGTTTAAGCACGCCTTGAATGCGCCCCTTTTTCCAATAGTAGAAAATAACCGCCACGATAATAATGGCAAGTATGCCCAAATATCGAGCCCATCCTTGCAAGGTACTGCCTGCTGCCCCCGTATTTTGATAATACGTAAAGGAAATGAAGTCTTTGTAAAATGGCATCGATTCGCCAACGCTCAGAATAGAGCGGATTTTATACTTCGAAATCTGATCTATCGCCGTCACTGCAACGATAATAAGATAAAATAACATGGAACGCCTCCTCTTCCTTACTAGTACTTCCTTGTTCTATTTTACTAAAAGGTAACGCAAAAAACCACCTCAGACCTTGTCTGCGGCAGTCGGTTGCGACCTTCTGATCTCGGGATCAGACTAACGTCAGCAGCGTTTTCAACAATTCACCCGGTGAATTTACGACATAATCAGGTTTGCCGCTTAGCAGTAGGCGCGGAGAATCGTATCCCCATGTCACAGCGACAATAGGTACGCCTAGTTTTTGGCAAGCTTCGATATCCCTGAGCTCATCACCGACATAAATCATCCGTGAAGGGGAAGTCCCCCACTGTTTCATAACTTTGCGGATGGAATGGTGTTTCCCGAACAGATGCTTCGCCGAAATGATTTCTTTGAACGAGCTTTCCATTCGATTGCTTTTGAGCAGAGTACGAATATTGCTTTCCGAATTGGAGGAGAGAATGGAACTGCGGATGCCTTGGGCGGACAGTTTCGCCACCACGTCTTTCATGCCTGGCACCACATGAAGAGTGCGAATATGATCCTGATAGAGCTGCTTGCCGGCGATAACTAATTTGGGAATTTGGAGAACTGGAACACCAAGTCGAGTTACCCGCTCAGAGATCGAAAGCGATCGCAGAAGCGCCAGATCCTGATCACGAATCATTCGAAATTGATGTTGTGCAGCCATCTCATTATATAGTTTAACGAGAAGCGCCCGTGAATCCACCAATGTCCCGTCAAAATCAAACAGGATGTGTTTTACCATTCCGTTGTATATAGAAATAAGGCCGGACCCTCGGGCGGCACTTCACGAATCTGATTATGCATGAATTCCTCGACGGGGTCTACCGCCACATGGGGATTACTGACCACGCGCAAATCTTCCCAGACACAGGTTACGCTGCGTTCATAACCCGCTGCCTCCCCGGCATACATTTTACAACCACGACAAAATTGCTCCTTCTGCTGAGCATCAAGCTTCACAATTTTATTTCGAAGACAGCAGTAAATTTCATTGTCGGCATTACATACATTAACGTGAGTGATGAGAGCCATTAGTCAGTCAACTCCTTGCGGCACATTTTGTGTGTAATAGTAAGTTTATCGCTCTACTATTAAGTGTATGACAGTTTTTTGTAAACGGAATAACATTTTTCATGACAAGCTGCCTAATTTTGATACAATAAGGAAAGAAAATTCCGATTGGAGGTCGTCCAATGCAACAAGATTGGTTGCACTATGCTATACCCTTCGTCATCATTGCCTTCTTTATTTACCGCCGAACGAAACGGAGCATTGGTTTTCAGAAGCTTTCCCCTGGCAGACTCAAATTTCGCGTAATCCTCTTCGGTATTCTGGGACTTCTCATTTTCCTGCTTGGCTTCGTGCATCCAATCCACTTCATTGCGTATATCATTGGGCTAGCCGCAGGCACAGCGCTTGGTCTCACGGCCATTCGCCACACCCGCTTCGAGCATCGGGCAGACGGCTGGTACTACCGTACCCATCTATGGGTTGAAATTGCTGTCTTGGTGCTATTCCTCAGCCGCGTGGTGTACCGAATCGCTTTTATCAGCCTGTCGGCAAACCCGGCCAGCATGAATCCGGCTGATCCCACGCAATTTACCAAAGATCCGCTGACAGCGGGTGTTTTCTTCATCATTGTCTCGTATTACATCCTATTTTTCGGCTACCTGCTCCGCGAAAAAGCCAACCTGGATCCCGCAGCGTTAGCTGGTGGGATCAGTAACGGTAACGAAGCAACTGTCTCTCCTGCTGCAAATGTGGATATTGCGAAGTAAGTGCAGAGGAGCTAGAGGCTGCCCCACAAGGTTGAAACCTGTAGGGCAGCTTTTTTGTGTTGTTCATGTTTAGCTGGAGTGATGCTGTGTGATTTCATTGGATTGTATCCAATGAATTACACTCCAGCTTGGTCTTAAACATACTTTCATTGGAAATATCCAATGAATTCCGCTATATCTCGCTCTAAAATACACTTTCATTGGAAATATCCAATGAATTCCGCTATATCTCGCTCTAAAATACACTTTCATTGGATATTTCCAATGAAAATCTCAAAATCAGCCCTTTCAGGGCGATTCTGAGCTAAACCATTGGATTAATCCAATCTAAGGTTGATTTCGGCCTCTTTATTGCCGATTTCATTGGAGATATCCAATAACTGTAGTAAACACTAGCTAGTTTGTTGGTGCTTGGTGCTACAGAGTGGAAGGTTGCGAGTTGAGCCGTAGTGGGGGGCTGGGATATGTGCTGGAGAAGCAGCCACGGGGAGCCGTGGCTTTCTCGATAGCTGGGACGGACGGCACCCGTGATAGCGGAAAAGACGGCGTTCCCTTACAGGGGGATGCCGTCTTCGTTCTGATGCGTGATTTCATTGGATATCTCCAATGAAATCCGCTAAATCTTGCTCTAAAACATACTTTCATTGGATATTTCCAATGAAAATCTCAAAATCAGCCCTTTCAGGGCGATTCTATGCTAAACCATTGGATTAATCCAATCTAAGGTTGGTTTCGGCCTCTTTATTGCCGATTTCATTGGAGATATCCAATGACTGTAGTAAACACTAGCTAGTTTTTTGGTGCTTGGTGCTACAGAGTAAGTGGTTGCGTTGAGCTGCAGCAATGGGTCGCGAAGTGAGCTGGAGGGTTCCATGTTCAGCTAGACAGGTTAGGCTGGAGACTGCCTTCAAATCCTTCAAATCCTTCAAATCCTTCAGATCCATCAGAACCTTCATGGCTAACTGCCAGCAGCGTCTCAGGCTCGGTCTCATCTCGGTCTTAGTCTTAGCCTAAGCCTGAATCTAAGCCTCAGCCCCATCGACTTTCGCGAACTGCGTGCTGTACAGCCGAGCGTACAGCCCCTCCAGAGCGAGCAGCTCGCGATGCGTGCCTCGCTCCACGACGCTGCCCGCTTCGATCACCAGAATGTGATCGGCGGCCAGCACCGTGGAGAGCCGGTGCGCGATCACGAGCGTCGTGCGCCCTTGCATCAGCTCCTCGAGCGCCGCCTGCACATAGGACTCGGATTCCGAGTCCAAGTGCGACGTCGCCTCATCGAGGATGAGGATGCGCGGGCGCTTGAGGATCGCGCGGGCTATTGCGATCCGCTGACGCTCGCCGCCGGAGAGCCGGTGGCCGCGCTCGCCCACCATCGTGTCGTACCCTTCGGGGAGCGACACGATGAAGTCGTGGATGTAGGCTTGGCGGCACGCGGCCTCCATCTCCTCACGCGTAGCGTCTTCCCGCGCGAAGCGCAGGTTGTCGCCGATCGTCGCGTGGAAGAGGAAGGACTCCTGCGTCACGTAGGCGATCTGCGAACGCAGCGAAGCTAACTTCACATCGCGGACGTCGACGCCGTCCACCTCGACGATGCCCTCCGTCGGGTCATACAGCCGCGCGATCATGCCGATCAGCGTCGATTTCCCCGCGCCGCTCGGTCCGACAAGCGCAACCATCTCCCCGGCCTGGGCATCGAAGGTGATGTCCTTGAGCGCATATTGTCCGGGCTGATAAGCAAAAGAAACCTGCTTATAGGTCACACGTCCCTCAGCCTGCACAAGCTGCCCGGCATTCTCACGATCCTGGACTTCAGGCACCATATCCTGGTATTCAAAAATCCGCTGAAACACGCCCAGTGCAGTCGCCACTTCCACCTGCAGGTTCAGCAGCGTCCCTACGGGCATATACAACCGGCCCAAGTAAGCCGCGAATGCGACAATGGCGCCCAATGTCATATGACCGGATATGACGGAATAACCGCCATATAGATAAATAATGGCCGTGCCTAACGGCCCCAAGGTGCTCGTAGCCATCCCGAACCAGCGGCCCACGAGATTGAGCCGCAGTTCCAAATCCATCACTTTCTGGTTCATGGTAGTGAATTCTTGCTCCTGCTGCTGCTCTCTGCCAAAAATCCGCGTCAACAAAGCCCCCGAGATACCGAAGCTCTCGCTCAACTGCGCAGTGATATCGGAGCGCACCTTCTGCGTTTCGATCCGCAGCGTTTTGCGCAGCTTGGATACTTTCTTCACAGGCAGCATGAACAGCGGAAGAATCAGCACCGAGATAATTGCTAATTTCCAGTCCAATGCAAACAAAATACCAATCGTCGTAGCGACAATTACGATCTGTGTAATGGAAGATACGACAAGTGAAGTCACCACATTTTGCACGGCCTGCACGTCCCCCGTAATTCGCTGAACAATTTCACCCGAGCGGGCATCTGTGAAGAACGCCATCGATTGCCGCTGCAAATTATGGAACAACGTTTGCCCCAAATCCCGAATAACCCCTTGTGTGACTTTGGTATTCAAATGATTTTGCCACACGCCAAGAACGCCGCTCACAACGGGCAATAGCACCATCAATAGCGCCATTTCGGTCAAAATCCTCATATTCCCTTGCGGAATGGCTTGATCGATAATCTCTTTCATAACCAAGGGTGGAATTAAGCCTACGATTGCGGCCAGCAGCGCCAAACCGATAATAACAGCCAATTGCGCCCGGTACCCGCGGAACAATCCCAAAACCCTTTTCATCGATACATCCTTCAACTTCGCCTTAGGTCGATTCCTATCGGATAGTCGCCCCATACCTCCTGGTCCCATCCTTCATCTCTCCGTTCTGTCTTAGCTGCTTATCTTAGCGGAAACGCATGTTGAATTGCTTTCGTTACTTCATCTGCCATTTGTAATACATGATACAAAGAAGTTGTTTGTAGAACGCTATACTGTCTGGGGCCGTCTGCGTTAACGATAGCAGCAATCGTATAATCGCCCACTTGCGGCAGTACTTTCCCTACAGACTTTCCGGGTGCCAGTGGCCGATTGGACACCTGATACATCCCGACTGACAGTTTAAGCCCCAAACAAGCATCAATGGCTATAACGGCACAGTCCTGCGGAATTTCCTGCAGACGAGCCACGATATTGCTGGCATCACAAGGTGCTTGCAGCGTCCCAATCACATGCGGATAGCCAAGCTCTACCAATTTGCTGCCTACCAAAGGCCCGAGAGCGTCTCCCGTAGATCGATCTGTTCCTATACATACAAAAGCCAGCATTTCCGGCTTCATTCCTGACGTAATCCTAAGCGTTTCCAAGAATATGGCTAGCTGCTGGCCATTCATCTTTTTCCAATAGTGTTCCTGCGGCTCCATCCGTTTCTCCGCCATTCCGGCCTCCCTCATACGCATCCTGCAAAATTTCCCCTTACCTCGGATGAATGTTATAATGCGGTCAACTTCTATTCTTTCATAAGGAGGTAGGCCATGTCCACCCTCGGCATTATTGCGATACTCACCCTCCTCTACTGGCTATTCATCTCGCTTGATGCTCACAAAGGGATGCATCTGCTGCACAACCTGGCTCGGTCCACCAAGCTCCCGGACAAGCCTCCGCTCGTCTCCGTCATTATTGCTGCCAAAGAAGAGGAAAGCACGATCCTCGAAACGGTTCGCTATTTGCTTTCTCAGAATTATCCACGACTGGAGATCATCGCTGTCAATGACCGCTCCCAGGACGCGACCGGCGTCCGGCTTGAAGAATTGCGGAGGTGGTCGCAGCGTAAGAAAGATGTTCAAACTCCCTTGCAAATTATCCACATTACGCATTTGCCAGAGGGCTGGCTGGGCAAGAACCATGCTCTCTATCAAGGCTATCAGCAAGCCCGGGGCCAATATTTGCTCTTCACGGACGCCGATATCCTATTCGCTCCCCATACGATTACAGATGCCGTTTCCTATATGAAGGAACAGGATGTGCACCACCTCACGTTAACACCTAATATGCTTGCACGAGGCACTTTGCTGAATGGCTTCGTACATTTCTTCTTGTTCTCCTTCTCGCTCTTCGTGCGTCCTTGGCGAGCTAATCTGGACAATTCCCGTGAACCAGGCATCGGAATCGGTGCTTTCAACATGGTCAGCCGTACGGCTTATGAGGCGATCGGCACGCATAAAGCTATCGCGCTGAGGCCTGATGATGATCTGCAATTAGGCATTTCCTTAAAAAAAGCAGGCTTCCGTCAGAAGGTATTGTCTGGTAAACATGTCCTGCAAGTAGAATGGTATCGCTCACTGAAAGAAGCTATCGTCGGCCTTGAGAAAAATCTATTCTCTGGATTTCGGTACAGCTACACGGTCGCATTGCTTGCTTGTCTCGGGCAGCTCCTCTTTTTCATCTTCCCCTGGATCGGACTTCTCTTCCTGTGGGATTGGCGCGGAGCCCTATATGCCGTTGTAGTTGTTCTGCAAGTTTTGCTGTATCGCAAGCTGATGTCACGACTAATGAGCAAACGCAAAGACGAAGCTTATCTGCTGCCAGTCAGCTCTTCGCTGCTTCTGTATACCATTGTTCGATCCGTCTGGCTCACTTGGAAACAAGGTGGCATCTATTGGAGAGGAACGTTTTACTCGCTGCGCGAATTAAAGAAGAAGTAACTTCAGAGAGGATGATCCCTGCTATGCGTCACAGGCGTTACCGCACTTTCACTCACATCGCCATGCTGGGTTGTATGCTCTCGGCTGTCGCAATTTTCCCTTCGTCCGCTTCCGCTCTTGGAACGGTACAAACCAAGAGTCAGACCGTATCCCATAATGGCAAGTCTTTTACTGCGCAATGGGTGACCGTTGATCTGACTGACCCCTATTTGCGCGTTAAACCTGTTACGGCGGCTGAAGGCATCGGTCACGATGAGTCCTTCGCTTCAATGTTAGACAGAAGCCATGCGATTGCTGGCATCAACGGCACTTTTTTCGATGCGTATGAACAAAATGAAGCCAACCGATACCCGAACGGGCTGCTTGTCAGCTCCGGTGAAATCGTACATTCCGGCACGAACCCTGCCTTTCTTGTCAACGCCGACAAAACCGCAAGCTTGCAGCGCATGCAAACAGAGCAGCAAATCAGCGTTACCCATCAGGGCAAAGCCTATAAATTCGCAGCCTGGGGCGTGAATAAATACTGGGGCGATGACGTGGAAGATCAAGTCGTATGGTATACACGTGACTTCGGGGCTTCTATCGGCTTCCCCAATTCAACGAAGATTGTCTTGCGCGAAGGCAAGGTTACCAATATCACAACAGATAGCGTCAATATGCCGGAAGACGGGTATGTATTTTTATTAGGCAATAGCGCCAATAATCGCACCCATGTGCTGCCGAATATTCATCTCGGTGATTCCGTCCAACTCGTCTCCGCTCTCCATAACGAAGACAACGGCTCTGCCGTCCAATTGCCGACTGTTGATGCCGCTATTGGCGCAGGCCCGCATTTGCTGACCAATGGTGTGGTTGATTTGGATGCGCAGCGGGATGGATTTACCGATCCTAAGATAACGACAAGCGCTAACGTGCGCAGCTTCATTGGGATAGATGCTTCCCGTCAAATGGTCATGGGGACGCTATCTACGGCCACTATGGCCGATATGGCGGAGGTCCTGCTGAAGATCGGACTAACGGATGCAATGAATCTGGATGGAGGCGCAAGCTCATCTCTGTATGCGAACGGCACTATGCTGCGAAGTGCAGGACGTGAGCTTAGCAATGCTTTCGTGGTGGAACGCTTGGATCATCCACAGATCCAGCTTGAGGTGAATGGGCAGTTCGTCCATGAATTCCGAGGTTATTTGCTGCAGGAAACCAGCATGGTTCCTTTTCGCGGGATATTGGAGAGAATTGGAGCCAAGTTTCAGTGGCAGGAAGCTACGCGTACATTAAGTGTTCAGTATGGGTCCAAACAGCTTGAACTGCAGCCGGATCATGCTGTCATGAAAGTCAACGGCAAATCCGTTACGCTCCCCGAGGCGCCAACGATTAAGGATGGTCATATTTATATGCCGCTTAGGGCCATCATGGAGTCCTTGGGCGGAAAAGTTCAGTGGGATCCTTCCCTGTACCGGGCGTCCCTTCAGTTCTAAGTCCCTAGTGAACGCGGTTCATTCGCACAACATGGTAATACAGGTAGCTGCTCACTTCTTGCTCGACTTCCAGGTAACCCTCAACATGCACGTAATCACCCAACATGAAGGTGGATGCATCCAAGGAACTCGTGTGCGTCAGGAAGAGGAGAGCAGCCTTTTCATTCCCAATCACAAATCCGGTTTGTTCTTTCACTTGGAACTTATCCAACACCTTGCCATGATGGGATCTTGCAATATGATGGAATCGCCATGATTCATTTTCCTTCATAATAAAATAAAGCACACGATTTCGCTGATTGTTGCTGAACTCTCTAGTCACACCGATCATGCGCACATTGTCGCCCAAGCTCAAGTACTCATCTACGACATAGGATTTCAACCGCAATCTATGTTTATTTTTGTACTGAATATAGGCTTCCATCTCTTCAATGGATCTTTGATCTGTCGGGTCCTGCTTGGTGGCATAGAAGACTTCTTTAATAAACGTGTCCGTTTGGAGGCTGCGCGCCCCTTTGAAATGGTTGTACGTCCGAAAAAATTGTTCGATGACTTCCCGGATATCCTCCGGTATGGCAGGTCTTTGCTCCACGGTATCCATGCTGTTGGTTCGTTCCGAATGTTTTCTTTTGTGAAACCAGCTTTTCCAGACGCTTAATTGCATGGCATTCGTGTCCCCCGCTCTTTCTTCCAAACATTTCTTCATTATAGGCTAAAATCCATAAAAATTCGATAAAAATCGCATCTTTTCGCACAAAAAAAGAACATCTGCCTGCTATGCTTTCCATAGAAAGCAACCTAGCAAACAAATGTTCGATAAAGTCAATGATTACAGGACTCTTTTGGCTCCTACATACCTTGCGCTCCAATACGAGCTCGATAGGCTCTCGACTGTAACGCCTCGAGATGTTGTGGACGAAATGAACTGATCATTCCCCAGATAAATGCCTACATGATTCACCGTTTTGGCTGCAAAGAAAACCAAATCGCCTACTTGCAAATCGGTTACTGAATTACTGAGCGCACTGTGCATTTCCGCGGATGTTCGAGGCAGTTCAATGCCTTTGGCTTCAAATACATAGCGTACAAAACCGGAACAATCGAATCCTCTCGGCGTTGTACCTCCCCACATATAGGGCACACCCATGTACGCATTGGCCGTCTGGACAATCTGCTCCGGCATAGAAGGAACAACGGCTGCTGCTTTCATCACAGGCGGCGCAGGCGGCGGTGCAATCCAAGCAGGCTTGTGCGACTTCCCGTCGACATCCACAATAGCAATCTGATTAGCTTCATTCCATTCTATCGGAGATCCGAAGGTTTCGGTAATGAAACGCAGCGGAACGTATGTGTTGCCTTGATAGACCGTTGGACTGCTCTCTAAACTGATTTTCTTGCTGTTCACAATCGCTTGCTGCTGATCTGTGATCAATAGAATCGACTGCTGCTTGTTCAGCAGCGTAACGACAATCGCATCTGCTTGCTTCGTCCAGCTCACTTGATAGCCCAGTTTCTCAGATAGAACTCGGAGCGGAACCTGCATGACGCCTTGCTCATCAATGTAAGGCTGCACTTCCGGAAACTTAAGCAATTCGTCATTGACCTGAACCTTTACAGGATGGTCAGCTGGCGATGCCGCTGCTGCTTGCGCGGTAAATAAGGGTACTGCGGCGCAAAGAACTGCGCAGGAACCAATAAAACGTTTAGCCAAAACCTTCAAACCCTTGCCTCCTTGAAGCCTCCGAGGTTAGTTGACGGGTTCGGGAAGAGGTTCCCTAGTCCAATTGGCAAGCCAACTGATCATTCACCCCAAGTAAAGAAGTCCCCCGTACCAGAGCTTTTGCTGCTCATGGATTCGGCATTTTTTGTCTATGTTAGACTAGCACAGTTCGACGCAAGGTTACAACTTTTGCGGAATAGAAACAATTACCAACTAGTTTAATAACCGTACTTATTACGAATCAACCGCTAATTGATCCTCGTCAGGATGATGCTATCATGCGCCAAGGTCAAGCTCGCACTTCCCGGATCCTTGCCGGTAATTTGGAACTTGAACAGCTTGTTGCCCGCCGTTGGGAAGATCTTCTCGCCCAATCCGACGATCGCATAGCCCTGCGGGCTATCATGCTGATCGATAGGGCTTCCCTGCGCCACGCCGTCAATCAGCAGTTGCTCCGTCCCACGGTCCGGGTGCTTCTTGACTCTGGCGCTGATGGCGTAAGTCCCCGCTGTCGGCACATTCACCGTGTACTGAATCCAATCGCCTACGGCATTGAAATTGCCGTAACTCACGCTGCCGCCACTTGCAGCCGTGTCCACCGTATTGGCGAAGCTGTCGCCGGAAGAAACGGACGTCGTTAAGCTCTCATTTTCCAATATGAGCGGTTGCTTCGTCAGTGAAATATAATCCGTTGCCAAGCCGTAGGAAGCACTGCTGGCATTCTTTCCTGTCACTTGGAATTTGAACTGTTTATTGCCAGGCGCAGCGAAGGTCACATCGCCTAGATCAACCACGACATACGCCTGCGCACTTTGGTATTCGTCGATTGGCGCGCCTTGAGCCGCTCCATCAATATACAGTTGCGCGATCCCGCGACTTGGATGCTTCTTGACTTGCACTCTGACGCGGTACGTGCCGGTAGACGGTACATTCACGGTGTACTGTACCCAGTTGCCTACAGCGGTTGCATTGCCATAGCTCAACGAGCCATTACTTGCAGCCGTGTCCGCCGCAATCGCGGAAGTCATTCCCGATGAGACGGTCGTCGTCAAACTCTCATTCTCGTACTTCACCGCTTCCGGCACCGCAGGCGGGAGCAGAATATCCGGCGACTGATAGGTTAGCCGGATATAATCCGTTGCCAGCCCGTAACCGCTGCTGCTCGCGTTCTTGCCTGTCACTTGGAATTTGAACAGCTTGTTGCCCGCCGTGTTGAAGGTAACGTTGCCCAGATCCACCTCGACATAGGCTTGAGCGCTTTGGTACTCGTCTATGGGAGAACCTTGAGCTGTCCCGTCGATGTACAATTGCGCCGTCCCTCGGCTTGGATGCTTCTTTACTTGTGTCTTCAATCGGTAAGTGCCAGGACTTGGCACATTCACCGTGTATTGTATCCAATCCCCTGCAGCGTTGAAATTGCCATAGCTTAACGAACCGTTGCTCGCTGCCGCATCCGCACCGTTCGCCGAAGTGTCGCCCGTAGAGACCAGCGTTGTCAGACTTTCCGCCTCGAACTTCGTTCCGGAATTGATTGTCACACTGCCCGTGCCGCCGGCGCCGATGGCAACATCGCTCGTAATCGCTTTATTGGCTGTCCGGTCAAAGACGATAACTTTCCCGGTTGAATTAGCCGTCCCGGTCACATTCACCATCAAGCTGGAAGCGCCTTCCACTTGTGTAAAAGAGGAAACTTTCTCATCCGCATAGAGAACTTGCATGCCAGACGAGGCATTGTCCTCTTGCAGCCAGAACGCTTTGCCTTTGGACGTATTTTCAGCTAGATTAATGGATAATCCGGTGGATTTCAATTGTGCTCCGGTAAACTTTCCTTTATACATATAGGAGCTGTTGCCGCTGTCATCCATCGTAATGTCTTCCACCAAATACGTTTTGTTGCTGTCCAACCAACGCAGATTGAGCGTTACATCTGTTGCCCCGCCAGTATTGGCCGCCGTCGCAATAACAAGCGCTTGGGCTTTATCCTCCGTCGTATACATCCAGGCATAGGAACCTGACGTATCGAAGTCTGGACCCGCATACAAAGGTCTTGTCGTCTGATCAGTCAATGCCTTGATCCGCGGACTTTTGCGCCAGTCATTGAATTTCCGCAAGGAGCTGATCCCCGCTGTCGTCCAGCTGGTCGGGTCCGTATTGAACTTGATGACCCTCGCCATCATGTACGAGTAATAATCCTCCACTTTACCAGATGGATTACCGCCGTAATAGACCGAATTCATAGGCAGATAGCCGAAACTGTCCATGCCTATTTTCATACTGGTGCCTACGCCGCCATTGGCAGATAGAAAGCCGTTATCTGATATATGCAGCAGACCATTATTCCGGTCGCCTTGCGTCGGATAAATATCCACTTCACTGGTGAGTTTCCCGATGAAATCCGGGTGTCTGGACACCAGATCGTTCATGTAGTTCCGGACCAGCACATTTTTGCGATACACGCTGTCGCTTGGATGTGAAGTTGTCGTAGCCGCTGTATTCGGCCAGAATTCCGTCAAATCAATCATCTGGTGCGATAAATGATACTGTGGAATCAGGGTATCCTCGACCTGGCTTCGCTTAAATTCAATATTCGCCGGATCGGCCAAATCTCGGCCGAGATCATGGTTATCACCCGTCATGCTGAACCACAAGCCAAACCGTAAACCCTGTGAAACAATGTAATCCGTCAGTGAGGCCAAATTCGTAGTAAAACTCGTCTTGGCCGTTGTCGTATCCCGGGTTGTATTCCAAAGATCATCCACCATAACCATATCCAAACCAGCTTGTGCAGCCTTGGGGATCACTGTATTTCGGAAGAAGGCATCCGAACGGCTGGCAATATAGTCCCAATCATTGGTCGTAAACAGCGAGGTCACATCGTGATACTTGAATCTTTTTCTAAAATGTTCTTCCACCGCCATTTTCCCATCCACAATATCTCCCTTGAACACGGTCATATTGACGGAAATGTACTCGAATTCCTCATTCGGGAACAGCACTAGCTGCAGTGCTTCGGTATTCGTGGAAAGCTTGACATTCGTGATCCCGCTCCAAGCATTGATGCTGGCGAATGGCAGCCTGTTCGGCGCCCCTTCGGTTTTCCAGTTCATCTCCGGCTGCAAACCCCAGCCATCCCCTGTGTCATACACCGTGATCGCGTTGCGTCCTGTATTCGGAGCGAGCGCACCTGTTGTACTGAACCACGCCATGTTCGGAACATAGTGCAGCGTATGAGGATCATTCGGCAAGTTAAGCGCCAGAATATCTGAATTCGTAATCGTCTTATCGGAGGCGGCATTATTTTTGATTGAATTGCTGTATTTGATGCCGGAATTACCGTTATAGATTTCGAACTTCAGATTAATCGTGACATTCTGCGGTGTGCTCCGGGTGACCGGAATCGTCAGCAGCTTGCCCCAATTGGTGCCGAATTTGGTGATATCCGTCACGGTTGCGGTACCTAGCGTCCATCCGCCATCGTTCGCGTACAGATCACTTCCGCCATAATTGTAATAAAATAAATACTGACTTCCTGTACCGGTCAAATACTCCTTGCTGGCCTCCTTGTTGTAGAAGCTTGTCATTTGAATGCTTCCGCTGGCAAAAGAGACCACCGACTTCATAACATCATTTTCCAGCGTCCACACATTCCCGCTTCGAGTTACCAAAGCATTCGCTGCCTGAGCCGTCGGGATGCTGCCTTGCGAAGCAAAAGGAATACCTGTGAATCCAATTGTGATCATAAGCAAGAGGGACATCACTATGCGCATTGTTTTACCGTGCATCAACTTTTCATTCCTCCTCATGAAGTGGATGAAATCTCGTAGTCGGGCAAATCTCTGGTAGCCTACTTCCCTTGAACGGCGCGCTGTTGTTTGAAAATATCATAAATATCCTTGGTCAAAATGATTTTGTCGCGATCTTTGGCATAGAAGTTCTTATACCAGTCGTCCACCTGTTTCCCGCCTGCTTTCTCCCAAGCCGCAATCGCATCTTGTTTCGCTTGTTCCGGTGTATAATTGGCTGTCAGGATCGACTTCACCCAAATATCGCCTTCCCCTACACCTACTTGTTTCGTTGTGTTCGTTAGAATCAGCTGCAGCTCCTTAGGCAGCTGCGGCATTTGCTCCGCATGCGTCGGTCCAGCCACAGGCAGATCAAAATTAACGAACGTCGAGTTCAGCTCGAACATCGTCTTCACTTGATTCTGAGTCGCATCCTTCGCGTCCAGCTTCTCTGTGCCAAAGTAGCATTTGCCAGCCAAAGTCGGCGAAGCCAGCATTCCAAAATCTCCAGCGCCGAAATTGAATTCGGTTTTCCACTTATCCATGTCCGTGATTTGTGTACATTTATTTGCTTCCGATTTGCTGTGCACGCCCTCAAACCCGTAGTACATCGTCTTCATGAATTTCTCCGACGAAGCGAAATCCACGTATTTCATCACTGCTTCCGGGTCCTTCGCTTGTGAGTTCACGACAGCCGTCATTTGAATTGGATTGACGAAGATGGAGTTGAATTGACCGACTGGAGTTTTGGGATATGGAATCACCGTTATCTCCGCATCCGGCACGTTCTTTTTCAAATTCAAATAGAAATCATTATAAAAGACGAAGGGCACATTGAATTGCTCCATATAGATGCCGATTTTGCCGTTCAGGAAATCCTGCTTTGCTTTCGAACCATTTTTATCATTGAGGTAATCCTTATCAACCAATCCTTCGCTGTAGAGCTTCCTTTTAAACTCTGTAACCGCCTTAATATTGTCCCACCCGTGAACGAGTTCATTGTTTTGCACGATGAAGCCTGGATACGTTACGCCGAACATTTCATCCAATATTGCGCCTGAATTGTACGACATCGCAATGCCGTAAGTATCCTTCTTGCCATTGCCGTCCGGATCCTGTTCCGTAAACGCTTTCGCAATTTGGTACAGCTCTTCTGTCGTTTTGGGCGGCTGAAGGTTCAGTTTCTTTAACCAATCCGTACGAATGAACAGCCCCCGCTGCGGAATCGTTTCATTAATGCGTCCGAACTGGTACAGCTTGCCGTCAGCCCCGGTTCCTGCCTTTTTCAAAGCTGGATACTTTTGCATCAGCGCTTTATATTCCACACTGTATTTCTCAATCATGTCGTCAATTGGGCGCAGCTGCTTCTGGTCGATCAATGGATTCTTAATTTGCGGTGCATATTCCAGAATTAAATCGGGTGCCCCGCCGCTGGCGAACAGCGTATTAAGCTTTTGCTCAGACTGCGACCGTGGCACAGGAACGAATTTGACATCCGTGGGCCCCGCTTCATTAATCCATTTGGTTATTTTATTATTTTCAATGGTGCCTTCGCTGGAAGGAATATTGCCACGGTCATAAATCGTCGCCGTAATGGCTCCGCGTTTGGCCGGTTTCTGTGTTTCACCTGTTGTTTTTTCCTTGGTTTCCGTTGCACATCCCGCTACTACTGCCGTAACCGCCAAAGCGGCTGCCACGGAAAGGACAACCCGTTTCTTCTTGTTGGACATCTGCTTTCCCCTCTCTTCATAACAAGCCTATCATACCATTTCCTTTGCATTTCAAGCTCCACGCGAATGTCGCTCTGTCTCCCGGGTCTCATCACCTCCTTAGCAAAATGTACTTTACCGCGTGCGGCGGCGAACGATCTCAAATCCTAGCCCTTCACAGCGCCGAGCATAACGCCTTTCACGAAAAACTTCTGGACGAACGGATACACCACCAGCATCGGAATCATCATGAGGACAATCGCCGCTGCTTTCACGCCTTCCGCCACAAGCTGCACTGTATCCTCAGGGGAACGGAGTTCATTGAGCAGCTGCTGATTTTGCACCATTTGCTGCACAAGGACCGTCATATTGTACTTATCTGTGGAGTTGATATAGAGCAGAACGCTCATGAAGTAATTCCAATAGGATACTCCGTAAAATAGCGTCAGCGTAGCCAGCACCGGCATCGACAGCGGAAGCACGATTTGTGCCAGCAGCCGCCATTCTCCGCAGCCATCTATCCTCGCAGCTTCTTCCAATTCAGCAGGAATGCCTTCGAAATAGGTACGCATAATCAGCATGTTATAGGTGCTAACCAAAGCCGGAAGCCAAAGTGCGCCATAGGAGTCTATCAGCCCTAAGCCTTTAATCACTAAGAAAGTTGGAATAATTCCGCCGTTAAACAACATCGTGAATACCATCGCCAGCGTAAAAAAGCGACGCGCATAGAAAGAGTTTTTGGACAGCGGATAAGCCGCTAAGACCGTGGTCAGCATACTAAGCGCAACGCCAACCCCCGTAATGAGGACACTGTTTCCGAACGACTGCACAATCTTCGTCCCTTTAAATACCTCATGATACGTATCCAGCGTAATATCTACCGGCCACATGCCTACTTCCCCAGAGGCGATCGCCCTTGCACCGCTCAGAGACAAAGCAAACACATGAATTAACGGAAGCAAACACGATAGCGCCAAGACCGTCAGAATCACATAATTAATCAGATAAAATAGTTTCTCGCCACGCGTTGATTTCATATGACTATCCCCCTACCAAAGTCCCTGCTTAAATTTCCGGGCAATCCCATTCGCCGACAGCACCAGAAGGAAAGAAACGACCGACTCGAACAACCCCATAGCCGAAGTCAAGCTGAACTGCCCCTGCTGTACGCCAACCCGGTACACATACGTGCTGATAACTTCGGAGACACTGCTGACGACGTTATTCTGCAAGTTAAACACCGGATCGAATCCGACATCCATGACTTTGCCAATGGCCAAAATAACGAGCAGCACGATGGTAGTCTGTATGCCCGGTAAAGTGACATGCCAAATCTGTTTCAGCTTACCTGCCCCGTCAATAGCAGCAGATTCATACAAGCTGGGGTCAATGGAGCTCAATGCAGCCAAGTAAATGATGGCGTTGAACCCCATCTCCTTCCATACGCCTGAGGCAACAAATACAGCAATCCAGGAACCTGGATTATAGAGGAATGGGTACGGCTCCCCGAAGCGCCGCTCAATCCAATGGTTGATGGCGCTCGACTCCATCGAAAATATCGTGAGCACGAGCCCGCCTACCACAACCCACGAAAGAAAATGCGGCAAATAGACAACCGTCTGCACGAATTTCTTGAACCACATTCTGCGCACTTCATTCAGCAATATCGCCAAAATAATCGGCACTGGAAAGCCGAAGATAAGACTGAGCAAGCTGAGCACCAGCGTATTGCGAATAATATTGAGCGTTTGCGACTGGTGAAACAGCGTAATGAAATTATTCAAGCCCACCCAAGGGCTGTGCAGTACGCCGTCCGTGAAGTTGTAATCCTTAAAAGCGATCATCAGTCCAAACATCGGGAGATATTTGAAAATGAGAAAAAATAACACGACGGGAACAAACATCACCAGCAAAGGTATATTTTGATTTAACCTTTTTTTGTCGATTTTCCAAACACCCATCCACCGCACCATCCTGACTCGTTGTTTATCTTGTACCCCTATTGTAAGAAATCGGGCCCCCTGCAACATCTACGATATATGGGGAAAAGGATACGATTTTTAGGTCTTTGCTTCTCTTCCGTGCACAAAAAAACGCCCAAATCGTCTGTAGCAGACAATTTGAGCGTGGAGGGCTTTTTTAGGCATTTCTACCTTATTTTTGATGCAGCTTGCGGTAATCCTTTGGCGATAGCCCTGTCGTTTGCTTAAACAGTTTGGCAAAATAATTCGGCAAATCATAGCCGATCATCCCCGATACATCCGTTATTTTCAAATCCGTATTGGACAGCAGCTGTTTGGCTTTCTCCATGCGCAATTCGATCAAATAATCGATGAAGCTGCGCCCTGTTACCTTTTTGAACAAATGACTGAAATACGTAACATTCAAATGCACATGAGAGGCCACGAGCTGCAAGGGCAGCGCCTCTGCATAGTGATCTTCCATATACCGGGCCGCCTTCTGGATCGCATTCCCGCTGTATTTCTCCTGCCATTTATCAAAGTTGCCCAAGAATCGGTCAATCTCCGCATGCATCCAAGCCTCGATTTCTGCCATGTTCGCGCAGGCATGCAGCATGCCAATCCGATCTGTTAGAGTAGAAGAATCCTGCTCCAACTCAAACTGCTTGCGGGCGGTATCCTGCAAAGCAAAGCTCAGTGACAAAGCCTCAATCGGCCGATTGGCCGGCGGCATTCCGCGAACTTCCTCCATCCATTGCGCCAAGTATTGTTTCAGCAAATCCACTTGCCCAGCTACGATATAGGCGACAATCTGAGCGCTGATGAGCTGCTGGCGAGCTCCGCTTATCGGCGAATCTACACCGGAACGGTCATCTTGGTTCCGCTCCACTTTGCCCACATCCAGCCCGGCCTCATACAAATCGGCCAGCTTCGTGATATCCGCAATGACCCCAGCGGGATAAGAAACAACCGAAAGTCCCAGTAGACGCTGAATCGTCTCGCTGGCAGCCGCACTAGCTTGGTCCGCATCACCTGCATCCCTCATCACAAGGGCGATCCGCCCGTATTCAATGAGCAGCAGCTTGCCCGTTATCCCGTGTTGATTCACCAATTCACTGATAATATTCAAGACCGCAAATTGCAGCAAAGGAACGTCACTTTTGGCATACTGCTTATGAGCAGGATGGTAGTCCATAATTTGAAATAAAATAAGCTTGGAGCCCGTATAACTCTGTTCCAGTTCTGCAAGGACTTCTGTGCGATAGGGAAATCGCAGGAAAATCCCCCTTAATGTATGTTCCAGCAGCAATTGGTGCTCATTCTGCGCTTTGCGGAGCCTTGCTTGCTTCTCAAGCAGAAGGACCTCTACCTTCGCTAACGCGTCATAAATATCCTGTTGGCTGCATGGCTTAATCAATAAATCGAGGGCACCGTAGCGCAAAGCAGTCTGAGCATACTGAAAGTCTTGGAAGCCCGTGATGACAATAAATTCAATTCCCGGGAACTTGCTTTTCGTACGTTTCAGCAGCTCTAAACCATCCATTAAAGGCATTCGAATATCCGTTATCACCAAATCCGGCTGGGTTTGTTCAATCAAGCATTCCGCTTCTTGACCGTTCTCCGCTTCTCCGCATACGTGCCAGTCGGTTCCAGAGCCGCTGATCATCTTGGCTAGCCCTTTGCGGAAGAGAGGCTCATCCTCAACCAGAAGAATTTGATTCATCCAACGTCACTCCTTTGACGGCATGCCTAGCTTCGCACGGTAAAATTAATCTCATGAGCGTTCCCTGCTCCAAACCCTTAATCTCCAACTTGTACGGCTCGCCGCCATGCACCAGATCAATACGTCTCATCACATTGCGAACACCTATGCTCTCCCGTTCCCGCTGCGGATCATAGATCGTCTGATCTTCCTGCAGCGTGCGAATGGTATCCGGGTGAATTCCGCAGCCATTGTCCTCGATTTCGATATGCATATTAGCCTCGTGCCGATA
Source organism: Paenibacillus sp. HWE-109 (assembly GCF_022163125.1). Classification (NCBI taxonomy): domain Bacteria; kingdom Bacillati; phylum Bacillota; class Bacilli; order Caryophanales; family Paenibacillaceae; genus Paenibacillus; species Paenibacillus sp. HWE-109. The sequence goes on along the minus strand of NZ_CP091881.1, from coordinate 8,303,809 downwards.
GGCTCGAATCATCAAGCGTTTGTTGTCCGTCTGATCACGGAAGGCATGAACAAACACATTCTCTACTATAGGCTGCAGCAGCAGTCGCTGCATTCGGTAGTCCGTTAACTCCTCTTCAACTTCTATATGGACATAAAGATTTTCCCCGTGCCTTGCTTCCTGAATCGTAATATAGTTGCGAACCTGAGCCAGCTCATCCTGCAGTGTGCTCGGCGTCGAAATGGAGGCCAGCGAGTACTTGAGCAGTTCCGAGAGACTGGTGACGAGAGACGCCGTCTCTGCATCATCGTAAAGAAGAATGATTTTCCAATAAATTGAATTCAGGGCATTATGCAAAAAATGCGGGTTCAACTGCGCTTGAAGCGCCTTAAGCTCGGCCTCTTTTTCACTCAGCTTACTGACATACACTTCCTGAATGAGCGATTGGATGTTCGCTACCATCGTATTGAAGCTCTCCGCTAAGAAGGCAAACTCATCCTTCGAAGTGGTCACAATCTCCACCTGGAGATTCCCTTTGCGCAACTGCTGCATGCCCTTCACGAGCATGTGCAGAGGCTTGAGCAGTCTGCCGCTGAAGAACGAGACACTGACCGCCATGAGGAGGACACTGACGAGACCGGAGATGATTGCGACTTGATACACCCTTCGTCCTTTTGCTTTGATGTCAGCGAGCGATATGCCGCTCACAAGCGTGAATGATCTCGGCTCGTATTTGCTTTTCACAAATAGATACTCATTCCCGTGGTTCCTCTGAATAAACGTACCTTCCCGATTCTCCCATTGTGGAATAAAGGCTTCCTTGCTGTCCGGTTCCCGGCTGTAGAGCAGTTGATTATACTGGTCGTACAAGTAAGCGCCTGTGGTCCGACCAGCCATCAGCGGCTTCATAGGATCCTCCAGGAACGACTCATCAATGATCAGGATCAGCATGCCATAGACGGTTTGCTGCTTCGTCGATTTGAGCAGCCTTGCAGCAACCAGACTGCTTTTCTCCCCAGAGGGCTCCGAGAAGTCAGGAATCTTCATCCGCTGCCACACAATCTCGGCCTGCGTGCTTTTCAAACCGCTTTTTACCTTCGTGTAGAAGTCAGGAAACGTAATTTGAAAAGAGGGATTCGTATGGCTGAAGTAATAATTGTTCCCCTCCAAATCAACGATGTACAGTGCTCTGATTTGTTGTGTTTCATTTTTGAGGGGGAGCAGAATGTCCGATAAATCCCGTTCCAGCAGATAAGTTTTGAAAGCCTTGCTCTCTCCTGCCGCTGGCTCGGCATGCATGTTCTGAACGATCTGCTCGACCAGCGGGTGAAAGAAAATAAAATCCGTGATCCGGTACATATCTTGGATTTTCGACCCGATCTGACCGATCGATTGTTCACTCGTATTCAAATATTGCTTGCTGATCTCCGTCTCAAACAGATTCAAATAGATCCTATACGAAACGTATCCCGTCACCAAGGAGCATACGATAATAATCACAGACAGCGTTGCGATTAATTTCACTTTGAAATGCTGATGAATGTATTGGAGAACATGCTTTGGTTTCATCGATAACCCTCAACTCGATCCCTATTTAGGTAAACACAGTCGGATCAAATCATCCACATGAGCGGTTGCGAGACACTCTACCGTGTCGGCCGCTCCATAATAGATCTTGACCTCGCCATCCTCCTCCAGAATCATCCCGCCGGGGAAAATGACATCATTGCGGAACCCGCCACCCGTCTCGTAGCTGACTTCAGGTGCGAGCAAAGGCTCAGGGCATACGCCGATAATCTTGTACGGATTATCCAAATCCAGCAGCATGATACCTGCTGAATAGCGCTTCTTCCAAGACGGCTCCCAGCCGTTCTTGCCTCGGGATGCGTCAATATCGACCGCATGGAACGTAGTCAGCCAGCCTTGGGCGGTTTTGACCGGCGGCGCTCCGGGTCCGATCTTGTCATTGGCATACGGAACGTGCTCCAAGCCCATGAGCAGTTCAGTATTACCCCAGTATTTCAAGTCGGGAGAATCCGAAATCCACATGTCGAAGCTGTCCTTGCCCCCTTTCCCGTAGACGGGGAAGGGGCGTTCCAAACGTACGTATTTGCCGCCGATCCGTTCGGGAAACAGGACCATATTGCGGTTGTCCGGCGCCGACAAGCTGAGAATCTCGAAGCTCGCGAAGTCATCGGTCACAGCAACCCCGCCTCGCACACCATGCTTCGTATCTACAGCAAAACAAAGATAGCAGCGCCCGTCAATAACGGTCAGGCGCGGGTCGTACGTTCTAATAATCTCTTCGTCCTCAAGGCCGAAGACCGGTTTGTCCTGCACCTGCCAATCAACGCCGTCCTTGCTGTAGGCAAGCCCCAGATTCGTTGTATTTATCGGGAACAGTGTTTCGTCTTCAGCATTTCCGTAATCATTACGGAACATCATGACATACTGCCCCTGGAATTTGGTTACCCCCGCGTTGAAAACAAGGGCTGGTTTATAAGGCACATCCTGAGAAGTCAGAATAGGATTATTCGGATGACGCAGGATGCACGGGTTTGACGTTAACGTTCCACTTACTGGCATAGTAGATTTCCTCCGTACTATATAATATTTCGACATAATGCGCACGCATTTTCATCGAGGGGGAGAGTACTTGACGTCTCTCTATGCCAGTGTACGCGTTATGTTTAGGGATAACATTCAATAACTATCGAAAAATGGAGACAATATTTAGATGCTGCGGCGAGGAAGCCTATTCATTGGATAAATCCAATGGAAGTTCCTGATTTGCTTCCTAAAGGTGAGTTTCATTGGAATTTTCCAATGAAACTCACTTCTAGAGAGCCCCCCGCGATAAGCACCATCCCATCCAATAGCCTGATTCAGCTAAAGCTTCATCTCTAACCCACAAATAAGAGCCCCCAGAGGCTCCTATTCCGCGCAAAACCCCACTTTCCCCGCAGATAGAAGTCTCCAAAGGCTCTTATCCCTTCAACTAGCCCGCTCTACTACGCCAAATTACAAATAAGAGCCCCCAGAGGCTCCTATTCCGCTCAAACTCCCACTTTCCCCGCAGATAGAAGTCTCCAAAGGCTCTTATCCCTTCAACTAGCCCGCTCTACTACGCCAAACTACAAATAAGAGCCTCCAGAGGCTCCTATTCCGCGCAAAACCCCACTTTCCCCGCAAATAGAAGTCTCCAAAGGCTCTTATCCCTTCAACTAGCCCGCTCTACTACGCCAAACTACAAATAAGAGCCCCCAAAGGCTCCTATTCCGCGCAAAACCCCACTTTCCCCGCAGATAGAAGTCTCCAAAGGCTCTTATTCCCCTTGCAATCGTACTTGCTTATGCCTCCACATCTGCAGCCACTCGAGCAAACAAGCACTCTCCGCTACCTTATGTCCGTTTCGAACCACGCAGAAAGGTCCTTTAACAAACTCAGGGAGCCAAGCCCTAAGCCCAAGTACATAACAAAAAGACCACCCGAAGGTGGTCTTTCCTCATTCCTACATGCTGTAAGCGGGCGGCGGGAATCGAACCCGCGCGATCAGCTTGGAAGGCTGAAGTTCTACCATTAAACTACGCCCGCGTAGTTTGTAAAGATCGGGACGACACGATTTGAACATGCGACCCCCTGCTCCCAAAGCAGGTGCTCTACCAAGCTGAGCTACGTCCCGAAGTGTATAAAGAGTAAAAATGGCGCGCCCTGAGAGATTCGAACTCCCGACCTTTTGATTCGTAGTCAAATACTCTATCCAGCTGAGCTAAGGGCGCTTAAAAATTGGAGCGGAAGACGGGGATCGAACCCGCGACCCTCGCCTTGGCAAGGCGATGCTCTACCGCTGAGCCACTTCCGCATGGGTCATTTTACTTGTCGTTCTGGCTGATGTTTCTCCGAGGCGACAAGGAATAATATATCAGGATTCCAGGACAAATGCAAATGTTTTTTATTACCTTTTTTTATTTAATGAAAATTCCGCCGAAAGGTATCACTTCTTTGGCAATTCTCCGCAGCAAACTGTCGCTCTGCATATGCTCATCCAGCTTGCGATCCGGCTTACAAGGCTGCATCAGAACATGCCCCTTCCCCGTTATCTCCCAATGATAATTCATATGTTGGCTCGCCAGCGTATTCCCATACACACATAAACGCAGCTGAGCATTTCTCGGGTAAGCTACGAGACAGCTGATATCGACATACAAAGGCTCCTTCGCATCCAGCGCCATTTGAAACATCGGTCCCGTAGTTAGCAGTCCTAAGCTGCCAGGCCCTTTAAACTGCATCTTCACGAGATCTTGGGTGATCAGTGTATTTTTCACGTTTTGCAAATGGGAAGTAAAACTTACCCCCTCTGTATAGAACAACACGTGACGAAATTCATACAAAAGATCATCTTCAGGCCCAATCGATATTACAGACATACTGTAGCCTTCAGGCAGCCCCAGCATGACATGCGCAGGACCGCGAACACGCGATTGGATTAAGCGTTTTTTCCTATACATGCTTGGCAGCTTCATGAAAGAATCTTCTCTCAGCTCCGACTTCCCTTGAAAAGCAACTATTTGGTTCGGATGCAGCACATGCACGGACTCGTCCTTTTCCAAGCGTAATGTGGTGATCCTTGCCTGTGAACTTGATTTCTCGAAGGATACCTCCATACACGCTGACCTCCCCTTAGCTGCAATTCTCTACTTCCTAAGACGCTTTTGCCTGCGCCAGACAATAAGTCGAAACACGCGGCCAAGCACAAAATAAAACACAACGAGCAAAACAGCCGTCACAACCATATACATAATCTTTCGATTTCGCTTGTCTTTATCAAGCGCTATTTGCTCCATTGCTTTTATTCGTTCTTGCAGCTGCTCATTTTCCTTTTTAAGCGTATCATTCTGCCCTAGAAGCCGTTCTTCCGTTTCCTGCGAGCGCTTGATCGATTCAGCCAACTTATCTTTCTGATCCTCTAATTGCTGCTTAGTAGCGTCATAGTCTTTCTGAATTTGTTCCACATTCTCCGGGAGTTGATAGATTTCCTTCATCCGGTCTAACCAGGAGGCCTGAGCGGCAGATGCAGGATACATAAACCCAATCAAGATCAGCAGCATGCCTATACCTTTGGCGATCCCTGTGAAATGACGCGTTCCTTTCTGCATCTGCCAGCCCCCCCATGCATGTATCGACATTTTCTTCTATTTTACCGCAAAAATCAGACCTGCACCACTTCTATCGCTGCTATGGGATAACGCAAAATCGTCTTCATCCTCGAAGGCTCCACTTTTCTTTGATCTGATAAATAAATCTCATGATGAAGCCCAGTGATACGATATTTGTGCTCCGCCAAATAATGCTCAAGTTGCTCCAAGGACTCCGGTTCTGTCGCATAAGGCCCCACATGGAGCATTTGTACACAAGTCCCTTCGTGCAGGGTTTCATAGTGAATACTCGAAATAACTTCCAGTTCCCTCTTCTTATCCATCGCTATCGCAAGCGCTTCTCCGAAACTCTCCGTCCTGACGTAATCAGGCATACGAATTAGAAGCTTCCAGTGCCATTCTTCCCTTGGAACGTCCAAAGCTTTACTAACGTCTCCGTCAACCCACCATAGGCCCTCTAGCTTGGCCACAGTGAAATCTTTCCCTTCTTTCTTATAAATCCCCTTGATGCTGTAAGAAAGCGTGTAAAGTGCTTCTACCGCATTTGAAAAGGTGGTACCATCAGGATCCCCTTGACCTTGAATGCTTACGTATCGAATAGGATCGAATTCCACGATTTGGGGTTTTGTTGGTGCTGAGTAATAACTTTTGTACGTTTTAGCTAAATCTAACTTGTCCATGCGAACACATCCTTTTCCTATTTTCCCCAGTATATAAAAGGACTCCTGACAACTGTACGTCAGCAGACAAAAAAAACTTACCCTTCGCTAAAATTCGCGAACTGGGTAAGTTTCATCCTCATAAAAACATATGTAATTATTCCGCTGTTGGTGGCGTGAATGAACGCAGTGCAAATTCAGCATCCAACATATAAAAAGCGTTGCTGTCTTTGTCGATACGCTTGAGTTTATTGATAATGCTGTCGAACATGGCTTCTTCCTCGACCTGCTCATCAATGAACCATTTGAGGAACTGCATCGTCGCATGCTCTCTATCATTAAGTGCCAAATCTGACAGATGGTAAATGCGTTTGGTTACCTCTTGCTCGTGGAGGTAGGCGTGCTCGAAAGCATCCAGAATGGATTTATATTCATTGACTGGAGTTTCCATACCAGCAAAGCTGACCTTTTTACCGCGGTCATTGATATATTTGAAAATCTTCATCGCATGGAACTTCTCTTCTTCCGCTTGCACTTTGAAAAAGTTGGAGAAGCCATCCAAGCTCTCCCCTGCACAGTAACCTGCAATCGCTAAATAGACGTGCGCCGAGTAAAATTCATAGTTCATTTGCTCGTTAAGAGCGCCAGTTAGTGTATCGTTTAACATTGATGCACACATCCCTTCTGTATGGTTAGCTTTTATTAATTCCCCATACATACAAGATTACCAGAACTCCGCATACAAATACAAACGGAAGTAACAATTTTAACAGATCTATATTCATGCCATCACGCTTTCAACTCTAGATTCAGCAATAATTTGCTTAATCTGAGCATAAAGTAAATCTGGCGAAGCCGCGCACAGCAATTCTTTTTTACCAATCATCGCGATACATTCTTTCTTGCAATGCTTGCAGTTGCCTAAGCAATCTTTCTTTTTCTGCTTGAGGTCAGGATACTCGTTTTTCAAGGATTTGAAAATTTGCTTGGACCCGAACTTCTCATTTCTACAGCAGTATTTAATCGTTTTCATCTCGATCACTCCCCGCCACTCACTTCAATCGCTACACTTGATATTAGTGATAATAATAATCAATGTCAACACTATTTTGTATGATTCGCAAAAAAAAGAGCTTTCCCTCATCCCTGTAAAAGGATAAAGGAAAACTCTTTGCGTGATGCGGTCAAGAGGACTCGAACCTCCACGGGGGGTTAGCCCACACGGACCTGAACCGTGCGCGTCTGCCAATTCCGCCATGACCGCATAAACAGAAAAACTTTGATCGATGATCAAAGAATGGTGAGTCATGTAGGATTCGAACCTACGACACCCTGATTAAAAGTCAGGTGCTCTACCAACTGAGCTAATGACTCATGCCATAAATAAAAAATGGCGGAGCTGACGGGATTCGAACCCGCGGTCTCCTGCGTGACAGGCAGGCATGTTGGGCCACTACACCACAGCTCCACACTATGTACAATATCTTCTGTAAGAAGATTGGTTGCGGGGGCAGGATTTGAACCTGCGGCCTTCGGGTTATGAGCCCGACGAGCTACCGGGCTGCTCCACCCCGCGTCATTAAGCATATAAATTTCATCGACCCCGTTAAAGGGATATATGGTGGAGGCTGACGGGATCGAACCGCCGACCCTCTGCTTGTAAGGCAGATGCTCTCCCAGCTGAGCTAAGCCTCCATGGGAAGTGTTGTACCGGCCCACGCAAAGTAATCGGAATATGCTTCGTCAGCAATACGTCACTTTGTGGGGATTAGTTGGTGACCCGTAGGGGACTCGAACCCCTGTTACCTCCGTGAAAGGGAGGTGTCTTAACCACTTGACCAACGGGCCTCGTAAAACAGGCTTCTCGGATGTATAAGCTAGATATGGCGGAGAGAGAGGGATTCGAACCCTCGAGACGCTTGTGACGTCTACACGATTTCCAATCGTGCTCCTTCGGCCAGCTCGGACACCTCTCCATGAAAAGCCTGGTATGTTATAAAAATGGCTCCCCGAACAGGACTCGAACCTGTGACAACTCGATTAACAGTCGAGTGCTCTACCAACTGAGCTATCAGGGAAAACTGCTTGGCAACGTTCTACTCTCCCAGAACCCTGCGGTTCAAGTACCATCGACGCTGGAGGGCTTAACGGTCGTGTTCGAGATGGGAACGCGTGGGTCCCCTCCGCCATCATCACCAAACAGTCAAAGCGTGGTTTGCGCCTTGAAAACTAGATACGAAACGTGCGTAAAGTTAGATATTCTTAGGATTTCTGGTTCCCAATCAAGTAGTCGGAATTAGCTACAAAGCTTATCTTCACTTGGTTGGGATTAGGTTAAGCCCTCGACCGATTAGTATTCGTCAGCTGCATACGTTGCCGCACTTCCACCTCGAACCTATCAACCTCGTCGTCTACAAGGGGTCTTACATACTGGGAAATCTCATCTTGAGGGGGGCTTCGCGCTTAGATGCTTTCAGCGCTTATCCCCTCCGTACATAGCTACCCAGCTATGCCTCTGGCGAGACAACTGGTACACCAGCGGTACGTCCATCCCGGTCCTCTCGTACTAAGGACAGCTCCTCTCAAATTTCCTACGCCCGCGACAGATAGGGACCGAACTGTCTCACGACGTTCTGAACCCAGCTCGCGTACCGCTTTAATGGGCGAACAGCCCAACCCTTGGGACCTACTTCAGCCCCAGGATGCGATGAGCCGACATCGAGGTGCCAAACCTCCCCGTCGATGTGGACTCTTGGGGGAGATAAGCCTGTTATCCCCAGGGTAGCTTTTATCCGTTGAGCGATGGCCCTTCCATTCGGTACCACCGGATCACTAAGTCCGACTTTCGTCCCTGCTCGACTTGTAGGTCTCGCAGTCAAGCTCCCTTATGCCTTTGCACTCTGCGAATGATTTCCAACCATTCTGAGGGAACCTTTAAACGCCTCCGTTACATTTTAGGAGGCGACCGCCCCAGTCAAACTGCCCACCTGACACTGTCCCCATACCGGATCACGGTACCAGGTTAGAACTCCGATACGATCAGGGTGGTATCCCAACGGCGCCTCCACCCAAGCTGGCGCTCAGGCTTCAAAGGCTCCCACCTATCCTGTACAGATCGTACCAAAGTCCAATATCAAGCTGCAGTAAAGCTCCATGGGGTCTTTCCGTCTTGTCGCGGGTAACCTGCATCTTCACAGGTATTAAAATTTCACCGGATCTCTCGTTGAGACAGCGCCCAAGTCGTTACGCCATTCGTGCGGGTCAGAATTTACCTGACAAGGAATTTCGCTACCTTAGGACCGTTATAGTTACGGCCGCCGTTTACTGGGGCTTCAATTCATAGCTTCGGGTTGCCCCTAACCACTCCTCTTAACCTTCCAGCACCGGGCAGGCGTCAGCCCGTATACTTCGCCTTGCGGCTTCGCACAGACCTGTGTTTTTGCTAAACAGTCGCTTGGGCCTTTTCACTGCGGCCCCCTCGGGCTATTCACCCTACCGAGGCACCCCTTCTCCCGAAGTTACGGGGTCATTTTGCCGAGTTCCTTAACGAGAGTTCTTCCGCGCGCCTTAGAATTCTCTTCTCACCCACCTGTGTCGGTTTGCGGTACGGGCACCTTCGCCTGGCTAGAAGCTTTTCTTGGCAGTGTGAAATCATGACCTACGGTACTTAAAGTTTCCCTCCCCATCACAGCCCAGCCTTACGATGTGCGGATTTGCCTACACATCAGCCTCACTGCTTGGACAGACATCCATCAGTCTGCGTCACTATCCTTCTGCGTCACTCCATTGCTCATAACGGCTACGGTGGTACAGGAATTTCCACCTGTTGTCCATCGACTACGCCTTTCGGCCTCGCCTTAGGTCCCGACTTACCCTGAGCGGACGAGCCTTCCTCAGGAACCCTTAGGTTTTCGGCGGATCAGATTCTCACTGATCTTTTCGTTACTTATACCGGCATTCTCACTTGTATGCGCTCCACCTGTCCTTACGGTCAGAATTCAACGTACATACAACGCTCCCCTACCCATGCACAAAGTGCAAGCCATAGCTTCGGTGGCGTGTTTAGCCCCGTTACATTTTCGGCGCAGAGTCACTCGACCAGTGAGCTATTACGCACTCTTTCAATGGTGGCTGCTTCTAAGCCAACATCCTGGTTGTCTGTGCAACTCCACATCCTTTCCCACTTAACACACACTTGGGGACCTTAGCTGATGGTCTGGGCTGTTTCCCTTTTGACAATGGATCTTAGCACTCACTGTCTGACTCCCGGAATAAAGTTTGTGGCATTCAGAGTTTGACTGGACTTGGTAACCCTTGGCGGGCCCCGCACCCAATCAGTGCTTTACCTCCACAACTCATCTTCCGAGGCTAGCCCTAAAGCTATTTCGGGGAGAACCAGCTATCTCCGAGTTCGATTGGAATTTCTCCGCTACCCCCACCTCATCCCCGCATTTTTCAACATGCGTGGGTTCGGGCCTCCAGTGAGTGTTACCTCACCTTCACCCTGGACAGGGGTAGATCACACGGTTTCGGGTCTACGTCCACGTACTAAAGCGCCCTATTCAGACTCGCTTTCGCTGCGGCTCCGTCTCTTCGACTTAACCTCGCACGGGAACGTAACTCGCCGGTTCATTCTACAAAAGGCACGCCATCACCCATAAAGAGGGCTCTGACTTTTTGTAAGCACACGGTTTCAGGTTCTTTTTCACTCCGCTTCCGCGGTGCTTTTCACCTTTCCCTCACGGTACTGCTTCACTATCGGTCACTAGGGAGTATTTAGCCTTGGCAGATGGTCCTGCCGGATTCCGACGGGGTTTCACGTGACCCGCCGTACTCAGGATACCTCTAGGGATTTCGTTCGATTTGGGCTACAGGGCTTTTACCTTCTATGCCGGACCTTTCCAGATCACTTCGCCTATCGAACTAACCCCATATCGAGGTCCTACAACCCCAAGGAGCAAGCTCCTTGGTTTGGGCTATTCCGCTTTCGCTCGCCGCTACTGACGGAATCACTTTTGTTTTCTTTTCCTCCAGGTACTTAGATGTTTCAGTTCCCTGGGTATGCCTCTACTAAAGCTATGTATTCACTTTAGAGTAACTGCGCATTACCACAGCTGGGTTCCCCCATTCGGACATCCCCGGATCAAAGCCTGCTTACGGCTCCCCGAGGCATTTCGTCGTTCGCCACGTCCTTCTTCGGCTCCTAGTGCCTAGGCATCCTCCGTGTGCTCTTTCTAGCTTAACCTAGAAAAAACTTTAAAGATTTTTGTGCAACCCGAAGGTTAACACAACCTAAGTTCTTACTTTACGTTTCATTTCGTTATCTAGTTTTCAAGGAACAAAAGTATTACATTGAAAGATTGCTCTTTCAAAACTGAACACGAGTGAGTAAGCGATGTGTATCCGAAGATACTTGACTGGATCTATCAGATCCGAGTCTCCATAGAAAGGAGGTGATCCAGCCGCACCTTCCGATACGGCTACCTTGTTACGACTTCACCCCAATCATCTACCCCACCTTCGGCGGCTGGCTCCCTTGCGGGTTACCCCACCGACTTCGGGTGTTGTAAACTCTCGTGGTGTGACGGGCGGTGTGTACAAGACCCGGGAACGTATTCACCGCGGCATGCTGATCCGCGATTACTAGCAATTCCGACTTCATGCAGGCGAGTTGCAGCCTGCAATCCGAACTGAGATCGGCTTATAAGGATTCGCTCCGCCTCGCGGCTTCGCTTCCCGTTGTACCGACCATTGTAGTACGTGTGTAGCCCAGGTCATAAGGGGCATGATGATTTGACGTCATCCCCACCTTCCTCCGGTTTGTCACCGGCAGTCATCTTAGAGTGCCCACCCGAAGTGCTGGCAACTAAGATCAAGGGTTGCGCTCGTTGCGGGACTTAACCCAACATCTCACGACACGAGCTGACGACAACCATGCACCACCTGTCTTGGGTGCTCCGAAGAGGGGCACTATCTCTAGTGCTTACACCCAGATGTCAAGACCTGGTAAGGTTCTTCGCGTTGCTTCGAATTAAACCACATACTCCACTGCTTGTGCGGGTCCCCGTCAATTCCTTTGAGTTTCACTCTTGCGAGCGTACTCCCCAGGCGGCATACTTACTGTGTTAACTTCGGCACCGAGAAATCGAATCCCCGACACCTAGTATGCATCGTTTACGGCGTGGACTACCAGGGTATCTAATCCTGTTTGCTCCCCACGCTTTCGCGCCTCAGCGTCAGTTATAGGCCAGAAAGTCGCCTTCGCCACTGGTGTTCCTCCACATCTCTACGCATTTCACCGCTACACGTGGAATTCCACTTTCCTCTCCTACACTCAAGTTCACCAGTTTTGGATGCGAACCGGGGTTGAGCCCCGGGCTTAAACACCCAACTTAATGAACCGCCTGCGCGCGCTTTACGCCCAATAATTCCGGACAACGCTTGCCCCCTACGTATTACCGCGGCTGCTGGCACGTAGTTAGCCGGGGCTTTCTTCTCCTATACCGTCACACACAAGGCAGTTACTCCTCATGCTGTTCGTCTAGGGCAACAGAGCTTTACGATCCGAAAACCTTCATCACTCACGCGGCGTTGCTCCGTCAGACTTGCGTCCATTGCGGAAGATTCCCTACTGCTGCCTCCCGTAGGAGTCTGGGCCGTGTCTCAGTCCCAGTGTGGCCGTTCACCCTCTCAGGTCGGCTACGCATCGTCGCCTTGGTGAGCCGTTACCTCACCAACTAGCTAATGCGCCGCAGGCCCATCTACCAGCCACAGATTGCTCCGTGTTTCATAATTCTCTCATGCGAGAAAACCAATTATCCGGTCTTAGCTATCGTTTCCGATAGTTATCCCGATCTGGTAGGCAGGTTACCTACGTGTTACTCACCCGTCCGCCGCTAACTTGTCCCCGAAGGAACAAATCCGCTCGACTTGCATGTATTAGGCACGCCGCCAGCGTTCGTCCTGAGCCAGGATCAAACTCTCCATAGTAGCGAACGATTGCTCGTCCGTATATCTGAAAGCTGAAATGTTCATTGACTTGCTAGCGAGATTTTGCAATCTCTTTTTTGAACGATTTCTCGTTCGTGCTTACTCACTCGTTGTTCAGTTTTCAAAGATCAATTTCTTTCGCTCACTGCCGTGTTACCGAAGCAGCGAGAAGTAATATACCACAGCTCGTTCATCAATTGCAAGCATTTATTTTTCTCAGCAATTTCTGTCGCTATCTGTCGGTGTTTGCTGCTTCAAAAGCAACGAGGACTAATGTACCATGCTCAGCCAGCAATTACAACCCCTTTGGAAATGTTCCACTATTGCCATTGTTTTGAATGTTCTCTCATACTCTTGCAAATAAAAAAGCACCTCTTTACCAGAGTTGTTCAACTCTAATAAAAGGATGCCCGTATTTAACGGAATATAGTAGTAAGGATCATCGCGTCGATTGAAAAAATTCAATGCGCTCTCCGTCCAAACCATTAAAGAAAAAGTATCTCGAGCCGTTCGGAAGCGCAGTAATTTCCGTATCCAATTGCTCAACGTTCAATCCTTGTATTCTAGCAAATTCAATTTCAATGTCATCCACAGTAAAAGCTAAATGATGAACTTTGCCTTCTTGCGGCAGGTTTCCGTTATAACCTTCAATCAATTCTACTTCCGTTTCATTCAACTGTTCAAATCCGAGAAAGCCAAGTCGAATCACTCCATTGGTATGAAGCAGCGTACCTTTGTGTTTAAGCCCGATAACTTCTTCATAGAAACGGATGGATGCTTCCAAATTTGCAACCATGACACCGACATGCTCCAATTTCAAAACTGCCAATACGATTACCTCCCTCATTCATCTTCTTCTATTGTAATGAAATAAGTGCAGGAGGGCTAGATCTCGAAGTTAAGAAATACACAGTGTCTCCATTTCGCCGTCTAACGAATAAAGCGTTACTTCTTGACTCGTAATATTGACTAAGCCAAGATCATCAAATATTTTTTTCACCTGAGCATTCGCTAGATGCTTAATTATCGTCTCGGCAGCCACATGGATGTAACCCTGATAGTTGGGCTCAAAAAACACAAGAACCTCTTTTCCTTCAACTACTATTTTCGTATGCATCATGCCGGCAACACCCCCAATTCGGATAGTTCAATTGTATATATTGGAAACTAGGAAAGTGTGAAGATCATATTAGTTATTTGTTAGGTCATGAAATTTCACTTCATCGTTAGACTCGGTGTATACTGAATATAAAGGATCCGATTGGAGGGTACAGATCATGAGATTGCTAAAGCTTCTTCAAATTTACGAGGTGGATGGATTTACCCCTAAGCATCGTTCGGAACGTTTCGATTTTGATCAGATTCAAGGGCAAACTTTCTGTGAGATGAACCCTACCGAGGTCGGGTCTTCTATGATGCTAACTGCTGTGAACCGCTATATCCCTTTCAAAACAACCAGCGTGCAAGCAATAGATCGAGACGGCATGGATTTCCGGGTGCTGACTCGCAACACGATATATCACTTTGAAGTTCATATGGATCGCAAAGCCAATTAACCCTTGGAAGGTGAACGGCTTTTTTTGTGTATTTTTATAATAATAATTTCTTCACTTCTCAAAAACTAGCAATCTCCTATATACTTATAGACGTATTATTAACCTGCGTTCTATTAATTGAAGGAGGACGATTTCACTTTATGAAAAAAACATTGACCACCCGTCTCACTGCACTTGCTCTTGTAACCGTTCTTACCAGTTCATTCGCCAGCAGTATGGCCTTCGCTGAATCCGCAGCAGCTACTTCCCCAACTACGATAAAATCAGATATGCGCCTTGCCGTTGAAAAAGGAGCCGTTGAGGGCTACGGCGATAATGACTATCGCGGTGCTAATGAAGCAACACGCGCTGAAGTTGTGACCATGATCAATCGGGCTGCTAATTTAACGAAGGCGGATGCCGGGTCTGCGACATTCTCCGACCTTGCTGCTTGGCAGAAACAAGCTGTAGCAAATGCGGTTGCAGCTAAGTTGATCAGCGGTTTCGCTGACGGGACGTTTCACCCGAATGCTTCTGTTACACGTCAAGAGCTGGCTGAGCTGATCGTGAAAGTTGTCACGGGCGGTCAGATGCCGAAGGTGAATGAGAATGTTTTGAACTATTTTAAAGACTCCGCTTCGATTGCCCAGGCGTCTCGCCCTTATGCGGCCTATGCCGTCATTAGCGGGATTTTCGCTCCTTCACTCGACGGCAACTTCAATCCGACCGCCGCTGTAACGCGCGATGAAGTCGCTAAAGCGCTGAAGCCTGTACTATTTAAAGTGGTTGATATTTTATCGACAAATGATATTCATGGTAAAATCGAAGTCGGTTTTGATAAAAAACGCAATCAAGAGCAAGGCGGTATCGAAACGCTCGGTGGGATTGTGAATGATTTCCGTGCTGTTAATCCGAAAGGCACTGTCGTTGTTGACGGCGGAGACGCTTGGCAGGGAACACTGATTTCCAATACGACGAACGGTCAGTCCGTGATGGATACTATGGCTCAGGTCAACTATGATGCTGCCGCGATTGGCAACCACGAATTCGATTTTGGCCGCGACGTTCTCATCAACAACATCAAAAACGCCAAGTTCCCAATTCTCGGAGCGAACATTATTGATGACAAAAGCGGCAAACGTGTCGACTGGACACAGCCGTACGTCATTGTTGAAAAAGATGGCCTCAAGATCGGCATTATCGGCTTCGCCACACCGCAAACAACGACAACGACCAAGTCAACCAATATCGCAGGACTCTCTTTTGTAAATCCAGCTCCGCTTGCCAAGGAATTGTCCGAGGAACTGCGCGCCAAAGGCGTTGATATCATTATGGTCACTTCCCACCTGCCTGGTGAGCAGAACCAAAAATCACAGGAAATCATCAGTGAACTAGCCGATTTGGCCAATGGCACAGGAAACGGAACGCTGGATGCGATCGTTGGCGGACACTCGCATTTGCGTGTTTCCGGCATTGTGAACGGAATTCCCGTGGTTGAAGCGCAAAGCTGGCTTTATGCGGTCGGCCATATTCAACTATTCGTGGATAAAACCACTAAAAAAGTCGTATCTTCGAATGCTAGTTTGCTAGAAACGTATACGAACTTAACCACGGCTGATTCCAAAATTCATCAGACGGTTGAGGATTACAAAGCTAAAATCTCAACGAAATCCAGCGAAGTGGAAGTTGTGGTTGCTGAACCGCTTACCCGGAAATCATTCCGTTATGCAGCGAATGGCAGCGTTGAACGCGATGGCGCTACACAGCTCGGAAACAGCATCACGGATGCGATGCGGGCTGCCGAGAAGTCGGACATTGCCTTCACCAACATCGGCGGCGTTCGCGCTGATTTGGATAAAGGCAATCTGACGTATGGTAAAATGTTTGAAGTTTTCCCTTTCGGCAATTACAACGTTACAGGTACCATGACAGCTGCCCAAATCAAGAAGGCTTTGGAAGTAACCGATAAATACTCCAATCTCCCGGCTATCCAATTCTCTGGCTTAAAAGTCGAGTGGGATAGCACGAAACCGCTTGGCGAGAAATATTCGAAGATCGCCCTCGTAGATGGAACTCCCATTTATGTAGATGGCAAGTTCAATACGGAGCGGACCTTCAAAGTGACAACCAATGATTTCATGGCAACGGGCAGCGGTGACGGATTTACCGTTTTCGGGGAAGTGAAAGACTGGAAAGACGGAGCCGTTATGCTGGATGCTTGGGTAGATTATGCGAAATCATTGAAGGCTGCAGGCAAGGAACTGTCCGTGCAAGACGATGGACGCGATGTGCGTTTGGATTTGAAAAAATAGTAGCAGCTATCATTTGTAACTAGAGCCTTTGATCTTGTCCGAGTGTTGGATAAGGTCAGAGGCTTTTTATCACTTAAAATACTTTACTACTTTACCAAGTTAATGTATTATTACAGTAAAGTAATCATGAATAGGAGTGACTCTGTATGAGCAACCGAACTACCGTAAACATTCGTCCTCGCAATGTGTTAAGTGGCATGAAACCTTATTCCCCTGGCAAGCCGATCTGGGAGGTCCAACGTGAATTAGGCATCGAAAAGGTGATTAAACTCGCTTCCAATGAGAATCCGCTCGGCCCCTCCCCACTTGCGCTTGCGGCGATTCAAGCCTATCTCTCGGATATCCACCGCTACCCTGACGCGGACACCGTAGATCTACGTGCTGCGATCGCCACAAAGTATCAGTTCACTTCTGATGAAGTGCTTGTTACGAATGGCGCCGACGAGCTCATAACGCTCATATCGGAAGCCTTCCTGGAACCAGGCGATGAAATCGTTGTGCCTTCTCCAACGTTCAGCGAATATGAATTCGGGGCGAATCTGATGGGAACCCGCGTCGTCGAGGTGCCACTGCGTGAAGATTACAGTTATGATATCCAGGATATCCTTGCCGCTGTAACTGCCAAAACCAAACTGCTTTACATTTGCTCCCCTAACAATCCAACAGGCACATATATGAAGAAACAGGATTTGCACCAGCTGGTGGATCAGCTTCCTGCACACGTTTTGGTGATTTTTGACGGTGCCTACAGTCACTTCGTGACAGCAGACGATTACTGCGATGGCCTAGAGCTTGTCAAAGCGGGCTACCCGATCATTGTGACCCAAACTTTCTCCAAAATATATGGGTTGGCAGGCATCCGGGTTGGTTATGGCATCGCGTCACCGGCTATTTTGCAGCATATTCGCCAGGTCAAAGAACCTTTTAACGTCAATGCGCTAGCCCAAGTAGGCGCTGTGGCGGCTATCTTGGATGACGAGCATGTGCAAGCCACGCGCAATTCGAATGCTCTTGAACGCGAAAAACTATACGGAAATTTGCAAGCGTTAGGGATCCATTTCACACGCAGCATGAGTAACTTTGTCTTAATTGATCTTGGACCTGAAGCCAAATCAATCTATGATAAACTGATGCGCAAAGGGATCATCGTTCGTTACGGAGCCGGTTGGAATCTCCCCAATCATGTGCGGATATCCATCGGATCAGCGGAAGAACAAGAAGCATTCCTTGTCGCCCTTCGCGAAGTGCTGCAAGAAGCTTGAAACATCTGCCAGGCCTCTCCGACAAAAAGAGGCTGCCCACAAGTCAATTTTATGACTTAAGGGCAGCCTCTTGCTTTCAATATTGCACTACATGGAAAAGCTACCGTTAATTTAGACATTTTTCCATGAAAACCCGGTTTTCATGGAAAATCTCCTGTTATTTCTGTTACTTTCTCATTAAATAGCGATTTTCCTCTAAATTAGCGGGAGGTTTTCCAGTTAGATGACCTTTTAGAGTTAGTAAAGCCAAAAATAGCAGGAGAAATTCCTGTTAGATTTCGCTCCCCATCGAAACAAAGTAGAGGCTGCTCTCTAGGTTTGTAACCTTTTGAGTCAGCCTCTTTTTGTTACATAGGAGGAAGATTGTGAATCCTAGGAGTTACCGCCGATTTGCGAACGATGAGATCACCGCGTATCTGGATCGTTTCGGCTGGCGAGTCCCGGTTGGCGATTCGCCAAAACAACACATCGACCCCTCGCTTGCCAATGGTTTCTTTGGTTACGTTCACTGTCGTAAGCTCTTGAACGCCCGGATAATCAGGCTCAATATTATCGAATCCCGTCACGGATACTTCATCCGGAACGGAAACTCCTAACGAGCGTAAAGCAGCAACCGCTGCAAAAGCGACACGATCGTTCGCACATACAAGCGCTGAGGGCAGCGTCGTTCGCTCCAAATGAGGCCGCAGCGCCTCGCGAATCTGCTCTTCTTGAATGTGCGCATCGAGGTATTCAAGATGAAGCAGCTTCTGAAAAGGCTCCGGCGAGTAAGCTATGCCAGCCTCCTCAAGCGCTTCTCGGAAACCATGCCAACGTTCACGGAAGCTTTTGGAGAAAGCCGTATTGCCGATGAATTGAACAGACCGATGTTCAAGTCCCAATAAATATTGCACAATGCGATAGGCGCTGTCACGGTTGTTGGCAAACACTTGGTCCGCAGATATAAAAGGGTCATCATGGTCTAGCAGAACAAGCGGCAATCCAAGACGCTGAACCTCAAGCAAAAGTGAACGGGAGATTTCACCGACACCGATGACTCCAGCGAGCCCCTGCGGCCGCAAACTGCTATTGAGTCCTTCCGCTGAATTCAGCGTGAGTGTCAGCATATCTGCCCCTCTGTTCTCTAGCTCTTTGGAAATTCCATCGAGAATTTTCCCCCAATACGTTGATTCCTTCGTTTGATGCCGGATGTTAGGCATCAGCACAAGTACTGTACCTATCCCCTCTTCCAATCCTTGGGTTCCCCAACGTTTATCCGAATCTGTCGGTGGGGCGGGCGTTTTTTTCTGCGCAAGGTAACCGAGCTGCCCTGCCATTTGCATGACACGCTGCCTGGTCGCTTCACTAACACCTGACTTTCCGGAAAGTGCTTTGGACACGACATATTTGGAGACACTGAGACGATCGGCAATCTCTTGCATCGTTATCTTTTGTGACACTAGGGTTCCCCCGTTTCATTTAGCAACCACGGCTAGATTGGTGTATACTATTTGTTAGTATTATATTATCATAACAAACGAAATTAGTGCTACCTATTTCAGACGATTTCAAAAAAGATTGGGGATATGCACAAAATGACAACGACAGAAACGGTAAAATCAACTTTAGCTGAGCAGATGCACAAGGAACTTCTATCTCTTCTCTCGTTCTGGGCAGATTACACAGTTGATGAACAACATGGCGGTTTCCTTGGTGCAATCGACAGCGATATGACCGTACAAGCAGAAGCCCCTAAAGGCTTGGTGCTCAACGCACGCATTTTATGGACGTTTGCCAGAGGTTATCGCGTGTTCCAAACAGAGCGATACCTGCACTTGGCGCAGCGTGCCTATGACTATTTGACCACTTATTTCTATGACCCAACTTATGGCGGCTATTATTGGGCGATTGATTACAAAGGCCAACCTTTAGAGCCAAGGAAGCATATCTACGGGCAGGCCTTTACTCTATACGCATTATCGGAGTTTTATCTGGCCTCTGGTTCCCCAGAAGTTTTGGAAAAGGCCAAGAAGCTCTATGCCGAGATGGAAGCCTACAGCTATGACCCTGTAAACAAAGGGTATTATGAGGCATTTGCCCAAGATTGGTCACGGCAAGAAGGTAACGCGCGCTTCAACATCTACGCTCAAAATGATGCGAAATCGATGAACTCCCATCTTCACATTATGGAAGCCTACACGAACTTGCTTCGTGCCTGGGATCTGCCCCATCTGCGCAGCAGGCTGAAAGAACTGATTGAAGTGACACTGGAACATATCGTGGTCGCGTCCAATGAAAGTTTTGCGCTGTACTTTGATGCCCAGTGGCAGGTGACTTCCCATGAGGTATCTCCTGGGCATGATATCGAGGGCAGTTGGCTGTTAGATGAAGCCGCTCATGTCCTTGGCGATGAAGCTTTGCTCGCCAAGGTTAAGAAAGTGGCGCTAGAGATGGCGGAAGCCGTGCTTCAACACGGCGTGGACACAGACGGAGCCGTATGGAACGAAACCGACGGCCACGGCAAGGTCCTTGATGCCGATAAGGATTGGTGGCCGCAGGCCGAGGCCGTCGTCGGCTTCGTCAATGCCTACACTTCCTCCGGCGAGGAGAAGTTCCTTGAAGCTGCGGTGAAGACGTGGGACTTCATCGAGACGACCCTCATTGACCGCGAGCATGGCGAGTGGCATGGCCGCGTGTCCCAGGACCGCGTCCCTTACGCCAAGGACCAGAAGGTCAACGCTTGGAAGTGCCCGTATCATAACAGCCGCGCTTGTTTTGAAGTGGTTGAGCGGTTCGAGCGTTAAATACAAAAAAACCCGCCCATAACCCGGGCGGGTACAATCAAATCCTTAAACCTGCTGACGATAGAAAGCCTCAATCGTCTTCCCAGCCGGCTTGCCGTACATGCAGTAGTCGTCGTTGCGCGCAGCCTCGGTTTCAGGGTACAGCTGCGCAGGCCAATCCCACAGCATGAAGCCGCGAAACCATGGCTTGCTGCCGATCTTCGCCAACATGACGCGGTAGTACTCGTCTTGTTCTTCCAGGCTGACTGGCCCCTCAAGGCCCCAGTCATTGGGCAAGAAGGAAGAACCTTGCCGGCTTGGGCAGCCTGCTTCCATGAAGAAGAACGGCTTGTCATGCTTGGCTGCAAAAGCCTCCAGCGTCGCAACACGTTCTTCCCATGAATCAATCGGATAGTAACCGCTTGAGGAGATCACATCAACGGCATCCCACCAAGTCACATTCGTTTCTTGATATTTATCACAGTTATAAGTAATAACGCCCGTATAGACCTCTCGCACTTGGCTGATCAGTGCTCTCCATTCCGCTGCGCGCCGATCGGTTTGCACCATTTCACAGCCGACGCAGAACATTTCACAGCCTGAATCCTGAGCAATTCCGGCATAATGAAGAATGAATGCGGTATAACTTGCGAACCACTCGCTCCATTTGGGCTCACAGGGCACGTCCATGTCAAAGAAATTAATATGTGCGCGCCATACGCCATTCGCACAATTCACAACCGGTTTCAAACAGACTTTCAGCCCCAACTCATGGGCTTTGTCGATCGCCCAAATGACCTCGGTATCAGTCACCGCAGGCTCATCTTGATAGTTAATTTGGGTCGCTTGCGGATGATCCTGCAAAGCGGACAAAGCAATCGCCGTCCAATTAACGCCAAGCTTCGTCATTTCCGTCATCGAAAAGTTTGCGGCTTCATTCGCCCATGTCCCACGAGTGCCAACCCAGCCCCATGTCATGCCTTTGATATATTCCACTTTCCACACGTCCTTATCTTTGTCAGTCGCGCTCTCTACACCTGCCGTCTATTCCTTAACAGATCCACTTACAATTCCAGAGAAAATGAAACGCTGCAAAATTAAATAAACGATCATCGTCGGCAGCATAACAATCAGAATGGCCGCACAAATAAGTTCCCAGTGCGCACTATTGGGCCCTGCAAAGCGCATGAGTGACGTTGAAACAACCCCAAGCTTTTGTGAAGGCATATAGAGATACGGGATATACATGTCGTTGTAAATATTAATGGTTTTCAAAATAATGGCCGTTGCCGTTGCCGGTCCCAGTAATGGGAAAATAATCGTACGATAAATCCGGAAAAGGGAAGCTCCTTCCATCATGGCACTCTCATCGAGGGAATACGGAATTTTGCTAATAAACTGCAAATACAAGTAAATTTGCACAGCATCCGTGCTTGCATACAGCAGGATCGCTGCCCCCCGCGAGTTGAATAAGTGCAGACCCTGAATAATGCTGAAGGTAGCCACTTGCGTTGTGATTAAGGGGATGAACGTAGCAATAAGGTAAGCACCCAGAATCAGGCCTTTCCCTTTGAAAGTAAACCGCCCCAAAGCGTAAGCAACCATCGTGCCCAGCACAATATTAATCAGAAGCGAAGAAACAACGATAATGCCTGTATTTTTAAATGCTTGACCTAATTTGCCTACTTCCAACACTTTCGCAAAGTTGGCAAAGTTAAAGATATTCGTTGGTAAACTGAAGGGACTAGAGGCCGCATATTCCGCTGCACTTTTGAAGGCATTGACGACCACCACATAAGGAGGAATCAACACAGTCAGCACAGCAAGCAGCAGCGACACATATTTGAGTACGCTCAAAACACTCGCAGAGAGTCTGTTTTCCATGATTTAATCCTCCCCGCGCAAAATGAATTTACGTTGAATAGTAATAACAACTGTAACGATGATTAACAGCACGATGGCCATCGCGGAGGCTAAGCCAATGTTATTGAATTTAAAGGCAACATCATTCACCTTGGTTACAAAAGTATCACTGCCTGGCGCAGCCCCGGTTATAATGTATGGAATATCGAATACTTCCAGTGCTCCTGAAACCGTGAGCAGCATGTTCAGCTCAATGATTTTCCGAATATTTGGCAAGGTAATGTAAATTAACGTTTTGAAAGCATTCGCTCCATCAATCTTGGCAGCCTCGTATAGATCACCAGGAATGGATTGCAAGACACCTAAGTAAATGACCATGTTAAAGCCCATGAATTTCCATAAGGAAACAGATGCTAATGAAATATTGACCAAGCTCTGATTGCCCAGCCAACTTTGCTTATAAGCACCCAAACCTACAGCATCCAAAAGCGTGTTGAGTGTGCCGTGGTCGGTATTGAAAATAAACTGGAACATATACGCCGTTGCGACACTGTTAAGAATATAAGGTAAAAATAAAAAGACCCGGAACATATTGCGCCCTTTTATTTTGGAATTCAAAATAATCGCGAAATACAGAGCTAGAATGTTCTGAATGATACCGCCGACGAAATAATATAAGTTATGGCTAAAGACGCCAAAAATTTCACTGTTCGAGAAAATTTCTTTGTAGTTCGCAAATCCAATCCATTTGAACGACTTCCCTACACCGTCCCAATCCGTAAAACTTAGCTGAACCAAACGCAGGGCTGGGTAGAACGTGAAGGTTGCAAGCAAAATGAGCGGAATGGTCAAAAAGGATAATAAAATAATCACACGCTGTGTTTTGTAGGTCAGATTTAGCATGACAACCCCTCCTTTTCCCGATAATTTCAAACAAAATTCGAACACAAATGACCTCTATTTGCGGCCGCTCATAGGTGAATGACCGCAACAGAGGTATGAATTATGTGATTATTGACCTACCGCTTTTTTGGCATCTGCCCACTTTTTGTTCAACTCTTCTAATCCCGCTTTAAAATCTTTCGCCAGAACTAATTTTTGAACATACGTTCCACCCATGAAGTCGATTTGCGCTTTATTGGCGATTGCACTGTAAGCATCCGGATCCGGTTTGCCTTGCAATGTGTTAGGCTTCATAGCCAGAAATTCTTTGAGCTGCGGCATCGTGGATACTTTGGATTTCAAAGGAGGAATCATACCCGCATAGTCCGCATAGTCGGATTCTTCAATCATAAATTTCACAAATGCTTTGGCTGTGTCGATGTTCTTGCTGTTTTTTGCAACGCCATACATATAGTCAGGGCCCATGTTAGCGTTGTATTTACCGCTGTTGTCATAAGGCATAGGGAAGAATCCGATATCCTCTGATTTGGCCCCGTTCTCGATAATTTGCGGGATAACCCAGTTTCCTAGGAAGTACATCGCTGTTTTACCGCTTGCTACATCTTTCTTCGAGGATTCCCAATCTGTCGACATCAAATCTTTCTCGGTATATCCTTTTGTAACAAACGTTTTCAGAATGGTCAGCGCTTTATTGTACGGCGTTCCTTCTGCGAATGGCGCATCTGTTTTCGTCATCGAACCACGGAATTCTGGATCTCCTGAAATTTCAAAAGCAATGATATCCCACTCGCTCAATGGCCATTTATCTTTGAAGTTTGTGGCCAATGGCGTGATGCCAGCCGTTTTCAATTTTTCGGCGGCTGCATAAAGTTCATCCAATGTTTTGGGCACGGATGTAATTCCGGCTTTGGCAAATGCTTGTTTATTGTAAGCAACACCATTTGTATTTACACCGCTTGGCAGACCAAGTGTTTTGCCATCAGACGCTTTAATGTCAGGGAAATAAACTTTATCATTCAAGCCAAGGTCATTAAGCGGAGCATAGTACTCAGCCAATTTGTTATTAGGCACACCGTCCGGGATCATATTGACATCGCCCAGCTCGCCTGTTGATAATCTGACTTTCATTGTTGGACCATAGTCTTTGATTGATTCAATCGCTACTTCTGTTACGCCTGGGTATTTCTTCTTGAAAGCGTCCGTCCACTCTTTGAACTTTGTATCGACTAAGTCGGTACGGTGCGTAACGACAGTAATTTTACCTTTGACGCTCGCATTAGCAGCTCCACCTGCATCTGTTGTTGCCGGTGCGTTCGTTCCCGCAGGTGACGTAGTTGCCGAGCCGTTATCTGTTGTTTTACCACATGCCGCTGTTATAGACATAACCAATACTAACGCCATGCTGGATGTTAGCCACTTTTTCATTTTCAAAAACCCCCTTGAAAGTTTGAAAATCCATTTGTTATCGCTTACATTTCTAATTATATGGCGATTCAGGAGGGATTAATAGGCACTTTTTTTGTTTTTATTGTATTATCTTCGCATTATTATCGAAAATTATGCTAACAAACTAGCTAACAACATCCCTAAATTCCTTTGGCGTGAGACCAACTACCTTTTTGAACTGTTTGTTGAAATAGGCGGGATCCCGGTAACCAACCAATTCACCAACCTGATAGGTTTTCAACTGCATCTGATTAATCAACAGTTCCTTGGCTTTATTCATACGTACAGATATGATGTACTCGATGATGGTCGTGCCCGTTTCCTGTCTGAAAAGCTTGCTTAAATAACTCGGCGTCAGGAATACCCGTTTGGCCAAGCTGTTTAAATCCAAGGAGTCCGCATACTCCAACTCGATAATTTTTTTGATTTGATAAATGGTCCCGGCCCCCTGCACATTTCTCTCATTCAGCAGCAAGCTGAGGCCTTCTACGAGACTAGTCTCAATTAAGGATTTGGCTTCACCAAACGTGAAACATTGCTTGAGCGCATTTCCCCAATCCCATTGAGCGGCGCCCTGATTCGCTGTTTCCGGCCGCTTCCCCGCTTCTTTATGCAAGGCGTAGAACAACGTTTCCACAAGCTCAATCAGATGATTCATCCGAATCTTCACCGCACCGATTTCTCGCAACATCTCTCTTAAATGCAGTTCCATACCCGCAACATCGAGAATTTCCATACTCTCCAAGACACGCTTGCGATAAGATTCCACACGGTGCAGAGTGCCAAACTGACTATGAGCGGCCCGTGAAAGCGGACATCGCTCAGTACTGTAAAAGTTGATTTCAATAGCATCCAGCGACTCGCGATATGCCTCCGCTAGTTCTTCGACATGACTATGTATGCAACTGATTCCCACAGAGGCTTGGAACGCATGCTCAATGGCTAGTATGTAACTTATATGGTTTTCTAATGCGTGCAGCGCTGCTTCCTCTTGCACAGCAAAAACAGCGATCATGGCGAGAGTTCGTTCATCCATCTCGACCAGCTCCAAGGAGGCAATACGATTCGGTTGATTGAGCTGCAGCCAATGTCGAAAAGCCGTTCGCGGCACAACCGTGTCCGTGACAATCACAGCGACGCAATAGGATGACAGTTCTGTAATCCATGCTAATTGCTGCGTAGATGTGGTGTCTGCTTGGATAACTATTTTGCCTAGCAGCCTATTTTTTAGCAGATGATCCTCCTGGACAGGAACCGCAGCTTGCTGGGAATTCGTATTTTCTCTCTGCAGTTTGGCTAGTAATTCATACAGTTCCTGTTTATCGACCGGTTTCAGTAAATAGGCAGAGACACCTGCTGCAATGGCTGTTCGCGCATACTCAAACTCGCCGAATCCACTTAAAATCACACATTTGATATGCAGATAGAATTGATGAATCGTCTTTGCAAGTTCTAATCCTGACATGCCGGGCATTTTGATATCCGTAACGACGACATCCGGTTGATTGTCCCGCAACGCTTCCAGGCATTCAGCTCCGCTGGCATACACACCGATAATTTCATAATCCGCAGACGCCTTAACGATCAATTTGGACAGACCTAGACGAATCTTTTCCTCATCATCAACGATCATAATTCTCATAAGAAAGCACCCTCCCAGGCTTCACAAATTATAAGGCAGCGTCAACGTGACGACCGTTCCTTCTCCTTCTTGACTTGCAAGCTCCAATCCATAGGCAGGTCCATAATGAAGCTTGAGTCTCTCATCGACATTCAGCAAACCAATGCCCGTAGTCGACTCCTCTTTATCGGGATTTATTCCGCTTAGGAGCCGCTCATGCAGCATGTTCAAGCGTTCCTGGCGAATGCCAATCCCGTTATCCCGAATATAAAAGGTGAGGATATGGCCGCTGATTTCATAGCAGATATGAATATCTATCGTTTCATTGCCAGCTTCCGTTTGCCCGTGAACAACAGTGTTCTCTATAATAGGCTGTAGGATCAGGGGGATGACGGGATAGTGCTGCAGCATTTGCATAGCTTCCAAATGTAAGGTGAATTTGTTGTGGTAGCGGTAATTAACGATTTGGATATACGTTTCCAAATGCTCAAATTCCTGCCCCAGTGTGACCACTCCGTTGGTCGACTTCGTGCTGTGACGGAATAATTTACCTAGCGCCGCGATCATTTCCGCCGTTTCTTCATCATCATTGATCTCTGCCGTCATCCGAATCGTTTCCAGCGTATTGTACAGAAAATGCGGATTGATCTGATTTTGCAAGGCAGAAAGCTCCGCCTCTTTCTTACGGCCCTCGATGTAATAGACTTGTCCAATCAGTTCTTTCATTCGCTCCAGCATCGAATTGAAATGCATGCCCAACCGTCCCGCTTCATCCCGGGTTTGCACAGGATAACTAACGTCCAGATCACCATTCTCCGCTTTCTTCATTAATCTCATTAATCGCTTCATCGGCTTCGTTAGCGCAAAAGAGAGCAAAATCGAAACAAAGAGCGCAAAACTTACCACCAAACAGGTCACAAGCAGCGTAATATTCTGTGTTTGCATCGCTTCTTTCATCATTTGATCCAAGGGAATCCGAATGATCGTTTTCCAGCCGGTTTTCAGAGACTGCGAGTAAATGCATAAATATTTAACACCGTTAATCTCTTTGATGAAATCACCGGACGTTCCTGCGGCCAGTTTCACAAGCGGATCATCGGAAATTCGTTCCGTCATTCTTTGCTGCTCTGTATCATAAATGACATGATCATTCTGATCGATCATCAGCACCTTGCCATTGCCTGCCGTTTCCAAATCCCGCACTAAATTCTGAATAACGCTGATGTTCGCATCCACAGCAATCGTTCCAATCGGCTCTTGCGTATAGAAATCGCGAATATCCCGAATCACAGTAAACGCAAACTTCCCTGTTTGCCAATTCGCTACTTGCTGTGTGCTCAAGAAAATCGATTTGCCGCCGGCATCCCGGGCCAGACGTTTCCATTGATCCGATCTTTCAGCCAAATCTGTGCGAACCCCGCCAGAAACAATCATGTAATATTTGTTATTATCGTTATCAAAAATATAGATCGAATTGGTGCCTCGTTTGATATTGTTCATGATTCGTATGTAGTTCTCCATCTCTACCTGTTTAGCCGTCAGGCTCTGCGACTTATCCTCCAGCAGCTGTTGAAGGGAGGTTAAATACAGCGGAATTTGTGAGATCTGTTCCATATCGCCAATGTAATCGTCCAGCCGATTCGTAATATTGTTGGTGAGTTGAGTGGCATATAAACCTGTATTTTTCTTAATCGATTTCGAATAGTTTTGATAAGAAATATAGCCGGTTAGCATGATGGGCAAAATAATAAGAAAAACAAAGACGATGATCAACTTCTTCTCCATCGACAAGTTCGACATGAGGCTCCCCCTCTAATTAGCTGGAAATAAGCGCTGCTTGATGTTCATTATAGCCACATGCCGTCGAAATGAAAATCAAACCGCTTACAGGCTTAAATAAATTGTCGGAAACAGGAACTAACGATTTGTTTGCGCGTGGCAAAATATGCTACAATGCTAACAATTGCAATCTTTGGAGGTTCACTATGTTAAAGGAATTTAAAGAATTTGCATTCAAAGGAAACATGCTTGATTTGGCAGTCGGGGTTATTATCGGGGGCGCTTTCGGAAAGGTCATTACTTCGATTGTAAATGATTTGATTATGCCGTTGGTAGGACTTCTATTAGGCAAAGTGAAGTTCAATGATTTGTTCATTTCATTGAATGGCACACACTATGACACTTTGGCTGATGCCGTCAAAGCTAGTGCGCCAACATTTAATTATGGTCAATTCATCTCGACGTTTTTGGACTTTTTAATCGTTGCTTTTGTTATCTTCCTTGTGGTCAAGCAGCTCGGCAAATTGCGTAAAAAAGAAGTACATAAAGAAAAGGTCGTTACATCCAAATCGTGTCCGCATTGCTTGTCCGAAATTCCGGCACAGGCTACGCGCTGCAAGTTCTGTACATCAGAACTATCCTCAGGTCCGAGCGTATCGGGCAGCATTCAATAGGCAAAAGCCCGAATCGGCGTTTACGATTCGGGCTTTTTGGTACGCAGATCGGCGATTTCCCCCTGCGCGAATGCATTGCTGTGCAGCAAATGAAGCAGCTGCTTCGCGGTGTCCTCCGGCGACTGCAGCTCGCCGCTGTCATGCAGCCCTATGAAGCGCTGCACCTGCGGAAAGTCGTCTTCGGAAGCAGCGCGAATTTCCCGCTGCATATCGGTGTCCACCACCCCCGGCGCAATGGCGTATGCCTCCACCGGGTAGGGCTGGTTCAACTGCTCGACGCCGATGCACCGCGTCAGCATGTCGAGCCCGGCCTTGGCGGTGCAATACGCCCCCCAGCCGGGATAGGGCTTCTTCCCCGCGCCCGAAGAGATGTGGACGACCCGCTTCTTCATCGGCAGCGCCTGCGTCAGCCAGATGAAGCTGTTCGTCAAGATCGCGGGCGCGATCAGATTGACCTGCAAGCTGCGCTGCAGGTCGTGCGGGTCAGCCCGGCCGATCGATGTCATCGGCTCGAGCTGGCCCGCGTTGTTGATGAGCGTGATGGACTCCACGCCATCGAGATTGTCCAGGATGCGCGCCAGCAGCGCATCCAGGCTCGCGGTCTGCGCCAAATCGCAAGCGTGAAAGGTGAGTTCACCTTTCGCGCGCAGCGCCTCTTGGCGCAGGGTCTCGTTCTCGCTGCGGGAGATGCAGTGAACCGCAGCGCCGTCTTGCACAAGCTGCCGCGTCAGCGCAGCTCCGAGGCCTTTGGAGCCTCCTGTGATGAGATACATATGCATAAGAGTGACCTCGTTTCGTAAGTATGACTGCGAACATTTTACCATAACTACAAGGACGAGTCTCTTCTCACTCTTCGCACGCTTCTCCTACAGGACTGTCATTTTCTTCTTCGCTGGCGTACGAGATTTTGATTTGGGAATGTGATCGAAATATCCTATATACAACATCCCTACTACGCATTCATCGGAACCAACCCCAATGTCCTTGCACAAGGTTGGATTGCCGCATACCGTGTCTTCCATCGACCAGATCATGCCGACTTCCCGCTCCCATGCGCATAGCTGTAAATTCTGAATCAAGGCGCAAGCAGCAGCGAAGTCTTCCTCACGTTTCAAACGATTTTTGTCTTGTTTGACAACAACAAATAAAATGGCCGGTATTTGCTGCATTTTCTGCTTGTACATCTCTTTCAGCTTCCCTGGCAACCACTTGTACCGTTTGAGTTCCGAGATTGCCCTGACAACACCATCCGCCAGCTGCTCCTTTGCCTGATCGCTCGCCGCACAGATGAATCGCCACGGCTCCCGCATCCCATGATTCGGCGCCCAGACAGCAATATCCAAAAGTTCGTTAATCAGTTCTATAGAAACCGGTTTTTCGTTGAAACGCCGAATCGTTCTGCGAGCTTGAATCACATCCGCTATGCTCAATCTGTCACGCTCCTCTCTAACCGAACATTTTCATAAATGATAGCCGCCCCAACAGCCCGGCGTGAGCAATCCCACCAATAACGGCCAACGAGATGAACCAATATGCAGCCAAGAAAATCCAATCACGCGCGCGAAAGGAAAACGGCCGATAATAGGTGCGCACGCGACGCGAGCCGATTCCTCTGGCATCCATCGCATAGGATGTGCGTTCCGCTCGCCGGATTGCCGCTGCCAGAAGCGGCACCATATACCTGCGCAGTCGTTCTACAAGACTTCCTTTCCGGTTAGTGCCTCCCATCCCTCTTACAAAATGCGCTGCACGCACTGCCTCCAACTCCCGTCGCAGGTCAGGAATAAACCGGAAAACAGCCAATGTGGCATACCCGAATCGGTCCTGCAGCTTCCATTGCTGAATCATCGCCCGAATGAAGTCGGAAGGGTCTGTCGTCATCACGAACATCAGCGTAACACTGTAAATCGCATACAACCTTAGCGCTGTTGCTGCGCCATAAATAACACCAGCCCTATACACTTCGATTGGGCCCAGATCAAGCCAGATCGGCGAGCCAGCCGTTATGCGGGAACTCGTTAGAAATGGATAAGCTACCGCGATTCCACAGGCCATCACAAGCATCGGCATGCTGCTTCGCGCGAATTGCCGCGGGGAAATGCGACCGCCCAGGATCACAAGTGCATTGTTAATCAGAATGAAGACCAGCGGTGTCCACGCATCCGTCACCAGGGTTAGAAACAGGATGACAGGCACAGCCGCAATTAACTTAATTAAGGGATTGAGCCCATGAATGCGTGAATTTCCCGAGATGTACAGACCTGTCATTGCACACCTTCCCCTTCCTTACAGGAAGCCAGCGCCTCCATGCACCGCTGGGCCCAATCCTCGGTTGTAAATGGCCGTATGCCCTCTTTGTTCCTGCGCGGCAGCAGGTCTGAGAGCAGATGAATTAATTCCGCAGCAGGGGGACGTCTTAGCCCGGCTCGGGCCAATAGCTTATCATCAGTAAATAGATCGTCCACCGTTCCAGACAGAAGCAATTCTCCTTCAGACAAGACAGCGACATGATCGGCATACTCAGCAACAAGTGTCATATCATGCGTAATCATCAGAATTGTCTTGCCTTCTCTCTGCAAGGCTGTCAACATATTCATCAACTCCGCTGTATGCTGCTGATCCTGACCGAAGGTTGGCTCGTCGAGGATAAGCAAATCCTGACCGACCGCCAACATAACAGCTACACTCAACCTTCTTTTCTGTCCATGGCTCAGGCTAAAAGGATGTGCGTTCGCATATTCAGTTAAACCAATTCGCGCAAGATGGCGCTCCACACTAGCTGCAATATCTTCCGCTTGCCAGCCTAGATTTTTCAAACCAAAGGCTATCTCATCCTTCACCCGTTCCGTGACGAACTGATGCTCCGGATTCTGAAAGACATAACCAATTTTGCGAGCAAGTTCGCTCGCAGGCAACGTTGTCGCGTCGGAACCATCGATATAAATCGTACCTGGCCGCGTCGGAATCAGACCCATGATATGGCGAGCTAGCGTAGTTTTGCCAGCTCCATTCTCTCCGACAATCGCCCAGAATTGTCCTTGATGCACTTGCAGCGAGAGCGGCTTTAACCAGCTGCTTTTTCGGGACAAACAGGCCGTTGGACGTATGTCCAGCAACGGCCTGCCTGCTCTGCCTTTTGATGATGCGGATTGTGTTTCTCTTGCTTCCATGTCCCCCCTGGCAAGCAGTGTATGCCGTACCATCTCAGCCAGTTCATTCAAACAGAGCGGTCTACCTGCGATCGGGAAGCCAGCAGTTCGCAGAGTAGATGTCAACTCTACAGCTTGCGGAAACCAGACCCCAAGACGATGCAGCTCCGCAGCCTTGTCATCAAATAGGGTTCTGGGCGACCCGCTGCATACCAGTGCCCCCGTATGATCCAGCACAACGACACGGTCAACCAGATCCATCAGGCCATCCAGCTTATGTTCGATAAGCACAATCGTTGGCCTGACGGACCTTTTCAATTTGCGCAGCGTGCTGAATACTTGAGCCGTTCCTACCGGATCCAGATTAGCTGTCGGCTCATCGAGCAGGAGTATTGCCGGCTTCATCGCCAGCACGGAAGCAAGGGCAAGCCGCTGCTTCTGCCCCCCTGAGAGCTGATCAATCGGCGTCCCTCTGGGTAGCGATAAGCCTGCCATGCGTAGGGCTTCAGCAATCCGCGCGCTCATTTCACCAGCGGGCACCCCCATATTTTCCAAACCAAACGCCACTTCATCTTCTATTGTCATCATGATGATCTGAGCATCCGGATCTTGAAAAACGGTGCCAATCACCTCGGCCAATTCAGCGGGCTCTGTCTCTCGGGTATCGACACCCGCAAGTCGGATCCGTCCTTTCATATTCCCTACAACTGCATGTGGAATTAGGCCGCACATGCATAGTGCCAGCGTGCTTTTGCCCGATCCGGATGGGCCCAGCAGCAAGACCGTTTCCCCCTCTGCAATTTGCATAGAAAGACCGCTTCTAGTCATCCTGCTGTTTCCTGCATAAGTAAAGATGACATCCTCAACTTCGATACTCATTGTCCGCACGCTCCCCTAGCTCTAGGAGTGCGCATCAGCATAGCCTGAGAGCAGCCCGGTCTTCAGCAGCGAATCCGTCAGCCGTTTGCACAACCATCCGCACAGCCCGCCACTGATTAAGCTGGATGTCAAAAGCCCGATTTGAATTGGCGTTGAAAGCCCCCCATAACCAGAAGATCCATACTCTGCCAACGTGTATATCAGACTTAACATACTCATTCCAATCACCATGACCGCCGTGTTGTACCGTTTGTACCGCGTCACCAGAAAAACCAGCTCCGTGAGCAATCCATTCACAAAGGTTCCGAATAGCATCATAATCCCGAACGGGGTGAGCGGACTCATCACAAGACCCGCAATGATCTGAGAAGCAAAGCCAATACCCGGCTTGCGGATAATTGCCAAAGCCATGAAGCCAGACATGAACCACAGCCCATTGAGCAGTCGGGCATACACAGGGCCAACGGCTGAAGTCATAGCCATGAATGCGTATGTTGCGCCAATTTGTATAAACGCGAAAACAACCGCAATCATCCCTGCCACAAGGATGTCCTTCGTTTTCCAAGCTCTTTTTTTACGCGTTGAACTTGGCAACGGAATGTTTGAAGCGAGTGTTTTGGTTTTCATCGAAGTTCCTCCATTCAACTTATCATCTTTCTTATGAGAAAGATTATCATTTTCACAAGAGAATGTCCGCCACTGTACGGTTAAAATCAGCCAATTGCGGTTGAACACAAGAAAGAGGCTGACTCAAGAGGTTCATTACCTAGCGAGCAGCCTCTAGTAGGATCTGACGAAGTGCTGTTCTCCTCTCGAACGAAGGCATGCAGGAAAACTCCCCCTCATATATTCTAAAAACGAGCAACGGAGTGATCGAATATGAGCAAAAAGCCAATTCCTCAGAAACCTAACATTCTTGTCATACTCGTCGATGAGGAACGATATCCGCCTCCTTATGAAAGCCATGACACCCACGTATGGCGCAAAAACAACTTTGTTGCACACGAGCGTTTAAGATCCAATGGTCTTGAATTTCATCGACACTACATCGACAGCGCTGCTTGCTGTCCCAGCCGAGCCACCTTATTTACGGGGCAATATCCGTCCCTGCATGGTGTCAGCCAGACGAACGGCATCGCCAAGGATGCCTTCGACTCGGATATGTTTTGGTTAAACCAAAACACCGTGCCCACGATGGGCGATTATTTTCAGGAAGCAGGCTATCGTACCTTCTATAAAGGTAAATGGCATATTTCGCATGAGGACATCGTCACGCCAGGCACACACCAAAGCTTAACGAGTTATAACCCTGCAAACGGTGTCCCTGATGTTAGGAAATCCGACTTATACATTCAGGCTAATCCCCTTGGCAATTACGGATTCTCGGATTGGGTCGGACCTGAGCCACACGGGAAAAATCCTAGAAATTCCGCTTCTTCCGCTTCCAGCGGTGTAAGCGGCCGGGACGTCGTGTATGCGGAAGAAGTGGTTGAACTCATCGAGTCGCTTGATCATAGGAAACAGACCCAAGGAGATGAACAGCCTTGGCTGATCGTTTCATCCTTCTTGAACCCCCATGATATTGTGTTATATGGCGCTTTGACAGCCCATAATCCACTGTTCAATTTCGCCGTAGAACCTATGCCGCAGGTAAGTCCCCCGCCTACCCAGTCTGAGGACCTGAGTACCAAACCGCGATGCCAAGCAAGCTATCGAGATACCTACCCGCGAGCGCTGCAGCCCATTTGGAATCACCCTCACTATCGTCAGTTATACTACCAGCTGCAGAAAAATGCCGATGAGCAGGCGAACAAGGTCTTGGACAGCCTGATGCATTCTTCCTTTTATGAGCAAACGATTGTCATCTTCACCTCGGATCATGGCGATTTGCTTGGTTCTCATGGGGATCTGCATCAAAAATGGTACTGCGCTTACGAAGAAATGCTGCATGTGCCGCTTATCATTCATAACCCCCACTTGTTCACACAACATGAGAATATCGATAAACTAACGAGCCATGTTGATCTGCTGCCGACACTGTTGGGACTCGCTCATGCCGATGCGGGAGAGATCCAAAATCGCTTGAAACAGCGGTTCAGTGAAGTACGCCCTTTGATCGGACGGGATCTTTCTGCCTCTATTCTGGGTTTCCCTGAAGAGCTTGATCCTATGGATGAGCCGATCTACTTTATGACGGATGACGATGTGACGCGTGGCCAACATCAGGTTAATCCTTTAGGAGTTCCTTATCCGTCTGTTATCCAGCCCAATCACATCGAAACCATTCTTGTCTATTTAACCAGACATCAGAATAAAGAGTTGTGGAAATACACGCGCTATTTTGACAACCCTCAATTCTGGAGCCAGCCAGGGAAGCGTGATGTGACACTTGAAACGGTTAAAGGAACAGACTCGGCTCACTGCAGCATGACAGTGAAAACCGAGCCTGTTCCCGAGGAATATGAGCTTTACAATGTAACGAACGATCCACTTGAAGTGAGAAACCTTGCCTATCCAGCTTTCGCAACGGAAGAATCGCGTTCCATCCAACCGTACATGGCAATGCTTCTGAACGAACAGCGGAAACGCAAGCGTTTGGTGCCTACTGGGGTCTAATTAACAATCACATAATCAAGATTGACACTTCCGCTATCACCTGAATCAAATTGATAAGCGATCGTGTTGGTGCCAGCATGAAGCAGCAATACTTCCGTCTTATTCCCCCATGTCTCCCAATTGCCTATATTCGGGAGACTGGTCTGCTTTATTTTAATCCCATTCACATAAATGCTAAGCGTTCTTGCCGTTGGGTTGCTATTGGCAAATCGCAAGGTAACCTCATGATTGCCGGATTCATTCGCGTTGACAGTGAATGTAGTTCCCGCTCCTACGGCACCGTAACCAGCAACAAATCCACTTCCGGAATATCCGGTATGATTGCTCTTCCCAACAGCTCCTCCAGAAAGAACTGCGTTCTCTGCTTCATATTTCGTATTCGTTCCCGGTTGTACTGTTGGCCCTGTCTGCAAAGCCGTACTTACGACATTCGTTGTTGTATCGGTTGTACGGAAGTAGTAGGAATGCGTTCCCGCTGGCAGCTTGGTAGTGAACGTATAGGTTTTGCCATCCGTATAAGTTGTATCGTTTACGTTCAACTCCTGCATATCTTTAATTACACCGTCGATAATCAACTGCATCCGGAATGGCTTCTGATTCTCTGCATCGGTATAAGTAGCTTGATAGGTAAACAAGGTCGCCTCATTGCCTGCCGCTGCATTCAAGCCAGCTCCCGTAATCGTAGGCGCTGTGCCGCTGACTTGATTGGAGGCATAGATTTCATCGATCAGCAATTCGCCGTAAACGCCGGTTGTCTGCTTGAGGAACAGCTCCAGATGAACCGCTTTTTTATCTAATTTCGTATTTTGATCCAAATCATAAGAGATCGTTGTCCAGGTGTTCGGAACGGTTATCCAACCGGGACTGAGACCGGTTATATTGACTTGACTGTTCGGGTAGCCAGGGTTTTTCATCACGAAGTTGATATATTTATAGCCGGATAAGTCCACTGTATCTTTCCACGGTTCAAACTTGGCTTGCGATGCAGCTGATGCTGGCGTATGTGCAAATCGACCAACCGTTCGCCCATCTGCTGTGATTTCCTTAAATTCGGCTGTGCCTCCATTCTGATTGTACCAGTTGACCCATCCCTGTTTGGATTTCCCCCAAGTTCCCTTGTCGTCAAAGTCATCATACAGGAGCGGATGCGCAGGATCTGGCAGTGGAGCAGCAACCGTGAAATGAGCAGCGCTATAAGTGAAGTTTCCGAGCGCATCGGTGCCTCTTACATAAATTCGCTTATTGGTATAGGGGGCATCGCCATCTGCGTGATAAATATCCGAGTAAATCCCATTTGTGACGGTCATAGGTGCATAGACACTGCCAGCTACATTGGATTCCACCGCACTCAAAGCCGCATTAGGCTGGGCAAAAATAGTCACATCCCCCGTCACGAAATCTCCGGTTTGCGGGGAAGTAATCGGCAGCTTGATCGGCTCCGTCCCCCCAATTGAAGATCCGTGCGTATCCGAAAGGGCCATAATCGAATAAAATAGTCCGGCTACAATGCTAATGCTGAATTCATTATACCGCCATTGGCTCATATCGTCTGCGTATAGACCTCTGTCCATATACCATGGGCTTACACTTGCTGGATCCTTCGTATCCTTCATGTTAGGCCCGGATGCCATCGCTCCCGGGATCACGACCCCTTTATTGTTCAGATCGTAGGAATCCTCATCCAGATGCGTATGCAGGAAGTCCACGTAATCGGTACCAATGCCCGAAACCCAGCTCATGTTCCACGGATTATTGCCGAATATCCAATACAGTCCCTTCAAAGCAGCGCGCATGACGGCCGGATCAGGGAAAAGCTCATTGTACCTGATCGCATCGCCAATATACGATGCCAATGGTTCATTGACGCCGAAATTGCTAAATTCGTTCAGCACCCCATAGGGTGTATCGTCCATCGAAGATACGAAATATGCCATTTGTTTCTTAAGCAGACTCTGGATTTGCACCTGTGCTGCCGCATCGGCAACTGGATAAAACTCCGCCAATGTCATTGGGCGCAAATCCCAGTAGTTCGTCGATTTGATATCGTTCTCGGTAAGTGGTGCAATTCGCGATTGCGCGCTATTTTTGTAGGCATCATCATTCGTCAGCAGGTATAGTTCTACTTCCGCCCATAGCAAGGTATTCGGAATCCCGCCAATCGTTTCATAAGATCCCTGTGATCCATACTGATTGGCTACGGCATAATTGTAGAAAGTAACAGCAGCATTGGCACATGCCGTGGCAAATGACTGCATTTCCGCTATTTTGGCTGCAGCAATTTTACCGCCTGCCAAAGCTATGTTGATGGCACGCGCCGTTGCAGCCAGAGAGCCGGCTGCTTTCCCAGAACCCCCTACCTGGACAATGGGTACAAAATAAGGATCATCTTGCGTACCGACGATATTATCCGTCACTTTCTCAGGATGCACAAAACCTGCCGTATGTTTGATACTATACATAGCTCCGCCGAATTGATTAGCAAATTTGATTAAGTTTTCGCTGCCATACTTGGCCTCGTCAATCAAATCAGGAATGTCATTGGCATCATTATCATAGTTAACCAAGGCTGAATTCGCATGTCTGGCATAGGACAACGCGATTTCGCCTTGTACCCATTGGTTTCCACCGTACTTGCCATAGTCGCCAGCATCAAACCAGCCTCCCGACAGGTCATAATGGACACCTGTATCATAATTGTAGGCATCATCCAGAAATGAATCCGGGTGGAATAATTTAGTGGATGGCGCTATATCACTGTAGCCAGCCGGATAAGCTATGGTTGTATCGTTCGTGCGCTGCAGCCTGTAGAAGGCCGTCATTTCATCCTTATAAGAGTTCCACATGTTTGCCTGAATAGGAAAAGCGTAAGAAGAAACGCCATTCGTTCTGATCGTAAAATTCGTCCCCGTCTGAGCCAACGATGAGAAATCAATGGCATATACCCGTTTCCCCCACGTCTTCCCCTCATCCTTCATGTTTCCGGAAGCAACTACGTTGGCACCGTCCAAGACCTGATAGGTGGTATCACTCAAGGAATCCGTAGCAGTAACCGTGGCATATTTGTAATCCCCTGAGCTGTATCCCCCTTGAGAAACATTGATACTGTCGATCAAGCTCCCGACATAGAGCGTTGCACGCACCCGATCAACAGAGATGCGGGTTCCTGTCGAGCTTGCTTGCTTTTGCCCAGTGACCCTCACTTTTACGGTATGAATCCCTTTAGACAGTTGTGGACTTGTGTAAAGCAATACATTGTCTTGTCTAGAGGAAGCATATGTGTCAACATTCAGCTCCGTTCCCCCGTCAATGGAGATTGCGGCAATGCCGCCAGCAGGGTCCTTTGCACCATAAACGTTCACCAAGGTTCCGATAAAAGGAAACGAGGCCGTATCGTTCGCATTTGAGGAATAATGGTTATCCAACTGATAGCTTCCCGCTGGAGCAGTATCGTATATCCAACCGTTTCCTGCATATTGAAATTGATTGTAAACGCTTCCAATTACATTATCATTTACATCGACGGTTTGCGTTACACTGCCGACTGCTATACTTTGACTTGTCGTTTTAACCTGATCTGATGTCCCTTCACCTGTACGGAAATAATACGTATGATTGCCCGCTGCCAGTTTCGTCGAGAATGAATAGGCTTTACCATCCGTATAGGTAAGATCCCCTCGATCTACTTCGTCCATCTCATAAATGTCCTTATCATCTACAATGACTTGTATCGCTAACGGCTTCTCATTATCCACTTCGGTATAAGTTGCCTTAAAGGTAAACCGCGTATTCTCATCTCCGGAGCTTGTGTTCACACTGATCCCCGTAATCGTTGGTGCTGCGCCACTTTGAACGGAAGTAGCTCTGATATTGTCGAGTAACATTTCTCCATATTGTCCACTCGTTTGGCTCAGCCATATCGCAATATGAACACTTTTTTTGTTAAGTTTCGGGAATTTATTCATGTCAAAACTAAACGTGGTCCAATCCGTCGGAACCGCTATGAACCCACTGGATAAATCATAGGTTTTTCCTGTATCATCGGAAATTTCGAATCGTATTCGGCTGTTGGCATATCCGGAATTTTTCATTTCCAGAGTTACATAGCGATAGCCGACAAAATTACCTTTGTCATGCTGAGGTTCAAACTTGGCCCATGACGAGCTCGAAGCTGGCGTCTGCGTGAATTTCCCGACAGTCCGACTGTCAATTGTCGTCTTCGCAAAGGTGCCCGTACCTCCACTCTGGTTATACCAATTGGCCCAAACCGACTTGAAGGTGCCTCCTCCTGCAAAATCATCATAGTTCAATGGATTCGACGGTCCGGGAAGTGCGGGTACCGCAGCAAAAGCGGACATCGGCGACATGCAAACCAGCAGAAGAGCTAAATACAAACTAAGGATACGTTTATGTAAGTTCACGAATTTAATCATTTTTGACATTATTAATCCCTCCTTATTTGTTTCACCTCTACATCAACTTTCATTTCCGTTCGTCTGGGACGTATCCCTCATTTTTTGTCTATACTCGTTTGGCGTAATCCCTTGTATTTTTTTGAACACTCTGCCAAAATAGCTCATACTGGCAAAGCCCGTATCCTTGGATATTTCCGTAATCGTCTTATTCGAAGAGGCTAGCATTTCCGTTGATTTCTCGATTCTGACTTCTATAATGTAGTCGTTAATGGTCTTAGATGTATATTTCTTGATCAATCTGCCCAAATAAACGGAAGACATATTCAGAATATCCGCGATACTATCAATGCTTAAATCATCTTTCATATACTGCAATTCAATGATACCGCGTATTCTCCGCATCAATTCATCATATCGGGTGTTTTTTCGCTCGCCCAGCTTCTCTTCAATACGTTGAAACAACTCCAGAAATTGGTTCTGAATATCCGAGAGCCGCTCTAATTCAGATAACGCTGCAAACACTTCACCGAAATTGATAGAGAATCCGTATCCAGACGCCTTCTCGAGCGTATCTACGACCATATTAACGGCAAAAAATAAGCGGAATACGGTCAGTTGAAGATCTTTGTACGCATACCCTTCCGTCGACGCCAGAATCACAGAGCAAAGATTCTTCACATCTTCCATCCGTCCTGACATCAAAGCATCCGTCAACTGCTCCTCCTGTTGAATCGGGTAGCGGAACGTTCGACAGTTTCTTTCAGCCGTGAGCTCCGCGTGAATTAGCGAGCCCCACCCGTAAAAGACCCGGAACTGAGAAGCCTCAAGAGCATCCGTATAACATTGACGGCAATCCCAAATGTCTACACCGAGTCGACTGACAGCGGCCGTAACCGACATTTTAAGATGCTTATTGATCGCCTGTTGAATGTCCGAAATCAGTTTATCGAGATCTACACCTCTACTTTCATTCATCATGAAGACCACGTGATCATCTCCGAGATCCACCGCTTCGCAAGACATATAACCGGATAGAATCTCCGAAGCAATATTCATAACTCCAAATCGGAACAAACCCCTGTCCTTGAAGCTATACTGCATAGAAAATTCTTTGAAGTGATCGATTTTCAAAAGGAGTATCACAATGGGACTATGGGTATCCAAACTAATCTCGAAATGTTCCAATTGCTTTATCAGAATAGGCTTAGAAACTTGACCATCCGATAACATCCATTGTCTTAAGAAATCCTGCTTCAATTTGTAGGAGTTTTCTCTTAAAGCTTGATCTTGTATCCCAACTCTCTTCAGCATAGCGGTCATCGGGCGGTTCAATCTCTTGGAAGATAAATAAGACAACGCAAAGCCCACGACGATCAGCAACAGGCAAATTCCCAGCGTTCTCGTTCTCATCGTATTGACATCCTTAACGACTACCTCATAAGGCGTATAGCGGACGAATTTCCAATCAAGGGAATCCGATGAGGCGAACGTGATTAAAGACTTAACGCCATCCACTTTTCCGATGAAATGTCCCGACTTTTCTTTGGAATGTAAGATATCCTGCACAAATTCTTGATCCGATAAGGCACTTAGCATACTGTTCTTATAGATGCTGCTGAACATAACTCCTTGCGAATCCATCATGATGATGCTTCCATTGCGGTTCTTATCCATGCCTTCAATGACCTTCTTCATCCAGGAATCAGAGACATTCAAGACGATAGCGCTTCCTTCTTCCAAGCCCGTTGCTTCATAATAAATAAAGGTATACACATTGTATTCGATTCCGACGAAGTTGGATTGCCTTTTGATGGTACGTGTAATCGGTTTCAAATTCATATCTGGTTTAAAATCCTTGATAATATCCACAATCTCTTGATCATCCACATTGGATTTTTTTTGCAAGCCGTAATTGCTGATATAATAAACATCCAGCTTGCCATTGTACAGATAGACGGAATGGAGGAACGGCATTGAAGCAATCAGATTGAGCCTATCCGTGATGTTTTTCATATCGACGGGATCGGTCGCTGCTGGATAGAAAATTTTGGACATATCCTTATCGAGCAGAATTTGGGCTATGGCCATTTTGGCATTCTCCAGCACAGAATCCGCCGCCGAACTGATCTGCGACAACGATTCCTCGGAAAACGTATAGATTTTTCTCTGTTCGATCTTCACAAACTGGAGATACAAAATAAAGGATACAGCGAGCACAACGACCGCCATTAAAGTCGATAAATAAACGAACAGGCTGGAGAAGTAACGACTTTCCAGCATGCGAGACGGAACTTTCATTACTTCTCCTCCTGTCCACAACCATTTTATTTTTTAGCTGATGCTTTCCAGCTGTCATATTGCTTATTCATTTCCTGAAGCACCTTATCAATGCCTGCCGCTTTCAGCTTTTCCTTGAATTTGGGCACGTAAGCTTCCGGATCAACCGAACCGGTTTCCAAGATCGGCCTAAATTCGCTTTCCACGTTTTTGATGGCTGCGACTTCTGACGTTAAAGTCGAGCTGTCAAAGTTAAAGCCCAAATCCGGAACAATTTCTGATTCGTCATTGAATTTCTTGAATTGCGCCCAGATATCGTCCGGTTCGCCAGGCATCAAATAGGTCTGGAATTGGTTACCATACGCCCAAGTCGTATTGGGCTTGTATCCTGATTTTTTCCCATTATCCGTATCTGGTGCATAGTCGATCCGTTTATCACCTTTTTTGACATAATGCTTGCCTTCGATTCCCCGCCCTACCAAATTGATCAGTTTCTCATTGGCATACATCATATTATAAAACATCAATACGCGGTCAGGATTTTTGGAATTCGTAGGAATAGCCATCATAGAGCCGACCAAATCGTTGGTTGTAGTAATCGGCTTGCCAAAGTTCTGGTACACCATCGGTATTCCGATTGCATTCCCCACTTGAACATCAACATACGGCTTCAATTGAGAGAGTATAAAGCCAGCTTTGGCTTTGTCATCATTGGTAACCTTCTTAACAGCCGCGTCTGCCGGAATGTATCCCGCCTTGTAATATTTATTCATCGTTTTCAACGTACTCATGTAGGCCGGCTCATCCAACTCCAGTGTATAGCCGCTTCCGTCCTTTTTCAACATAAGCGATTGAATCGGCGATACATTCCAGAAGTCCCGATTATTAAAATTAGGAGCTCGGGTTGTCATGGTAGCTAGAAATGGCGTAATTCCCGGTTCATTCTCTTTGATGATTTTTAGAGCTGGTTCCATATCTTCTATGCTCTTCATTTGAGAAATATTGATTTTATACTTTTCCATCAAATTTTTACTTGCTATAAGGCCGAGCCATGAGCCCTTCTCCTTATACGCAGCCAACGTGTAATTTCGTCCCTTAATCGCGCTGGCTTGCAAGAAACCTTCCGACAACAGCTTTTTCGCATCAGGCGCTAATTTATCGAGCTTATCCGTCAGATCGACGAATGCCCCTTTCCCTACCATCGTATTGTAGTTCATATTCCCATTGGAGGTAAACATGAGATCTACCTTCTCGCCGGTTGCCAGGGACGCAGTCATCTTGTTGTCATAATCCCCGAAAGGAATAACATGCATCTTGACCGTAGCATTGATTGCTGGTTGCGTAATCTTATTAATTTCGGCTTCTACCAGTTCATTATCCGGTTGAGGTGCTGTGCCAATGATATACCAGTCGATTTGATACGGCGCTAACTCCGCTTGAGTCCCTTTGGCACTCGGACTTGGCGTAGTGGTGACACTTGCCTGATTGCTGTTGCTGCTGCAGCCTGCTAATACGATGGACAGTGACAACATCCCCACTGTCAACGCTTGCATCTGCCTTTTCCCCTTTGCCATCTTGATAACCTCCCAATTTGTGAGTATCTATGCTAACCAATATGATTGGATTTAGCCTTTAATTGCACCTACTGTCAAGCCCTGGACAAAATACTTTTGAAAAAACGGATAAGCGAGCACAATCGGGCCTATTCCAACCACGGCAAGCGCCATTCGAACCGTAAGCGAAGGTGGCGAAATCTGCATAACGGTCCCATAATTCTGTCCACTCACGGAGGATAGGAAGTCCGCTGTACTCTGCGCTTTATATAACAAATATTGAATATTCAATATCTTGTCATCTTGAACTAACATAAGGGGCAGCCACCAATCGTTCCAATATACAATGGAACTGAATAGACCGATCGTCGCTAAGCCTGGCAAGGACAGCCGTAACACAATAGAAAAGAAGATTCGATATTCACCGGCTCCATCGATTTTGGCTGATTCAATAATCCCGTCAGGAATCGATG
Source organism: Paenibacillus sp. HWE-109 (assembly GCF_022163125.1). Lineage (NCBI taxonomy): Bacteria > Bacillati > Bacillota > Bacilli > Caryophanales > Paenibacillaceae > Paenibacillus > Paenibacillus sp. HWE-109. The sequence goes on along the minus strand of NZ_CP091881.1, from coordinate 8,259,509 downwards.
TCATGAAATAAGTTCTCATGATCATTACATACCATCCATTAAATAGATACGGAACGATCAATGCCCACACATTATTCTTGAGTTGAAAGAGTTGCGTCGTCACCATATACCAGGAGACCATGCCACCTGAGAATAACAGTGTAAAGACCACCAGAAAGGTAAATAGCTTGCGATAGGCAAAATCCTTTCTAGACAATGGATACGCAAATGATGAGATAACGAACAGGCTCAATATCGTCCCTACGACGGTTACGAAGATTGTTACGCCATAAGCTTGAATGATGGTTTTACCTTCCTGCAAAAGGTACTTGTAAGCCTCCAATGAAAATTGCTGAGGCCAGAACCTGTATCCGTCAATAACTACGGATTGTTCGTCGGTTATGGAAACCACTACCACCAGGAGCAGCGGAACTACGCAAGTCAAAGCCATTAGGATAAACAACGCGTGAATAATCAAGTTGGCCGTAGCCGATATGGAATTGATTTTTATAGCAGATTTCATCGATCTCCCCCCTTAGAAAATGGCTTTGTCTTTATCTATTTTTCGAACCACGTAGTTCGATAAAAGAACGAATATAAATCCTACGAACGCTTGGAACGTACTTGCGGCTGAAGACATTCCGATATCCCCGCTATTCATCAATGCCCGGAAAACGTAAGTGTCGATTACATTGGTGACGTCAAACAGGGCACCGGAATTCATGGGAACCTGATAGAATAAACCAAAATCCGCAAAAAACATTCGTCCGATTCCTAACAGCACGAGTAACGTTATGACTGTGGAGATGGATGGAATCGTAATATGGCGAATTTGTTGCCATTTGGACGCGCCATCAAGTGCAGCAGCTTCGTAGTATTCATGAGCGATCCCCGTAATCGAGGCCAAATAGACGATACAATTATAACCGGCATATTTCCATATATTAGTGAAGACAAGGATATAAGGCCAATACTTGGTGTCGCTGTACCACTGCACGGCATCTATGCCAAGCGGCTGCAGAATCAATTGGTTGATGATCCCTTTATCGACGCTAAGAAATCCGTAGAACAGGTAGCTGACCGCAATCCATGATAGAAAATAGGGCAGCAAGATCGTCGTCTGATACACTTTGGCTAGCCGTCTATTTCTGATCTCATTTAAAGCGATTGCAAGAAATAGGGCAATTAGAGAACCCAATGCAATAAATATCAAATTGTAGACGACGGTATTGCGTGTTATAAGGAATGCATCCGGCGCTTTCAAAAAAAACTCAAAGTTTTTGAAGCCGACCCACGGGCTATTTTGGAAGTTCGTGAAGAAGCTTCCCCCCGAATAACGGAAATTTTTGAACGCGATCAGTATGCCGCCAATGGGCAAGTAATGAAACGCAATCAATAGAAGCAAACCAGGTAATGTCATAAGCAGTAAAGCGCTATTTTTTGTGAAAGTTCTCATTCAAAATCCTCCCTCGCTCTCTCCAACCTAGATTATCACCTGTTTTCAAGGACCGTAAATCGCAAATCGCGTAACATTTCCGCATTTTAGCGAACAAATGTCATTAAATCCGAATATGTTCTTTCTGGATAATGCTGAAATACGAGAAAACCAGCTTCGCCGCCCTGAGAGATCAGCCTCTTCGTAGCGACAAAACCTGTTAAGGGAACTAGAGGACGCTATTTTGGCAAATAGCAGGGATGCTAGGGCATTAGCGGAACTACAGGGTCTTATTTCCACGAAAAACGCTGAATTTGCCTTGAAACAGCAAAATAGCGGACTGGAGTTCCCTCACCCCCGCGATATGGATACTTTTGGCTAGAATAGCGGACTGTAGTTCCCTCAACTTCGCAATAATGACACTTTTTGCTGGAATCATAACCCAAAAACATATTATTGTGGTAACAAAAGAGGCCCCGCAAAATGCAGGGCCCCTTCATTGTATTGCTTAACAGTCCATTTCCTGAAAAGCCTTAACTGGCGCAGATATCCTTTTCCTCAGAACAAAAAAGCTGGACATGCCAATCAAAAGCACACAAAAGGAGTAAGGAAATGCCGAATTGGCGGTATATAAAGCCGTGCCTGCGATAGGTCCTAAGCATGATCCTCCACCCTGCAAAGCGGCAATGTAAGCAGCAACACTTCTTTGTTCATGATTTTGAACGGCTGCAGAGGCTCCGGCACTATATCCGAGCAAAGTAAATCCGATTCCGATTCCGAGTACAGCAAAATCTAAGTAAGCGAAACGGATAACCGTTAAAAGCCCCGCCAATCCCAAAGCGACAAAAGTGAGTCCAATGATGATGATCCGCTTATATGGCCACATGAGATATTTGCTTATGACAATTTGCGATAGCACGACCATGACACCGGAAATAGCAAGCCCAAGCCCAATTAACTGAGTAGCTTGCTTGGCACTGTACCCCAATCTATCTTGCACATAGAATCCAATCGTTACCTGAACGATATTTAAGGCAAACGATAGCACCAGCCCGATCCACAAGTAGAGGCGAATCCGTCCATCATTAGGTGACAGTGCATTGGCCTGACGCTCTATGGCCTTTTCCTGTTCTTTTGGAATCGCAGCTAGAAATAGGATCGCAAGCAGAAAAAGCAGGAGAGCAGCCGCGTACATCGGAGCTGTAAGACCCAGTGCCACCATGCCGCCACTCATCGCAGGTCCTAACACGAAACCTAATCCATTGGCAGCACCGAACAAGGCCATGCCTCGGGTCCGTGTTTCCTCTGTTGTCCAGCCCATGATATAGGCTTGGGCTAGTGCTGGAATGCCGCCAAAGAAGAAACCAGCGATCGCCCGCAGCAAGAAGAAACTCCAAAACAAGCTGGTTGAGCTGCTAGCTTGTGTCGAGTAGTCAGCTAACCGCGCAAAGATAATCAGCGTCGCCACATAGATAATTATAATGGAAGCTAACCGGATTTTGCGGCTCATGAACGTTTGCTTTTCCCAGAAATATCCGCCAAGGAGCCAGCATAAGCCTGCAATCGATACTAAGCTTCCGGATTGAACATCACTCAGTCCCAGATTACGTGAAAGTGGACCAATGATAGGATTGAAAGCAGCTATGGATATCATCCCGCCCAAGACAATTAGAAACATAATAACCAATCTACTTTTCAAGTCATACCCTCTCCTTTCCTATCCATGGTACTACGCATCCAAGATGACCTTCTACCAGCAGCCGGACTATTGGACTGGTTATAAGGATATCCGAGCAACAAAAAAACTGCTCTCAAGGAGAGCAGTCTACAGGAATTCAATGCGATTGTTTGAATCGCGCCTAGCGGCAGAATGACGAATAAATTCTCCCGGGTTCACGCCATATTTATCACGGAATACCTCAGAGAAGTAGCTGCAATTGGAGTAACCTACTTCGCAGGAAGTTTCAGTCACATTCAACATTCCCTGCTGCAGCAACTGGTAGGCCTTCTCTAGCCGCTTATCCCGCAAGTACCCGAAAACCGTAGTACCATACAGTTCTTTAAATCCTTTTTTGAGCTTGCAGTCATTCAAACCAATCATCCGGGACAATTCAATCAGTGTGGGGGGATCTGTCATTCGTTCCAGTATGATGTCTCTTGCTTCCCGAATTTTGTGCCAATCACGTTTAGGCAGTTTAGCTTGAGATGAATCTCCGTCAATCAGGAAGGACTGAAAAGTACTGGAAATGAGTTCCAATACGCGGCATTCCATTTCGATATTCTTGGTGCCACTAGATTGGGTGCTTTGCAAAACTCGCTGAAGGATAACAGAGACTGCTGGGTCAATCGCCTCCTGAAACATTTGGAATGAGCGTTGGCCCATAATTTGAAAGAAGTCGAAGGATCTCGTGCCCCCAACCTCCGCCATGTAATGATGAAACGTTGAAACAGGAATACCTATACCCAGCATCAGATAAGGATGATTCCCGGTAAATTGAAATTCAACATCCACTTCATTCATAAACTGGAGCGAGCAGCTTCCCGGAACATATTCGTAGTGGGCTCCATCGACATGAATCTCTCGCTTCCCTTGCAAGCAATAATTAAGCTCAACCATCGCTGTTTGTGTGCCAAAAAGCAGCTTCCGATTGCGATGGAAGGTAAAATCCGAAATCACAACCTCAATATCCGGTCTGGGTACAAAGCGGCGAATTCCCCCCTCACCCATATGGGAATGAAGCTGCATCTGTTCGGAACGATTCTGATGTTGGCGAGACATCTCAAGCCCATCGAAAAAAAGATTAAAGTTTTGATGGAAATCTGTCATCTTGATTCCGCGCCTCCCTCATGGAACGGGAGTTTGAGCGAGTTTCCCGGAAATCCAGCCTTCTTGGGCCATTGTCCCGGATTAATCCCATATGTCTCGCGAAATACGGCGGCAAAATGTCCAGGATTGGAATAACCGACCGCTATAGCTGCTTCATAGACGTTGGTCCGCTCCGTTTCTAGCAGAAACACGGCCCGTTCCATTCTTTTGTTGCGCAAATAACCAAATACTGTCGTACCAAACAGCTCCTTGAATCCCGCTTTCAGCTTAAAATCACTGATCCCGGTCAGACGGGATAGTTCCAGAAGCGAGGGCGGCTGTTCCATCCGGCATGCCAGTATATTCGCCGCCTCGCGTATCTTATCCAGATCGGTTCTTCGCAATCCCCTGCCTCTGCCCGGAGTCGAACTGTCGACGTCAAACAGTAACCGCTGCATATAAATGGCTAGCAGTTCCAGCGCTTTCCCTTCCAGGTACATTTTACGCAAAGGCGGTGCCACCGGGCATGTCAACATTTGACGCACAAGCTGCTCCTCGGCTGGCGGAATCGCCTGCTGGAAGACCCGAACAGCTTGAGAACCGAGCAGCTTGTTCATATCCAAATTCACGTCGCCGCCAAAAGCATCTACCAGCTCTCGGAAGACAGACTCTGCTATTCTAATCTCACAGGCTAACATAGGTTCCTTGGCGTCATAACACATCTCCGCCTCCAAATTCCGTATGAAAGCAAGCTGACACTGGTTGTTCTGTATATGCAAATGGTGTCCTGACAGATTGACTTCACTTGCTCCGTTCAACCAGAAACTGAGTTCAATCATCGGAACATCGGATTGGAAACGGAGCGTCTGCGACTGGTAAAAACGGCAGTCTGCAACAATCAGCTCGATACCTGGCCGCAGCTTCGTTCGAATAACGGTACCTGCGCCGTAGTCATCTAACATATCGATCCTGTCCATGGAGGAATCGCTGACGTTCAATACATCTACCATTCCCAAATATTGATGATAGAAATCACGAAAATCGTCATGCTCCAAATTTGCTCCCTGTTCGATATACGACCACCCCATCTCTTCCCTGATAGGATTATCTTACGTCAATTGAGAATGATTTTCAATAAGCAAAAAGATTATAGTTTCACCCTTTGCAGTCGCAACGCATTCAACACAACGGATACCGAACTAAGTGCCATAGCCGCCCCTGCTACCCAAGGCGCCAACAGGCCCAGAGCTGCAATTGGGATTCCAAGCGCATTGTACCCGAGCGCCCAGAACAAGTTTTGTTTAATATTGGTCATCGTTTTACGGCTCATGACAATCGCGTCCGCGATACTTGTCAGTTCCCCGCGCATGAGCGTCACATCTGCCGCTTCCATCGCAATATCCGTTCCCGTGCCTATCGCCAAGCCCACGTCAGCCGTCGCTAAAGCCGGGGCATCATTGATGCCGTCGCCCACCATAGCCACGGTTACGCCTTGGCTTTGAAGCTTTCTCACTTCTTCCGCCTTACCTTCGGGAAGAACTTCTGCAAGCACATGATCAATGCCGACTTGTTGAGCTATCGCTTGTGCCGTGCGCTCATTATCGCCAGTCATCATGATGACCTTGATCCCCATTTGCTTCAACTGTGAGATGGCCGCTTTGGATGTGTCCTTGATCGTATCTGCTACGGCAACCAAACCGGCATAGCGTTGATCCACTGCGACAAGCATCGCTGTTTTGCCCTCAGACTCCAGTCTTTCCATCACGGTTGACGCTTTGCCATAATCAATGGCTTCACGCTGCAGCAGCTTGCGAGTTCCTATCAGAACCTCGCGGCCTGCGACAACCGCTCGAATCCCGTAACCGGGAATCGCCTCGAACTGCTCGGCAGCGGTCAGTTCGATCCCTTTGGCCATGATCCCTGCTACAATCGCTTCCGCTAGCGGATGCTCTGATTGTTTTTCCGCTGAGCCGATTAGACGAAGAGCTACCTTTTCATCCATAGCCTCGATGCGAACGTCGGTTAGTTCCGGTTTACCTTTGGTCACTGTGCCTGTTTTGTCCAGCACAATCGTTTGCACTTTCTGCATGGCTTCCAAATGCTCGCCACCCTTGAAAAGAATGCCAAGCTCCGCGGCGCGGCCCGATCCTGCCATGATGGAGGTCGGAGTAGCCAGACCGAGCGCGCATGGGCAAGCGATCACTAGAACGGCAATAGCCTTCTCTAATGCTGTTGCAAATTCACCGGGCGCCGCCCAAATAAACCAAATCAAAAAAGTCACAACAGCCAACCCCACCACAATAGGGACAAAAATACCCGATATCACATCAGCGATCCGCTGAATCGGTGCTTTGGAACCTTGTGCTTCTTCGACAACTCGAATGATGTGAGCGAGCGCTGTGTCTTTGCCGACACGTGTCGCTTTCATCTTCAAGCTGCCGTTTTTGTTCACGGTCGAACCGATCAACGTATCTCCCGCTTTTTTCTCAACCGGTAAGCTTTCTCCTGTGAGCATCGACTCATCCACCGCAGAAAATCCCTCTGCGACTTGACCGTCAACAGGAATTTTCTCACCAGGTTTCACAAGCACTAGGTCGCCAATCAACACCTCTTCCACCGGTATCGAAATTTCTTCGCCATCACGGATAACCAAAGCTGTTTTGGCTTGAAGCCCCATCAATTTCTGGATGGCTTCCGACGTACGGCCTTTGGCCAAAACTTCAAATAATTTTCCTAAAATGATCAAAGTAATCAAGATCGCGCTAGTTTCGTAGTACATATCTGGCGCATGGCGATGAACATCCGTTGAACCCGCCCATTGCAGTGTCAACACCAAACTATAAAAGTATGCCGCTGACGTCCCGAGAGAGACAAGCACATCCATATTCGCGCTTTTGTTGCGAAGTGCTTTGTATGCGGAAACGTAAAATTGTCGGCCTATGATGAACTGAACTGGCGTAGCTAGCACTAGCTGCACCCAAGGATTCATCAGAAACTCAGGCAGATAAATCCAGGATGTAAATGAAAAGTGGCTGACCATTGCCCATAACAGCGGAAACGAGAGCACCGCGGACACAGCAAGCTGCATTTTCTTATGGCGAATCTCCTGCTGCTTGTGATCACCGACAGCTTCCTCTTTGGGGATGGCTTTGTAGCCCAATTGCGCTACTTTATTAACCATCTCTCTGGTTGAAACCTCAGCGGCGCTATACTCAACATGCGCTGTTTCTAGCGCAAGATTAACCACAGCTTTGCTAATGCCTGGCAGTTTGTTCAACCCTTTTTCGATCCGCGTAGCACAAGCTGCGCAAGTCATGCCGACGATCGTGAAATCCGCGGTGTCCTTAACCGTGGCATACCCCAAAGCTTGAATCTTGCCTTCAAGGTCAGCCACATTTACTTGTGATGGATCAAAGGTGACAGAAGCCTTTTCCAGCGCAAAGTTAACATTAGCTTCTGCAACGCCTTCCATTTTCTTTAATCCTTTTTCGATTCTATTCGCACACGCCGCGCAGGTCATTCCTGAGATCTGCAGACTTGTTTGTTGCTGTTCACTTTGTTTATCCATATCGGCCCTCCCACATCAATACCCCCGTGGGGTATATTTCTTTCCAAAAAAATAGGTACTGCAAAGAAAAAGCCGCTAGAAGCGGCTCAACCTCTTACTTCGCGACGTCATAGCCTTGCTCTTCTATCGCTTCCTTAATCGTGTCCACAGAAACTTTCGATTCATCGAATTCCACAGTTACAGAGCCAGCGCTCAAATCCACTTTACCCACAGCACCTAATTTCTTGACCGCACCTTCGACGGAATTCACACAATGACCACAGGACATACCTTCTACTTTCAATGTAACGCTTTGCATATTGGATCTCTCCCTTATTATTTCATTAATTTATTCACGGTAATCATGAGTTCCTTAATAACCTCATTATCACCTTCTTGAATTCGTTCGATCACGCAACTGTTAAGATGATGCTCAAGAAGCAGTTTGCCAACGCCGTTCAATGCTGATTGAATCGCAGCGATCTGATTTAACACATCGTCGCAATACGTATCCTTCTCAATCAAACCTTTCACACCGCGGATTTGCCCTTCGATGCGATTAAGCCGTGTAACCAAATTGCTCTTGGTCTTATCGGAATGATGACTTTTGCGGTCACTGCCGGAGTGGCAGCTGGCCTCATGGCCTTCTGGCTTATCCTGATGTTCCATTTCCATAACCTCCTCACAACTCAAATATAGCATACCCCCCTACCCTATATCAAGCCCTTTATTAAAAAAAGCTGTCTCCAGGTAGTATGTACCCAGAAATCAGCTCTACACTTCATCATTCATCACATGCTTACACCCAAACATCTAATCTCGTCTTCCATCTCACGCCGCAGCGATAATTTATCGTCCGCATCCAGAAAAGCCGCGTCAACGCCATTCATAATGAGCTTCACAAGCTCCGGTGTCGTAAAGCCAAACCGGTCCGCTAACACGCGGTATTCGTTCGTAATATCTGTTCCTGAAACACTCGGATTATCTGTATTAATCGTGACGAGCAGCCCTTCGTCCAAATATTCGCGTATCGGATAAGCCTCCCAACCCGGAACGGCTTTCGTTTGGATGTTGCTGATCGGGCACATTTCCAAGGGAATGCGTCGTTCTTTGACCATGTCCAGAATCGTCCTGTTCTCCTTCAATCTCACACCATGCCCAATGCGGGTTGCCCCCAGATTCGTGACCGCTTCATACACATTAACCGCTCCAGCAGCTTCCCCTGCATGAATCGTGACAGGGATGCCCAGCCTTGTGGATTCCGCAAACACTTCCCGGAAAAACTCCGGTGGATACGTTGCCTCATCTCCAGCCAAATCGACGGCAACCACGCCTTTCCCGACAAATTTAGCTGCCGCCTCGATGACTTCTAGATTGCTTTGACTGGAATGATTTCTCATGCAAATAACAATGACGCCGCCCTTTACACCAAAATCCCGCAGCCCTCGCTTCATCCCCTCCACAACATGATGTATCGTTTCCTCCACCGTCAAACCGTTATTCCGATGAAGTTGCGGGGCAAAACGAACCTCCACATACTTGCAGTTATGCGCCGCCGATTGCTCGGCGACCTCATAGGCAATCCGCTCCAGCGCTTCGCCAGATTGCATGAATTTCGTCGTGAAATGGAATTTGCTCAAATATTCAATGAGACTGCCGCATTCATTACCTACACGCATATGGGGAATTAAGCCTTCTTTATGGTAAACGGGAAGATCGATGCCTTGTTGCATAGCGAGCTCCAGGATCGTTTCCGGCTTCACACTCCCATCCAAGTGCAAGTGAAGATCAACTTTGGGCAGTCGCGATAACAGATCAAGCGTCCGATTATGTGCCATCTTCTATCATTCCCTTCTTTTCATTTGGATAAATACGAGACCAACTGGTGCAACTCATTTCAAAGAATTTCACTAACTTTAAACCAACGTCACTTATATGTCAATATATATGTCATGTATTTTATTTTATTATAGTATGTGTGAGAATACATAACGTTTCGGGCGAAATAAAATAAAAAAAGGCTTTGCCGCCCTGAGAGATCAACCTCTTCAGAGCGACAAAACACTACAGGGTCTCATTCGGGGTGCCGACTACATCTCCTGCGCTGCCTTCCGCTGCATGACCTTCAAAGCTTCCTTCACACTTAGTGGTGAAAGCTCGGTTTCCGCAACGAATGAACGAACAGCCGCGGCATCCGTTTTGGAATACTCGCGAAGCGCCCAGCCGATCGCTTTGCGGATGAAGAATTCTTGGGAATCCGCCATTTGCCGGATTACGCGATACAAGAGCTCCACATCGGTGCGCTGCTTATATTTCAATTGAAACAAAATTGCTGTTCGCTGCAGCCACATATTCCCCGAAGCCAGCCATTTGTCCACATAGGCCGGGATCAACTCCGGGTATTTCTGCAAATGATAGCCAATCAGATGATCCGCGATCGTATCCACGGAATCCCACCACGATTGGGTGACGACCATTCGCTCCAGCACTTCAATATGCCTTTCACCCATTTCCTTACGCAGTTGAGTCAGCAGCAACAGCGCTGTGTATGCGAATTCCCGCTCCGGCAGCGCCCATAGTTCTTCTGCAACGCACACACCTTCCTCCCCTTTGGGGAAGCCGTTTTCTTTCCAGAACTGCTTCGTCAAAGCTACACGCTGTGGGTTGCGAATGCCCAGAAAAAGAAACTGATTCCGCATATAAGCCGCCATAGCCTCAGCATCTGCCGCGTTGCCATGGGGTCGCAGCCATCCTTCCAGCTTGTCTGTATAAGATGATGCCATCGTATGTAAGCCTCCTTAAGCCTAATTCTTGCTACGCTTTATTCTAGCAATTCCGTCATGATTCGGGTATGCTTATAGCAGAATTTTTCACATAGACTACTTACCCGGATCGGAGAGAAACAGATGACTTACAAGTTAGTTGCTGCTGATTTAGATGATACTTTGCTTCGCGATGATTTGACCATTGCCCAAGAAACGATCGATGCCATGCATCAAGCGGTTGCCAAGGGTGTCACGGTGACCATTGCTACGGGAAGAAGCTTCCCGTCTGCGGCCCGAATTGCCAACCAAATCGGCCTCAACGTCCCGATCATTACGTACCAAGGCGCCCTAATCAAAAATCTATTAGATGAAGAAGTGCTCTACGAGCGCACGGTTCCCGTGGAAAGCGCCCGCTTCTTGCTCGACTTTTGCGAAAAGAGAAACCTTCATCTCCAGCTTTACCATGGCGACCAGCTTTATGCAGGTGAAGATAATGATAAAATCAAAAACTATGTTCGTCTTTCCAAAACGCCGTACATTATCGGGGATCTCCGCCAATGGATCGATATTCCGCAGCCAAAACTGCTGATCGTCGATACGCCTGAGGTTTGCGATCAAATTCGCGAAGAGTTACTTCCTCTGCTCGGGGACCAGATGCATATCACGAAATCCAAGCCGCACTATTTGGAATTCATGCACAAAGAAGGGACCAAAGGGCATGCGATTACCTTCCTCGCCGCGCATATCGGCTGCTCCTTGGAAGAAGTCATCGCCCTCGGAGATGCCTGGAATGATCGCGAAATGCTGGAAGTCGCAGGACTTGGCGTCGCGATGGACAACGCTTTGCCAGAACTTAAAGCGCTGGCGAATTACGTCACCAAAAGCAATAATGATAACGGTGTGGGACATGTCATCGAGAAGTTTATTTTGAACGTTTAATTCGAATTTCAACCGATTCCAGCTGCATGATTGACTTGTGCCGGCCAGAGTCGGTTTTTTCTTGGTATTTGCTCGTTTAATGGACATATCCTGTCTCTGCCGTTGATATATTACAGTAGACTCAGACTATTTCCGGAGGTGTTTCCACATGGAAAATTATCCGTTAACGCTGCGCGCACTCTTCGACCGTTCCCAATCACTGTTTGGCAAAAAAGAGGTCGTTTCCCGCACTAACTCCGGCATCTCTCGCTATACATACGCTGATTTCGGCAGGCGTACAAGGCAGCTATCCAGTGCTTTGCAAGGACTTGGCGTTAAGCCCGGTGATCGAATAGCCACGTTCGCTTGGAATCATCATTGGCATTTAGAGACCTATTTCGCTATCCCTTGCATGGGCGCTGTGCTGCATACGGTCAATATTCGTCTCCCCCTTGAGCATATTGTGTACATATTGAACCATGCCCAGGACCGCTTTCTTTTCGTTGATGAGACCCTGCTCCCGGTTATCGAGAAGATTCAAGATCAACTTACAACCATCGAAGGCTATATCATTATGACCGATCGTCAGGAATTGCCGCCTACTTCTTTACAGCCCGTCTATGGATATGAGAACATATTAAATGATGGAGATCCGCAATACATCTTTCGCGACGATATAAATGAAAGCGCTCCCGCTGGTTTGTGCTATACCTCGGCTACTACAGGCAAACCTAAGGGTGTGCTGTACTCACATCGCGGCATCTACCTGCACTCTTTGTCCATCGGCCTTGCCGATACACTCGGTTTATCCGAACGGGATACGGTCATGCCCATTGTGCCCATGTTTCATGTGAATGCGTGGGGACTCCCCTTCGCATCTGTCTGGTTCGGCAGCAAACAAGTGCTGCCGGGACCAGCGCCCACACCGGATATTCTGCTTGGCCTGATGGCTGATGAACAGGTTACGATTGCAGCCGGAGTGCCCACCGTGTGGACAGCGACGCTGAAAGCGCAAGAAGCCAAACAAGCAGATCTCTCCACCCTGAGAGCCGTCGTTTGCGGAGGGTCTGCCGCCCCCAGAAGTCTGATAGAAAGCTACGAGCAGCGGCTCGGAATACCTTTCTATCATGCCTATGGCATGACGGAAACATGTCCGCTAGTCACCGTCGCCAGACTCAAAAGCTATCAATGTGCTGCCTCTTACGATGAACAGTACAATACCAGAGCCACACAGGGCTTGCTAGCGCCTGGCCTGGAAATGAAAATCGTCGGCCCTCGCGGTGAAGTCGCCTGGGATGGCCATGAAATGGGTGAAATTCTGCTGCGCGGCCCTTGGGTCGCTACCGCCTATTACCAAGATGAGCGCACACAAGAATCGTTCCAGGATGGCTGGTTTCATAGCGGAGATATCGCGGTCATTGACCAGGAAGGATTCGTCAAACTGGTTGACAGAGCCAAGGATTTAGTGAAGAGCGGCGGTGAATGGATCTCCTCCCTCGATTTGGAAAATACTTTGATGGCACATCCGAATGTATTCGAGGCCTGTGTAATAGGCGTCCCCCACCCCAAATGGGATGAGCGCCCACTTGCTTTCGTCGTCCTGAAAGACTTCGCATTGCAAGCAGGCGACAAAGCCGATTTACTGCATTTTTTGACGCCTAAATTCGCCAAATGGTGGATTCCTGACGACGTTATTTTCCTCCAGGAAATCCCGCGATCCTCCGTCGGCAAATTTATGAAACGCGAGCTGCGCGAGCAGTATCAATCTTATTTTACAGGAGACTAGAATCGTTATGACCAATCCTGAATTAACAGGCTTTCGCTTTTATTCACCGACGAAGGTTCGGTTTTGTGAGACCGATGCGAATGGACATTTGAGTCACGTTTCATCCGTTATTTATATGGAGCAAGCGCGTTGTGAGTATATGAATGGGTTAGGCTTATTTTTTGCCGATACAGCCGGTGAGCCGGTGGATAAAACCTTCTTTCTCGTCAGTCAATCCGTCGAGTATAAATCGCAAGCGCATTTCAACGATACCCTCGATATCTATATGAAGGTACACCGACTCGGGAAATCATCGATCGAGACCCACTATGCGATTGTCAAAAGAGATACCCAACAGGTCGTGAGCTTCGCCACGAGCACAGGTGTGTACATCGATGTCCATACTCAAAAAAGCACCCCGCTGCCGCAAGATTTAGCAAGCCGAATTGAACAGTTCGAAGCAGCATTCGAACCAAATAACCGATGAAGGGCGTGCGTTCTTGATGTTCGACGAGAGCTTACTGAAGGATAAGGTCATTCTCATTACGGGCGGAGGCACCGGCCTTGGCCGGGCTATGGGAGAGAAGTTTCTGACGCTTGGCGCCAAATTGGCGATTACGAGCCGTCGTGAAGAGGTTCTGGTCAAAGCGGCCGCTGAAATGGGGCATGACGGCAAGGAAGTTTTCTACCATAGCTGTGATGTGCGCGATGCGCAGCAGGTTGCCGAGATGGTATCCGCGGTAGAAGAGCACTATGGCCGCGTTGATGTCCTGATCAATAACGCAGCCGGCAATTTCGCCAGCCCGACGGAGAATCTGTCTCCGCGGGCAGTTGATGCGGTGCTGAATATCGTCCTCCACGGCACGTTCTATACGACCCTGGAAGTGGGCAAAAGATGGATCGAGCAAGGGCGCGGCGGTACGATGCTGAACATCGTCACCTCTTACGCCTCGACTGGCTCGGGTTTCGTCGTCCCGTCGGCTGCAGCCAAAGCTGGCGTATTGGCCTTGACGCGCTCGTTGGCTGTCGAGTGGGCGCGGTACGGCATCCGCCAGGTGGCCATCGCGCCAGGGCTCTTCCCGACCGACGGCGCGTGGAGCCGACTGGCTCCGACACCCGAGCTGTCGGAGAAGCTCCTGAACCGCGTACCGCTGGGGCGGGTCGGCGAGAAAGATGAGCTCGCGAACCTCGCGGCTTATCTAATTTCGGACTTCGCCGCCTATATTAACGGCGAAGTGATCACGATCGACGGCGGCGAATGGCTGCAAGGCGCCGGGCAGTTCAACGACCTGCTCGAGGTCACCGACGAGCAGTGGGTTACCCTTGCGGAGATGACGCGCAAGGGCAAATCGTGAGCAGCGTATCCGCGCTGCTCTAAGAAAGAATCAAAGAGCTACGAATCGACAGTTTCAGCACATGCCGCTTCATAGCTTCCTGCCCCTCATATACAAATAGGTCTTTCACTAATTCCTAAACTGAGTAATATCAAAAACCACTTTTTTTTCATGAAATCGCCCCAACTGGTCTCCTTCTTCAATGTCGGACTAGGAGTTTCTTATTTTTCTTTAACAAATTCATAATTGCAGAAGCCATGAAAGCACCAGCTAAAGCCAAAACCAGCTGCGAAGCACGAAACTAAAGTAATGAGATGCTGAGAATAACCAAAAATACACAAGCTCAAGAACTTCCAATCACAAGATCAAATACCATATCACAAAAAAGATAAGATAGACCAAAGCTGAAAATAGTAATGATTGGATCTGCGCGGCTTGAAAGATGCTTCGGCAGAAATAGAACAGCATCGCAGTTGCAAAAATAAAAAAGGGATTAACCAAAAACAGCCAAATACCATCTTTACTCTGAGATATAAACAACTTATCAAGCAATGCCCCCAAGGCATAAACAATATTGCAAAGCAAGGAAACTCTATATAACATCTTGTAATCCGAATTTATTCTAAACAAATTCCGTGCAGTAGCATACATTAATAAACCAATACCTTTAATTATTAAATATGTAAATGCCAAAATAATTAATAAACCTGATCCGAAAACTGCAATGGCTTGTACTGTCTTAATCAAGAATAAATCCTTGATGGCATAGACCTCATCACCTATTTCTAAGACTATGGTCGTTAGAATCACAGTCAAATTTAGCAGATATGCGGCTGCCTGCAAAAAATATCCTGTATTCTTGTGTTCCATACATACTTTTACCATCTGGCCCTCCCTAATAATTAACCGCATTAATAATCAAGTACCTACTAACTCGTTATCCATTCTATCCACTATTCTCTCGGCCTCAATATCCAAAAGACTAATCCACGCATCTTGGAAATCCGTAAACTCCCCAAAAATATTCATTTACTTCCTCTCCTTACATGGAAATACATCATATATTTTACAATAGTTACCTTTTATAAGAATTTTATATAATATATGAACATATGGCAACTATTATCTATACCTCTCCCTAATTTCTCCCATATTCTATTTCCCAAACAGTAAAATTTTACTAGATTTTTACTGTTAAAATATGGTATTCTCATCTTGTAAGAAAAATAACCTAGTAGGAGTGATCAAGATGTCAACGGAAATTTTAACAACGAAAATTGTTCAAAAGGCTTGGGAAGACCCTTCTTTCAAGGAACTGCTTCTTTCAAATCCCAAAGCTGCTCTTAAAGAAGCATTCGGCATCGTGATTCCTGATCATGTAGGACTCAAAGCGGTAGAAGAGACTGAGAACGAATTCGTTCTTGTCATTCCTACAAATCCTGCAAAAATGTTGGTTACTCCAAACGGTTCAGACACGCAGTGGTAATTCCTATCTCTTCATAATGAAAGAGGCTGCCCTTAAGTCATTAAATTGACTTGGGACAGCCTCTTTTTTTTATTCAGGTGCTCTCTGACTGACAGCCGGGAAGCGAATCATGACCTCCGTCCCCACATGCTTTTGACTGCTGAATTCGATTGTTCCTTTCATGGCTTCTATCAGACGGAAGGTCACCATTAGCCCAAGGCCGGTTCCTTTTGTTTTCGTGGAGAAATAAGGCTCCCCCAGCTTGGCTAATTGTGCAGGTTCAATGCCTGCCCCGTTGTCTTTGATTTGTATCACAACATTGTTGTTGTGTTCGTAAGCCTGAATATGAATCTGACCATCCTTTTGAAAAGCCTCAATGCTATTTTTAATGATATTAATTAACGCTTGTTTTAATTTGGATGAATTCCCGCAGATATAGAGATCAGTAGGAATATTAAGAAAAACCATCCCGCCATGGGAAGTTGCCAAGGGCACGATAATGCCTTCGATTTGCTTCAATTCTTTGGATATGTTTAACTCGGTGACCTCATCCAACTGGGGTTTGGCAAAGGTTAAGAAATCGGTAATAATTTCGGCAGCCCGATCTAACTCGCCAATGGCGATTTCGACAAACTTCTTATTCTTCTCATTGGAATCTTCGGATACGAGCTGCAGGAACCCCCGTGTAACTTGCAGCGGATTTCTAATTTCATGCGCGACAGAGGCTGTGAGGGAACTAATCACCTCCATTTTCTCCGATGCCTGCAAATGCTGATTATAAAATTCAAGCTCTTTGGAGTAATTCATTAATAAATCTTGATGGGCAGCGAATCTTCTTCCCAATATAATAATGAGCGCAAAATTAAACCCTACAATCCCCCACTTCCATAGGAAAAGTTGATGTATTTGCGAACTGAAATAGTACCAAACGAGATCGATTGTTCCTAATAAGGCAAAAAAGGCAAAGCCTTTGGAAAAGATGACGGCATCTTTATTGCCCCTCTTCGCATAAAGGACCGAAAAGCTAACCAACAGAACGAATTGAACGATCATAATGTAACCTAAGACGGTAGAGGTCATGAAATAATAAGCTTTATTAAACTTGTAGTCATTAATTTGATTAACCACCATAAATAATAGGTAGAAAATAGAGTAGATGACTTGGAATCTTCTAAAATTGCGAATGACAACCAGTTGTCCATTTTCAAAAACTTTTTCGAAATAGTAGCTTAGCATCGGTAGGAAGATCGCGAGCGAGAGGTCGAACATATTCGAATACATTGCGCCGTAATCCCCAAAATAGACATAGGTAAACGGTGCGTTCGTAATAAAAATAATACCCATTGTGATAAAAATAATACTTAATGAAAGCCAACTGGCAATCTGATTTCTTTTGAGATACATGGAACAAATCAGCATGATCAGAGCGATACAGATAAAGGAACAGCCGATAATGATACTGGCTAAATCATGCACGACGAAGGGCCGCATTAACTCCGTATGGTTACCAAGCTTGATCGGTGAATTGATTCCCAAACGATCAAGACTTGTTTCTAGTTTAATATAAACAATTTTGCCTGCATCTCCATGATTGATCGGGATTAGAATTCGCTGCACATCGAACGTAAACCGATAGTGTCTCTCATGGACTAGTTGATCCCCTAAGTATACGCTTACCTGCTGCGCATAGATTTCAGTGATTAATATACTGGATTGGTCCGGAAGATCGAGCGGCAGATCCAATTTGACCCAAGCGGTCGAGATGTTGGAAGGCTTCGCCGGGCTTGCTCTGTAATCGGAGATTTTCATCCATTTGGAGTCGGGAACTTCGGATATCTCCTTCTTCCCATCCGTCTCCATCCCCCACAGCATGCTCCATTCTTTGATAGAATTAGCACTATCCTGACTGGATGCATGCACAGAAGAAGAACTATAACAACAACCAATGATGATCATCAGAAAAGCGATCGAGCGCATTCTTTCCGAGAATTTCATTATCGTCACCTTTTCCAAGATATTATAGCAAAATTGTGATAACCTTCTAATTTCTGCAAATTTTATGGTTATCCTGCTTTTTGCTGCAACTTGAAAATAAAAAAAGCCGCTCTGTCCTGTTCGCAGTGGAATTCTAGCAAACTAACGCAAATCGGCATTTTTCATAAGGTAGTCTACGACACTGATCAAAATCTCGAAGGTTTCGGCACGTTGGTTAAGCAATAAGGAGCGTTCAAATTTGTCTTGTTCCAAATCGAATTCGATTAATATAAGAACCCAGACGGAGTAAAGTGCACAATATCTATGATAATCGTAGATGAACGATTCATTTACATCTGTTTGCAATTTGCCGCGCACTGCAGTGTAAGTCATTAAAATGGAGAGTCTGTCTCTAAGGTTTGACATCGGCCTTCTATAGAAGGGACTTGTAATATCCAACAGGCAAAATAAATCCCAGTATACACTATTCACATGCAGATACTCCCAATCAATGATAACCAAGCCGGCATTAGCCATGGCGATGTTCAGAGGATTCAAGTCACCGTGAGAAACGACCGTCTCTTCCCTCCAATGATGATGCACTACTTCCCGGTAAAAGAAGTCTACAACCGTAGGCTTAAACTCTGGAGCAGCGAGTATGCTGCGAACTTGCTGATCTTTGGTCCGTAAATAAGCCTGGACTGCGGCTGCTTCAGGTGTGTGTCCTGTGAACTCACCAACAAGCAGCTCCTTAGACAGCAAGTGCCATGCAGGTATTAATGAAGCCGTACGCTTTAGTACCTCTGTTTCAAAACCATGCTGCAGAGGCCCCATGTCCTCAATAATCATCCAGTAGTTCTCAGGTTCATTCGTTCTAGCCTCTAGGAAGATTCTTGGAACGCGAACACTCGGGATCAAGGGAATAATATGGTCTTGCACCCACATTTCCTTTCCTAAGCTGGGGAAATTGGTTAGGCGTTTATAGATAAAACTATCCGTATGATTTTCCAAATGAACCCGTATGCGCTCCACTTTTTGACCATTTCGCCCCACATAAATCTCTTCACGCTCATGAGGAATGCCGTTTCGAATGTTCCCTTGATCGGTAAAGATGAGTTCTATCTTAGCTTTCATGGACGAATCGCCACCTTGTAGATTTCTTATTATGATTGTAGAAGAAGACAGAGCAAAAAGCCACCCTATGACTCTGTGAAAGCAGTCCCGTGGTGGCTTTTCTCAATCTGACTCTTATCCTTTGACAGCGCCAGCCGTCATGCCCTTCATAATCTGTTCCTGGAACAGTAAGAAGACGATAATCGTTGGCAATACAGCAATCGCTAAAGCTGCCATTGTTAATTCATAATCGGTCATATACCCGGTCGCAAAAGCGGATAAGCTAAGCGGAACGGTCTTAAGCGCAGGCTTGCTGATAAAGACAAGCGCAAAGGCAAAGTCGTTCCAGAAGCGTAGAAACGCTAGAATTGCGACAGTCGATAGCGCCGGCATACTAAGCGGAAGCATCATCCGGAAGAAAATTCCCCAATAACCTGTTCCGTCGATTAGCGCGGCTTCTTCAATCTCTTTGGGAATCGTAATCAAATAAGCGGCGATGACGAAAATAGCCAGTGGCAGCTCGAAAGCCACATAAGGCAGAATAAGTGCTCCGTACGAATTCAACAGCCCTATTTTTTTCATAATAATGAACAAAGGAACTAGGGTGCTATGAATAGGAATGAGCATGCCTAATAGAAATAAACCCATAAAAAATGGTTTTAATTTAAATGAAAAGCGCGATAATACATAAGCAGCCAGTGCCCCAATGACTAACGTGAGCACTAAGGAAGCTACCGTGACGACGGTTGAATTCCAAAGTGACAGCCCCATCCCCGATACTTTCCATGCGCGGACGACATTGTCCCACTTCCACACGGTTGGCAATAAAAAGGGCCGCGAGTAAAACTCTTCATTCGATTTAAACGCACTGATAAACAACCAAATCAATGGATATATGGTGACAAGCGCGTACAAGGATAGACCAGCGTTAACAAGTCCTTGTATCCATGCCTTTCGCTTCTTGCCTCCAGCGGGAAATCCCGTCTGCGTCGATACAGCCTGCGCCATAGATGTCCCTCCCTAGAGCATTTTCTTCCTATCGATAATCCTTTTTCATCAGGTATTGACTGCCGACAATCAAAATCAAGCTAAGAATGATGATAGCCGTAGAAATCGCGCTGCCAAAACCGAAACGGTAAACGTTGAACGTGCTGTTGTACATATATGAAGCTAATAATTCCGTGGAATGTGCAGGTCCGCCGCCCGTCATCACATAGATGAGGTCGAACGCCTTCAAACTTCCGGAAATACATAAGACGACGGCTACTTTGACGGTATCCCAGATCATCGGCAAGGTGACCGCGAATAATTTGCGAACCGGACCTACGCCATCCAGTTGGGCCGCATCTTCAATCTCAGGCGAAATATTTTGGAGAGCAGCAATAAACATAATCATGTAGGGACCAATATAATTCCAGATGATCGGCACCATCAGTGCGTACATCGATACTTTCGGATCCGAGAGCCAAGCTTTTTTCCAACTATCAAGACCAATGCCATCAAGCAAGAAGTTTAGAATCCCAATTTGCGGGTGGTAGATATAACCCCAGATAATCCCGACTACAACCGAGGATAGTACCATGGGCATAAAGACAGACGCTCGAATCACACGTTGAAAAAAAGTGCTGCGCATTAGAAGAAGCGCTAGAATCATAGCAATGGGAACCTGACCAAACACGGAAGCTGCCACGATAAGCATATTGTTTTTGAAAGACTTCCAGAAAATTGGATCCTTGATGACTTCAACATAATTGTCAAATCCGATGAATTTAGCGGCTCCGATCCCTTTCCAGTCAAAAAAGCCGTAGTACGCCGACCAAAAAATTGGCACAATCACAAAAAACAAGTAAATGACTAAGGCCGGAAGGAGCCCTATGGTAATGAATCCTCTGATTCTTGCAGATGCAGTCATGACTTCCCTCCTTCTCATCTTTTTTGAAAAAAGGCTCCAGCCGGGCTTTGGCTGGAGTCCTGGTGCCGTACCTTATTTACCGACGGCTTTAGCTTGCGCGTCTTGAATTTTCTTAGCGATATCCTCTGGCTTGCCGCCCATAAGGAGCTCTTGCAAGCCATTATTTACGACATCGGCACTGGCGGAAGTAAGTCTTCCATCATAAACCGGCGTTTTCTTAACGGTATTCATCATTTTATAAACATCTGCGAATAAAGAGGATACTTTGGAAGTGTCCAAGTCTACCTTGTAGCTCACGAGCTGATTGCTTTCTAGAATTGCTTTTTGTGCTTCAGGACCAGACAGCGCGTAGATCAATTCGTAAGCTGCTGCTTTCTGCGCGCCGCTTACTTTCTTGCTCATTCCCAAACCAGTTCCTACAACACCGGAAAGTGAGTTAGGATCACCTTTGCCATTAGGCACTGAAGGCAGAACCGTAACAGCCAAATTCGCTAAAGCTTCTTTGGACGTATTCGCTGCTAAGTTAGGCAATGCCCAACCGCCATCAATCATCATGGCCGCTTTGCCTTGAGCGAACATTTGTTCCATTTGTGTGTTATCGATGCTGTTAAAGCCTTCTTGGAACGCGCCTGCTTTACCGAGTTGTTGAAGGTACGTCAAAGATTGAACGAATTCTGGATCGGTGAATTTCGCGCCATTTTGATCAACAGCTTTCAAGAACCATTCGGTTCCAGTCACACGGTCAGCCAAGGAACTAAGGATACTGGACTGTGCAACCCAGGCAGCTTTGTTACCAAGCGCAATTGGCGTTACGTTATTCTTTTTGAACGTATCCACCAGTTTCATGAGATCGTCCCATGTTTTTGGAGGTTGAACGCTATATTTATTGAAGATTTCTTTGTTGTAATAAAGAATGGAAGTTGGTGATAACGCCATTGGCGCGCTGTACGTTTTGCCAGAGATGGTGAAGTCATCGAAGGATCCTGGCATAAAACCGTTTTTCCAATCGGCTTTGCTGTCCAGCAATTCATTAATTGGCTGAATCAAGTCGCCGGCAACGAATTCTTTGGTCATAACGCCCGGCCACATGACGAATAGATCAGGCATTTCATTAGCTGCAGCAACGGTTTTCAGACGTGGACGGTAACCATCGGGCGGAATCCCTTGGATATCCAACTCTACGTTAGGATGATCTTTCTTGAATTTCTCCATGTAATCACGCATGGTTTTGGCGCGTAAATCTTCGCCCGTATAGTTGTGCCAAATGGATAATTTGACTTTTTCGGCTGGTTTTCCAGCATCTGTTGTTTTAGGAGCTGTGCTCTCTTTGGTCCCGCCTGTTGTTCCTGTTGAACCACAACCAGCCAGCAAAGCTACTGATACTGTAGTTACGAGTGTAACGATTAATGACTTTTTCATGTGTTCGGACCTCCCTAAAGGTTTTCGTAGAAAACTTGCTTCTTATCAACTCAATCTCTCTCGCTACACCTTTAGTATAGGGGACAATTTCAGGAGAAGGTACGGGAGAGACTTCGGCGCAGAGGGGGACATTATTCAGTCTTTCCCCCCTGCCGAAATTCGGAAGGCGTCTTTCCGGTATACTTTTTAAACTGTTGTGTAAAGTATTTAATGTCCTCATATCCGACTCTTCGGGCAATATCACTGACCTTCGTTTGGGTCCCTTGCAGGATATCGATGGCGCGTTTCATCCGCTCCTGCGTGACGAATTCAATATAGGTGCAGCCGGTTTCCCTTTTGAACACTTCGCTGAAATGATTGGGATTCACATGGACGAATCCCGCCACCTGTTGAAGGGAAATCGGCTGATGCAAATTATCTCGAATATAAGCAATGGACTTGTACACATAGGCATAACGGTTCTGATCCAAGCCTTGATGGAATCGCGACATCACCGCGGACAGCACCTTAAAGACCTCATCTTCGGGACGCCCCTCCCCCTCGTACGTAGGAAGCGTGCTGAGCGAGGCTGTCCCATTCTGTGCTGAACAGGCGCGCTCCAGCCAGCGATGTCCGGCAATAATCATCGACTGCAAATACCCATGAACGGTTAGCGGGGTCGCTACCGTATCCTCCATCAATGCGCGCACTTTCTGGTTCACCCAGTGTCGCAGCTCCGTCGCATTGTCGCTCATCAGAATGGCTGTCAGCTCGGCTTCTTCCTTCTCTGTGCACACCGTTCTGCCTCCGCTGCGTTCGCGGATATCATCCAAGGTGAACAGCCCCTTCGATCCGATTAGCCCTTGGTAAGCAAATACTTCCTTCGCTGCACGATAAGATTCCCGCAGCGTCTCATAGTCCGGAGCGACTGTGCCCATAGCCGCAAAGGCGGAACATTTGAGCGTATCCGTTACTCGCTTGAGAGCCTTAATGAGTCCAGCTTGATCGGTAAATCCGGCTTCGTGACGCACCACCATCAGCAAATGATCCTTTTTCATCAACGTTACACAAGGGAGCAGCTCGAACAGAATATTCTCCGCTGCGCCTTGCAGCAGTTCCGTAATGGGCGACTCCCCCCAGCCGGAAGCGGCAATGAGGAGCACTTGCATGGGGGCTGGCAAACCAGACACCGGGTCCACATCTACGCCGTATTTGTGAAACCATACCTGGAGCTGTTCCTTGGCAATCTCATCGTCCTGCAAGCCGCGGCTGAGAACCCGGTCCAGCAGTTGACTGCGCAAAGCAGCCTGCTGCATCATATCTTGCTTCACGGATTCCCATTTCTCCATAATGTTCATCTTCGCTTTCAGCGCAGCCTTAATAATTTCTTCCGGTCGACTCGTCTTCAGCAAATAATCCGTTACTCCTTCACGCAGCGCTTGCTGGGCATAGCTGAAGTCATCGTAGCCAGTAAGAATGACAATCTCGGTATCCGGCAGGAGCACTTTCACCTCACGGGCAAGTTCTATGCCGTCCATTCCGGACATGCGGATGTCCGTCAGGACAATATGCGGCTTCTCGACGGGAATACGTTCTAGAGCCTCCTCCGCGGAAGAAGCGGCCGGAAGCAATTCGAGTCCGAGCTCTTTCCAATCGATGACGGTACAGAGACCCGTTCGAATAATAACCTCGTCATCTACAATCAAGATTCTCATAGTGCTAACTCTCCCTTCTCAAGCGGAATTGTGAATGTAATCGTCGTCCCGACACCTGGCGTACTGTCGACCACAAGCCCGGAGCCAAGGCCATAATGCAATAAAAGCCTGCGGTGAACATTGATAAGCCCATAGCTCGTTACCACGATTTTGGCATCTTTGACCGCTTCATTGCGAAGGCCGAGCTGGTGATTAGCCAATGTGAGCTGAGCTTGGATATCGCGAAGCTTCGCCTCTTCCATCCCGATGCCTGTGTCTTCGACAACGAATTTCATTTGATTGTCGCGCAGCTCGCCGTGCACATAGATATGTCCCTTCGCCTTCTTCTTCTGGATACCGTGAATCAAGCTATTCTCGATCAACGGCTGCAGAAGCAGCTTCAACATCGTGCTTTGAATCATCGCCGGAGCGATAAAAAACTCAATATCGAATTGCTCGGGAAAGCGGATGGCTTGGATATACGCATAGTTCTGAGCATGAGAAATTTCCTGCTGAACCGTGCAGAACTCTTCCCCTTTATTTAAACTAAAGCGCAAGAAATCACTAAGCGCACCCACCATATCGGCGATCTGCCGATCTTTGTTCATTAAGGCGATCCAATGGATGGATGAGAGTGTATTGTAGAGGAAATGCGGATTAATCTGTGCTTGCAGCGCCAAAATATCCGCCTCCTTTTTCATCGCTTCGTTCAACTGAACCTGATCTTTCAAGCGGCTGATCCGCTCACTAAGTTTATTATAGCTGTGAACAAGCAGTCCGACTTCGTCGACACTTTTCACCTCATAGGTGGGAATCGTCTCCTCCGGGTTCAAATCCTTCAGATATTTGGTTAATTTGGTCAAAGGTTTCGTCACCCACTGCAGGAAGTAGAGGACCAGTCCCATAGCCAGCAGCAGCGCGATAACGATCGTAATCGCAGTTACGGTCAGCACGTACCCGTTCTGTTTCTGATATATCTCAGTCGGAATGAACCCGATCAGCGTCCAGCCTAATCGCGGGATCTGATTATATAAAACCGTATGCGGCTGTTCCTTCCACTGCACATTCAGCACGCCGCTGGTCTCTACCAGTTTCCCCAAATTCGGAAATACTTCCGTTACTTTTTGCGCCAGCCAGCGGGTATCTCCACCGGAAATGATCCGATCATACTGATCCCGCAGCATGACAAATCCACTGCTTTCCCAACCGGCGTCGGTCAAATAACTTCCGATCTCGGCTTGATCCAGCGAAACGGTTAAGGTCCCTAGCGTTTTATATGTGCTCACATCCCGTATCGGTCTGACCAGTGAAATCACTTTTTTGGCACCATCGGAGGTTTGAAGTTCGTAAAGCGGCGACCACCACTTCGTTGCTGACTTGTAGACGGATTCATATTGCACGAGAAGCGGCTGTAAGCCCGAATTCGTTACGGTCGTGGTAAAAAGCACGGGATTGCCGTTAGTCGGCGTAATAGTGATGTTAGCGATATATTTCTTGGAATACGATAAATTCCATAGCGTACCCACGATTTGCGAATAGCTGTTGACATCGCCTTCCTTGTTGTCCAAATAGGTTTGGATATCCTTTTGGCCAATCAGAAAGATCGACATGTTCTCGACGTCCTGTATGACAAAATCGAGTTTATCGGTCATCTGCTTAAGGGTATTCATCCCCGCCTGCTTCGCTTTATCTTCGGTCACGGAGGTAGCGATTTTGTAAGACACGGTTCCCATCGAAAGCAACGGCAGCACCACGGCGAATAAAATGAGTAAAGACAGCTTACGTTTCAGTGATTTGGCAAACCAACGTCTCACGGGAAATCTCTCCTTTACAATTCCAACATCTTTTTTCATAGTACCAGAGCACACCTTAAAAATCATACTTTTTTTTAGCATCCCAAACTTTTTGTTTGACATTTATCGCGATTGTGATACTATTTGGCTCAGAATAATCTTCAAGGGGAGATAACGGGCATGGAATCCATTCAAGATGAATTTGGCTTTTTGACGGAACTGGTCACAGGATTAGCCGCCCAATTTGGAAATAACTGTGAGGTTGTGCTCCATGATCTGACCGGCTCTTACGAGAGTTCCATCGTTGCCATTGCCAACGGTCACATTACCGGACGCAAAGTGGGAGATCCTGGGACCAATCTGGGTCTGGAACTGCTGCGCGGGAACCATGTAAACGGGAATAAATATAATTATTTAACGCAAACCAAAGACGGACGCATTTTACGCTCAAGTTCGATGTATATGAAAAATAAAGCCGGACGCATCATCGGCTCTCTCTGTATCAATTTTGATATTACAGAGCTGATGATTGCTGAGAAGACGCTGCAAACCTTGATTAATCCAGGACAGGAGTCCGAAGTGAAGGAATCCTTCGTCACGAGCGTCAGCGATTTGCTCGATGCCCTCATTCAAGAAGCCCAGGAGCAGGTCGGCAAGCCTGTCGCGGTGATGACCAAGGATGACAAAATGCGTATGATTCAATTGCTCGACGCCAAAGGTGCCTTTCTCATTAAAAAAGGCGGCGAGAAAATTTGCGCCTACCTGAACATTTCGAAATATACCCTTTACAGCCATTTAGAAGAAGGCAAAAGTGCCGTGAAAGAGAGTGAAGTGTGATGACAGAAACTTTACAAACCTCGGAAGCCCTGGAAACACTGGAAACTTTGGAAACACCTTGCCTGATTATTGATACGGAGCGGATGGATCACAACATTCAAACCATGGCGGAGAAAGTCAACGCCCTTCAAGTGAAGCTGCGTCCTCATGCCAAAACTCACAAAATGCCGGCCATTGCCCTCCAGCAGATGGAAGCAGGCGCCGTCGGCATCACCGTAGCCAAAGTATCGGAAGCGGAGGTGATGGCGGCAAATGGCGTCAGCAATATTTTCATCGCTTATCCGCTTGTAACTCCGAGCAAGATCCGAAGAGCGATCCGTCTAAGTGAGCAAATCGAATTAATCGTTGCTGTGGACAGCTTGGCAGGCGCGCAGCGGATGGAACAAATCGCTAGCGAACAGGGCCACTCCCTGCAAGTCCGGCTAGAGATCGATACCGGTTTGCGCCGCACTGGCGTGCTGTTCGACCAAGCCGCTGCGCTCGCAGCCGACATTGCCCGCATGCCCCATCTGCGGCTCACCGGCATCTATACGTTCCGCGGCTCGCTGGTAGGAGGCAAATCTACCCTCGACGTTGCGGCGGCTGGGCATGAAGAAGGCACGCTAATGGTAGAGCTTGCCGAACGTCTTAGAGCGCAAGGCATCGCGATCGCCGATGTCAGCGTAGGCTCTACGCCGACTGCGTTATACGCCGCTGCGGTGGCTGGCGTAACGGAGGTCCGCCCCGGCACCTATGTGTTCCATGACCGGATGCAAGCCCGCCTTGGCGTCTGCGATATCACCGATTGCGCGGGCAGCGTGCTCGTCACCGTCGTCAGCCGCCCTTCGGCGGATCTGGCCATCGTCGACGGCGGCAGCAAAACGTTCGCGACGGATGTGCAGCCTGGCACCGATCCCCTTCAGCTTCGCGGCTTCGGCTACATCATGAACCTCGAGGATGCGCTGCTCATTCGCATGACGGAAGAGCATGGCATGATCGAACTCGGGCCGCTCGCCCAAGCTGCCAACTTACAGGTCGGCGATACGCTGCGCATTATTCCTAATCACATATGCAGCACGGTCAACTTGCATAATCAAGTGGTTATGCAGCGCGGCCATGCTTATGAACGCGTACCTGTCCTTGCACGGGGAATGCTAGAGTAATCACTCAGGAGGTGTAGCCATTATGTTGGATCTTATCTTGAAAAATGGCCGGATTGTCGATGGCACCGGTAATCCTTGGTTTGCCGGCGATGTCGCCATTCAAGGCCATACAATTGTAGCTGTTGGCCAAATTCATGAGGAAGCCGCACAAGTCATCGATGTGCAGCGCCAAGTGATTGCCCCTGGTTTTATCGATGGGCATTGCCATTCCGATTTAATGATTTTCGATTATCCGCACAGCGAAATCAAGATGCGCCAAGGCGTTACAACCGAAGTCGTCGGCAACTGCGGGTTGGCGCCTGCGCCCTTCGTCCCTGCCCAAGCTGAGCTGCTCCAAAGCTATATCCAACCTGTCATCGGCCAAACCAAATGGGCTTGGCCATGGGAAACCGTCGGACAATACATGGATGCTGTTGCCGACTCCCGCCCTTCCGAGCACATGGCTACCTATGTAGCCCACGGTGCCCTGCGCATTGCCGTGATGGGCTTTGCCAACCGTCCAGCGACCACACTCGAAGTTGCGCAGATGAAGCAAATCCTGGAAGAGGGCTTGAAGGCCGGGGCGATCGGATTATCGATCGGACTTCTATACGCTCCTGGCAGCTACACGAGCAAAGAAGAAATCGCTGAGCTATGTTCGGTGCTGCCAGCCTATAACGGTCTCTTCTCCACACATATTCGCGGAGAGGGCAATAATTTGCTGCCATCCGTTCAAGAGGTCATCTGGATTGCTGAGAAGGCCGGCGTTTCGCTGCATATCAGCCATCTTAAAGCAGCGGGCAAACGAAATTGGGGACAAATTGTCGATGCCCTGGAACTTATTGAAGACGCCAGAGCGCGCGGCATGGATGTAACCTGTGACGTGTATCCCTACAATGCGGGATCTACAAGTTTGACAACCATTCTACCTCCATGGGTACTGGAAGGCGGTATCGAGAAAGTACTCGATTTGCTGCGCAGTCCTAAGATACGTGCCGTTATCCGTGAGGAGCTAAGCCATGAACAGGTCACTTGGGACAATCTCATTTGCTCCACAGGTTGGCAAAGTGTGTTCTTGTCCGCGATGCACACAGAGAAAAACCGTCATCTCGAAGGCAAGCACATCGCCGAAATCAGCGAAATGCGCGGTCAGCATCCAGCGGATTGCATGATGGATCTGCTGCTGGAAGAAGAAGGCCGAATCTCCATTGTCTACTTCCACATGTCCGATGATGATGTGAAGCAAGTCGTTGCCTACGACAAATCACTCATTGCCTCGGATAGTCTTACTTGCGATACAGGTAAGCCGCATCCGCGGTTATACGGAACGTTTCCGCGCGTCTTCGCCAAATTTGTGCGCGAGCACCGTGTCCTTACTCTGGAGCAAGCGGTACGCAAAGTGACTTCCTTCCCTGTGCAGCGCTTTAAGCTGGGGAAACGCGGACTCATTGTCCCGGGCTACATCGCCGATGTCACTGTTTTCAACCCAGATACCATTCAAGATCATGCTACGTTCGAGGAACCTAGACTTTATCCAGATGGCATCCCGCACGTTGTCGTGAATGGAAAACTTACCTTGTCTAACGGTGAGCATACCCATGCACGCGAAGGGATATTCATCCGAGCGCAGCACTGCTGCCGTCATTAATCATTTATCCAAATCTACTAACTAATCCGGAGGTTACTACCATGTCCCAAATCGAACAACGTTTATTAGAACTAGGCATCACGCTTCCCCCATCCCCAGAACCGCGTTTCACGTATATTCCTTGCAATCAAACAGGCAATCTGATCTATTTGTCCGGCCAAGACTGCCGCATCAATGGCGATCTGATGTTTGAAGGTAAAGTCGGCCGCGAAGTTACGATCGAGCAAGGCCAAGCTGCAGCTCGTCAAACGATCATCAACTGCTTAGCGGTTATGAAAGGGTACCTGGGCGACCTTGACCGTGTTGTGAAAATCGTGAAAATGCTCGGCTTCGTGAACAGCGCACCTGGTTTCGGCGATCAGCCTTACGTTATCAACGGCGCGTCCGATTTGCTTGTCGCTGTGTTCGGCGAACAAGGCAAACACGCTCGTTCCGCGATCGGGACAAGTGATCTGCCCTTTCATACGCCAGTCGAAATTGAGCTTATCGTAGAAGTACGCGATTAGGAAAAACTGAAAAGGACCTGAGGCTGCTGCCTTAGGTCCTTTTCTATCATTAAACGAACCGCTAGAGGGAACTATAATCCCTTATTTGTGCCAAAACCCGTCTAAAACCACCACAGAAGGAACTATGGTACGCTATCTTTTCAAATCCATGCTTCAAATCGAGCAAACTACTGATATAGCGTATCCTAGTTCCCTTTGAGCATAGAAACAGAAGTTATTGGAGCATATAGCGTACTGTAGTTCCCTCCCTGATTATGGCACTCTCAAGCATCACGTCCCTACCAGGAACACACTCTGCTGCTCAATGAACCACACTTCACACTTCATTTCTACTCTCCCACATTAAGCTCATTTTCCGGCCTTTCAACACATCTTCCCACGCCGCATCCTCATCTTAAGGCTGCTCTGACCAACCGACTACATCAATCACACACGGAAGCGGCCAATCAGCGTCTGCAAGTCCGCCGCCATGCTATTCAGCACCGTCGCCGATGAAACAATCTCCTGCATACTCGCGTATTGCCCCTCGATGTTGGAGGAAACCACACGGGTTCCCGAAGCCGTTTGCCCGGCGACTTCGTCAATCGCCCGGATCACATCCACGGCTGCGCGTGTCTTCTCCGAGATCGATGCCGAGCTGCCGGCGACATCCGTGATCTGTCTGGCGAGCTCATCCATCGCCCCACGAATGCGCTTGAACGTCATCTGCGCCACGCCGACAACCTCAAGCCCAGTCTCTACCTCGCGGGTTCCCGCCTCGGTAGAGCCAACAACACTTCTGGTCTCCTCCTGAATGCTGGTCACCAGAGCCGCCACATCTTCAGCCGCCGCTCCCGTCTGCATAGACAGCTTGCGGACTTCGTCGGCCACAACCGCGAAACCTTTGCCGGCAGCGCCAGCACGAGCCGCTTCAATAGAAGCATTAAGCGCGAGCATATTCGTTTGTCGCGCAATATTAGCGATCATGCTGTTCGCATGAACGATTTGTTCAGAGCGCTGGCCGAGTCTTTGCACCGATTCGGCCAGTTCTTTCATCTTCTGATGGATGGCATGCATCTGAGCTATCGCTGTCTCAACAGCAGCGTTGCCTGCCCCTGCCTCCTGTTGGGCGAGAGAGGACTGTTCGTTCGCGGACTGCGTAACACCGGCAATCTGAATCACAGCTGCCGACATTTCTTCCATGATGGCAACAGCCAGATGAACGCTCCTTACTTGCTCATCCGTACCGATCGAAATATGCTGGATCGTATTCGTAATTCGCTCAGAGGACTCGCTGACATGCTCAGAATTGCTGCTCAATGCTGCCGAAGCTGCGGCAACTTGCTGAGCACTGCCGCCTACTTGACTAATTAAGCGATGTAAATTAGCTTTCATTTGGTTAAAAGCGTTAGCCAGATCTCTCAATTCATCTCGATTCTTCACTTGAATATCGCTAACGGTTAAGTCGCAGGCAGCGATTCGCTCAGCTGCTCGCACCATGAAACGCATGGGGGTCACGATCATCCGTGACAATACAAGACCCATGGCCAAAGCAAGTAGGAACGCCCCCAAGCTAACCCAAATCAGCGTTTGCACCGTCGATTTCACCACATCGTGATTACGCGCAGAAGCATCCTCTTGGGTCGACTTTTCGAGGTCTTCAATTTTCGCAGCAGCCTGCGTTAAGGTTTCTGTCGTCGGGATGGCCCACTGCGTCGCTTCCGCCTTAGCCAAGGCAACATTGCCTTTGTTCGCATACTCTGTTACTTTCTTCACAAGACGTGCAAACGTCATGTTGGAATCCATAGTAGACTGAATAGCGCTCTGCTCATCTTCGTTATGGGACAACTCCCCCATCTGGGCAATGACAGCAGCAAGCGCTGCATTCATATCCATCAAACGCTGCTCCTTCTCCTTAGTCGGATCCAGCACATACCCGAAGAGCATGCTGTTCTGCATTTGTGTTTTTTCTTTAATTTCTGAAACAACGCGCAGGATGGAGACATTGTCGCCTAACAGCTTGGCATAGGAGCTGTCCACTTTGTTCAAATAGGTATACGACATACCGCTGGTCGCCGCCACAAGCAAAGAAACGATGACGAAAGCTCCCACAATTTTGCTTCTCAAAGACAACACCAACAGCCTTTTCTTCCAAACAGCTACAAAGTTTTTAGACATAGGTATGCCACCTCTCATGTAGAAAACGCTTTCAATATAGACGCGATAACAGACTGCCCATTAGTTGCGACAGCCTGTTTCAC
This sequence comes from Paenibacillus sp. HWE-109, assembly GCF_022163125.1. Classification (NCBI taxonomy): domain Bacteria; kingdom Bacillati; phylum Bacillota; class Bacilli; order Caryophanales; family Paenibacillaceae; genus Paenibacillus; species Paenibacillus sp. HWE-109. Next base: position 8,227,259 of record NZ_CP091881.1, on the reverse strand, counting down.
CTCGATATTCAACTTGCCAGCTTACTTCGAGTTCATATATTTGCGCATATCAAACGCTACCGCGGCGACGATGATGACACCTTTAATAATTAACTGCCAGTAAGGGCTAATCCCAATAAACGTCAAACCGTAGTTGATAACGCTGAAGATCAATACCCCGGCAAGAACGCCCGGCACCGTCCCGATACCACCCGAAGTCGATACACCGCCGACCACACAAGCGGCAATGGCATCAAGCTCGTACATATTCCCATAGTTGTTCGTAGCTCCGCCGGTTCTGGCTGCTTCAAGCACCCCGGCTAATCCGTACAAAGCACCTGCAATGGAGTAAATGTAGATCAGGTAACGGTTTACATTAATCCCCGAAACGACTGCTGCATGAATGTTGCCGCCAATGGCGTACATGTATTTGCCAAGCTTCGTTTTATTGAAGACAATCCACACGATAATCGCTACGACAATGGCAATGATGACAATGTAAGGAATAGAATACGTAGCATTTGAACCGATGGAACCTGTTCCAATTTTACTGAAGTCCGGTCTCAAACCGCCGATAGGCTGAGATTGATTCGGCTTCATATCGAAGTAAAGGGAGTTTGCACCGTATACCGCAACCATCGTCCCTAAGGTAGCAATGAAAGGCGGTACTTTTAATTTTGCTACAATTATTCCGTTGATGAGACCTACCAACAAACCTGCGATAATCGCCAGGATAATCGGAACCAGAAGCGGCAGATGCGGCAGATCCGGGAAGAATCTCCGGCCATATTCCTGCGTTTGCAGCATGGAAGCTGAGATGACGGCAGTCAGACCAACGATCCGTCCGGTCGATAGATCGGTTCCCCCAGTAATCAAGATGAACGCAGCACCCAAGGCGATAATAACGCGTGTAGACGACTGCAGCAAAATATCTCTAAGAATACTCACCGATAAAAAGCGTGGATCATAAATTGCAATTCCGACAACCAGCACGACAAGCACGATGTAGATTGCGTATTTGGTCACGAACCCACTGATGTCTCTGGATTTTATAGTTTCTGTCTTGGTACTCATGGTTTCTTGGCCCCCTCCATTATGCCATGTGCTGTGCAGCAAGGCGCATGATCTCTTCTTCTGTTGCTTTGTTTCCATCTACAATCCCCGTAAGGCGTCCTTCGCACATGACCATGATTCGGTCTGACATCCCGAGAAGTTCAGGCATTTCAGAAGAGATCATGATAATACTTTTCCCCTGCTTGGCAAGATCAGCAATGATGGAGTAAATCTCAAATTTAGCCCCTACGTCGATCCCCCGTGTTGGTTCATCGAGCAAAAGCACATCAGGCTCCGTAAGAAGCCATCTCGCGAGCAGCACTTTTTGCTGGTTGCCACCAGACAAGTTTTTGATCAAAGCATGCATATTAGGCGTCTTTACCCTAAGCATTTCGATGCTTCGCTCGACTTCGACTTTCCGTTTAGCTTCATTAATGAAGCCAAGCGGATTCATGTATCTGCCCAAATTAGCGATAACCGTGTTTTCCAGTACCGATAATACAGGGAAAATCCCGGTCACACGACGCTCTTCCGTGAGCAGCGCGATTTTATGTTTAATGGCATCAATCGGTGATTTGAGCTTAACCGGCTTCCCATTCATCGCAATGCTGCCGGACGCTATGCCTCTCATCCCGAACAAAGCTTCAATCAGTTCTGTACGTTGCGCCCCGACTAGTCCACCCACGCCGAGGATTTCACCTTTGCGAAGATCAAAAGAGACATTCTTAAACGATTTGGGAATGACAGACGTCAATCCGTCAACCTTCATTAATACACCGTTAGGCACATTGTGACGCTCAGGAAACCGCTCTTTCAGATCACGTCCGACCATCTTGGAGATGATCATATCTGTTGTTAAATCGGCGGATGGCCAGGTGCCAATCTTCGTTCCGTCACGCATAATTGTAACTTCATCCGAAATCTCGAGAATTTCTTCCATTTTATGTGAAATATAGATGATCGAAACGCCACGACTTTTCAGGTCGCGAATGATGCGAAACAACTGCTCAACTTCATTGCCTGTCAACGACGATGTCGGCTCATCCATAACAATGACTTTCGAATTAAAAGAAACGGCCTTGGCAATTTCAATGGATTGCACTTTGGAAACCGATAACGTTCCCACCAGTGTATCCGGCTTAATATCCATTTGGAGTTGATTGAACAGGTTCTCTGTATCTTTACGCATCTTCTTGTGATCCACTAATTTCAAAGGTCCGATCCCTTTAAGCGGGAAACGTCCTAACCAAATGTTCTCCATCACATTGCGATGAGGAACCGGGTGAAGCTCTTGATGAATCATGGAAATGCCGTTTGATAAAGCAACCTTGGAATTAGGAATGGAAACAACTTCACCATTCAGCTTGATTTCTCCGCCATCCGGTTTATAAATACCGAACAAGCATTTCATTAATGTCGATTTCCCAGCCCCGTTCTCTCCCATCAGTGCATGTACGCTGCCTGGGCGAACTTGGAGGGTGACGTTATCCAGCGCCTTCACGCCAGGGAACTCTTTGGATATTTGAATCATTTCCAGTAAATAGTCTGCAGTCATGGTAACTCCCCCTACCAGCTCACGATAATCCCCACAAAGTGAAGCCTTTCTTTGAAGCTTTAGTCTCTTAGCCTTTGCACGGGTCCCAAATAAGGAAGGCAAGAGCTTGACGCTGCTGCTCTTGCCCGCTTCACTCTGGATTACTTCGCTTCGCTCATGTTCTCTTTGGTAATCTTTTTGTAGGAAATCCATACATATTTACCGTCAGTTACGTCATACCCAGTTGTTTCTTTGCTAGGCGTTTTGCCGTTAGCAAGTGCCGCTGCTACGTTCGTCGTTGCTGCACCTTGGTTCTTCGCATCGTTCAGAACTGTTCCAAGCAATGTGCCATCGCTAAGTGCTTGCAGCGCAGGAGCTGTAGCATCTACACCAACAACCGGCAGGAATTTATTGTCTTTGAAATAACCTTTTGCTTTCAAAGCTTCGATCGCGCCAAGCGCCATATCATCGTTGTTCGCAAGAACAGCTTCGATTTTGCTTTCGCTGGAAGCTAGGAACGCCGCCATTTTCTCTTGACCTTTAACGCGATCCCACATCGCTGTATCTTCTGCTACTTTTTCTACACCCAGACCAGCATCTGTAATCGCTTGGATGGAGAACTTCGTGCGAAGCTCAGCATCTTGATGTCCTGGCTCGCCTTTAAGCATGACGTATTGGATTTTACCGTCTTTATTTTTGTCCGCTTCCGGATGAGCTTTGAAGTAATCAACCAACAATTGGCCTTCCATGGTACCGGATTGCTCCGCTTTTGCGCCTACGTAGTAAACTTTATCCCATTTCTTCATATCATCAGCCAAAGGCTCACGGTTCAAGAAGACGACTGGCACGTTCGCTGCTTTCGCTTTATCGATGATAACGCCTGCTGCCGTACGGTCAACTGCATTGATCGCTAGAGCGTTTACTTTTTTCGTGATGAAAAGGTCAACTTTATCATTTTGCGTTGGTTGGGAGTTCTGGCTGTCAACGATATCGACCGTTGCTTTGTCTTTCGCTGCATCAGCGATTGCTGCGCGAACACCGGACATGAAAGTATCATCAAATTTATAGATCGCTACACCGATAGTTGGTTTTTTACCTGTGTCAGCTGCTTTTGGTGTTGCTGTTGCTGCTGCACCCGTTGTTGCAGCTGGAGCTGGTGTTGCTGTTTCTGTTTTATTACCGCAGCCTGCTACGGTTGCAACCAGTGCGCCTGCCACTGCTAGAGTAAGAAGTTTTTTCAAAGTAAGACCCTCCCTAAAAGGTTGTTTGTTTGGTTTGTTTACATTTCTTACTATAAACTTTCGCGTGTTCAAAACAAATGCAATATCCTCACATGTTCTATCGAAATTCTCATCACTTTATAAAGGGAAATAACAGCTTCTGATTGTCCGACCAGAACATATTCGTCAGGTCAATCGCTCGAATACCTGTATCCACACGGCTTGGGACCTTCTTCCCCTTGGCCGCCTCGACCGCATTCTTCACGCCCAAATACCCGATGCTGAACGGATTCTGAATAATCGTCGCTTGGATGACGCCTTCTTGCAGCAGTTCCAATTCTTCCGATGTGCTGTCGAAAGTAATAATCTTGATCTTGTCCTGTAAATTCAATTGTTGGACAGCATCCGCCACGCCAATCGATGAAATTTCATTCAAGGCAACAATCCCGTCCAAATCCGGATATTTGGCAACGATGTTCTGCGTCATCTGGGCAGCAAGCTCCCGGTCTGTCAGACTATACACTTTATCAATGACACGAACGTCCGGATATTGGGCGATTTCGTCCAAAAGACCCTGTTCACGAAGCTCCGTATTCCGCTCGCCTTGCTTAAAGCTGACAATCGCAATCTGACCGCTCGTTCCAGCGAGCTTAATGAGCTGTTTGCCGGCCAACTGCCCCGCCTCATAATTATTAGCGCCAATAAAACTCTTCGCTTTGCGTGACTCCACTTCGGAATCAATCGTAATGACCGGGATGCCGAAAGCGTTCGCATCTTCCACAACCTGAGACAACTCTTTGTAATCGTTAGCCGCGAGAACAATCGCGTCCGGTCTGCTGCTGATGGACTGCTCCATCAAAGCAATCTGACCCTTCACATCCGCCTCATCACCTGGTGCGCGGAAATCCAGGGTAACATCGAATTCCTTCGCCGCCACCTCGGCACCCATCTTCACCGTCTTCCAATAATCGCCGTTTTGGCTTCTAAGCACGACTTCCAAGTGCCGCTTTTGCTCGGCTGGCGTCATCTCGTCTTGTCTGGAGCAGGAGGACACGGAGACGACAGCAATCAGGATGGCAAAAAGCAAGGGTCCTAGTTTCATTGTTTTAACCATCGTATCTCCTTCCTATTCATCATCAGGTCTAATCGTAGAGCCTGCTCCATCACGGCTGCACCTTCTCGGCAGGAATCCAGATCTTCACCAGCGTCCCTTCCTCCAGCTCACTTTCCACCGTAACCCCGTAATCAGGGCCAAAATAAAGCTGAATTCGCTCATTCACATTCCGCAGTCCGACACCGGAGCCTTTCTCGCTTTTCACCTGACCGGAGAGAATATTCTTGAGCGTCTCTTCCGACATGCCGACCCCGTTATCGCGAATTTGAAATAATATCCGCTCCTCTTGCCTGCTCGCCGATATGTGTATATGACCTTCATCCACCATATATTCGATCCCGTGATACAACGCATTTTCCACAAATGGCTGCAAGATTAACTTCAGGGTCTGGTACTCCAGAACCTCGTTATCCACCTCAATGTCGTAATCAAACTTGTCCTTATAGCGCATCTTCTGGATGATCAAATAATTGCGAATATGCTCAATCTCTTCCCCGATCGTAATGATGTTCTTTCCTTTGCTGAGGGATATCCGAAAGAACTTGGACAACGAAGTAATCGTCGTTACAACCTCCTCATTCTTGCCATTGCCGACCATCCGCACGACCGAATTGAGTGTATTGTATAAAAAATGCGGATTAATCTGAGACTGCAGAACCTCCAGCTCATTTTTCCGTTTCGTCTCCTGCTCATGGATGCTTTGATCCATCAGTTCTCGAACCCGCGAAACCATCAGGTTGAATCTGCGTGAAAGCTGCTCCACCTCATCGGCTCCGCGAACATGAATATACGTATCGAAGTGTCCCTTCTCCACCATTTCCATCGACTTCTTCAACCGCTTGATCGGCTTGGAAATCCGAGCGGACATGAAAGAAGAGATCAGTAAAATAAAGATAAGCACAATAACCAGCAGCCAAATCATGAACGTACTGACTTCCTTGCGGGTCGTCATCATTTCATCGAGATAAGAGACCCCAATGATTTTCCACCCGATGTTATTGACGGTTCTGACCACATTAAGCCGGGGCTCGCCTTCGCTGACGTCCATATATTTGCCATAAGAGAATTTAAGAGCTTGTTCCACATTTTCATATTTCAAGCCAATATAAATAAGCTGCTGCTGCGGATGATACACAATGTTTCCCGCGGAGTCATCGATAATGTACACGTATCCCTTCTTGCCCAAAGACACAGTGCGAAACACATCATCCAACGTCTTGAAATTGATGTCGACGAGTAAGACCGCATCCTCCCATCTCCCATTTTGCATAATGGAAACCCCTTTGCTCATCGAAACCACCCATTTGTAGGGGTCCTTGAACAGGTTCTGGATATGCGGCAGGGAGAAGGTAAGATGGTTAGGATTATCCAGCGCAGAACGAAACCACGACTGCTCGAGCAGCCGCGTATTCTTGCGCATTTCCGTTGTGTGAATGCCCGTCACAAGTCCACCATCAGCCGTAAATAGATTGATCGAGACGATATCCTCCCTGGTGCTGGCGATCGTCTCCAACTGCTCAAGCAATTTATCCGTCGGAATACCGCGGCTCTTGGCAATCTTGGCATCGACCACTTCGAACGTATCCGCCATGCCTTTAATATAATTTTCCAGGTTAAGTTGCACCTGTTCGATGACTTGCTGCGTACTCAGGAATGCATTTTCTTCCGCTGTTGTGGAGAATTTATTGTACAACACGAGGGAAACGACCAGCATAACGACCACCGTAATCAAAATAAATGACATCGTAATCGTAAATTGAATGCTCTTCACTCTCAGCGTGTCCATCAGCACATCGTACAAGGTTTGGAAAAGCTCTTTCACTTTTCGCCTCAAGCTGTCACCCCCATTCTAGAGCCCCTGTATTACTCTGCATTCGAGCTGTTATTGCGATATTCTTTGGGCGAAACCCCGACATTTTTGCGGAACGAGAAGCTGAAATAATTCGCATCGGCATAGCCCACCTTCTCAGCAATCTCCAAAGCCTTCATATCGGTCGTGCGCAAGAGCTCCTTAGCGGCTTCCATCCGAATATGATTGAGATAGTTCACGAACGTCATTTTGGTCTCTTTTTTGAAAATACTGCTGAAATAGCCCGCGCTGATATGCAGGTGACCACACACTTTATTAATCGTGATGTCTCCTTCATGGTAGTTGCTCTTCGTATAGTCTTTGGCCATTTCAACCAAGTTCTTATACGTATACTGGCGATCCGTCGCAATATGCGTCATCATTTTCGCACACAAATCGACCAACCACATCTTCGCTTCCTCGAGCGAGGTGAATTTATTAATCTCCGTAAAAGGAACGAAGTTATCGCCGAATACCTCGTCAACATTCAAGTTGGAGTCCTTCGCTGCTTTCAGGATGCAGGTAAGAATTTCGAGCAGATAGATTTGATAATCCTTAACGGAAACACCACCCTCAATGCCTTGAAAGAGCTCGTCCATCGTTTCCCGAATCTCCGCGGCCGTCCCCACCTTAATACAGCGGGTCAAAGCGTGCTCTTTCACATCATCGAAGCGGATTTTGTCCACCGTTCGTTTCTCTACATCATCGATGCAGATCATTCGGTTATTGCCCAGAATAAGTCGGTAATCCAGCGCAAGGACCGCATCTTCATACGAATAGCTGATATTCGTGACTTCATTCATCACCGTGCCAATTCCTACCGTCAGTGTAAATTTCAAATATTTCTCCACGCTCTGCCGGACTTCTTCCAGCACCTTCATTGTTTCCTGCAGCGCAGTTGCTCTATCCCTGCTTTCTCTCAATGCTAGAACAACGACCTCATCGTTATGCATAAAAACAAGGCCAAGCCCCCGCTTCTCGGCAATTTCCTCTGTAATATTCAGCAGGGCAAAATATTTCAACGCCTGATCCTCGGAATACTTGAGTGAAACTGATTTCGCCAACTCGCTGCGATTCTCCAGATCATCTTCCTGAATAAGCACTCCGTCAATGCTGAGAACGGCTGCGATAAATCCTTGGCCACTCAGATCAATCCCATAGTTCGCCGCTTTCTCATAGACTTCATCCCGCGGAAGTTTACGGTTCATTAACGTCGCTAAGAAGTTTTCTTTCAGCACTGGCATGCTTTTGCGGTAATGTTCCTTCAAGAGCTGCACATCTTCCCGATGAGCTACTTCCTCCTGAATTTGCCCTTTCACTTTCAATAAAGCATTAACCAGCTCCTGCGCGGAAAAAGGCTTGAGCACATATTCGTCAATGTGCAGCTTAATCGCCCTTTGGGCATATTCGAACTCATCGTGCCCCGTCAAGATAATGAGTTTAATCGTGGGAAAACGCTCGCGAATAGCTTCAGCAAGTTGAAGCCCGTTCATGAACGGCATCTGAATGTCTGTTACAACCACGTCCGGCTGCAAACGCTCTACCATTTCCAGTGCTTCTCTCCCATTCTCTGCTTTCTCTATCACTTCCAAGCCAATCGCTTCCCAGTTGATTTCACGCACAACACCTTCGCGCACATCCTCTTCGTCATCCACTAATAAAAGCTTATACATAATAGACCTCCCATGAAGCTCTGATTCTATTCAAATTTTTTCCTTTTAATTGTCTTTTTTCACCATCATTGTACTAACTGCCTCTCGATTACACAACTAGCTAATACACGAATGAGGAAATAATGGGAAAATTCACCTGATCTCTGTTAAAATCAAGAGGATAACTATGGCCTTCATTCCTATCTGAATAAAATTGATCTTTCCCCATGCCTAGGAGGTAACGACTTTGGATTTAACGCCAATCAAACGCATCGCATCCCTTATACAAGATAATGTTAGCAAAGTCATCGTCGGTAAAGACGATACCGTCGAATTGATGGTCATCGCCCTTATCGCCTCGGGTCATGTCCTCCTGGAGGATGTTCCCGGCACTGGCAAAACGCAGCTCGCCAAAGCGCTCGCCCGCTCCCTGGACGGCACCATGAAGCGCATTCAGTTTACGCCTGATCTGCTGCCGTCCGATGTAAGCGGCATCAATTTCTTCAACCAGAAGCTGGGCGACTTCGAATTCCGCCCTGGACCGCTGTTCGCTCACATCGTGCTCGCCGATGAGATTAACCGCGCGACCCCGCGCACGCAGTCCAGCCTGCTCGAAAGCATGGAGGAACGCCAAGTGAGCATCGACGGGGAAACCCGCAAGCTCGAGGCGCCGTTCCTCGTTATTGCGACGCAGAACCCCGTCGAGAATCAGGGGACGTTCCCGCTGCCAGAAGCACAGCTTGACCGCTTCCTGATGAAGCTCTCGCTCGGCTATCCGTCCGCCGCCGAGCAGTTCTTGATCCTGCAGCGATACCGGCAGCAGGATCCGCTGGATCAGCTTCTGCCGGTGGTCGGGCGCGCCGAGCTGCTCGAAGCCCAGCATCTCTTCACGCAGGTGCGCGTCAGCGACGAGCTGCTGCACTACATCGTGCAGCTCGCGGAGGCGACGCGCTCGCATGCGGACAGCGCGCTTGGCGTCAGCCCGCGCGGCGTGCGCGCCTTGATGAAGTCGGCGCAGGTGTACGCGGCGCTGCGCGACCGCGACTACGTGCTGCCTGACGACATCAAGGCGTTGGCGAAGCCCGTATGGGCGCATCGCATCATGCTGCGCACACGCTCGCGCCAACAGGACCTGCAGGTGCATGCGCTGCTGACCAGCATTCTAGCCGTTACCCCCGTTCCTACGGAAGTGAAGCTGGGGTAGCCGATGGGAATAAGCTGGATTCTCGTCATCGCTGTCGCTCTGTATGTTCTCCAGCATATGTTCATGGCCCGCCTCGGATTTCGCGGGCTGCGCATTGCACGAGCCTTCAACAAAACCCACTGCCATGTGGGAGATGACATCGAGATGATCGAAACGATCGTCAATCGCAAGCTCATTCCTCTCCCCTGGCTGCGCTTAGAATCAACGATCCACGCGGGACTGCATTTTGCGAAGCAAAGCAATCTGGAAGTGAGCAGTGGCACCATTTTCCAGAATCACCGCAGTTTATTCAGCCTCATGCCCTACACGCGAATCGTCCGCCGCCACCGGGTGAAGGCGGCCAAACGAGGCTGGTATAAGCTCGAAACCGTGGCTGCATCCATTGGAGATTTCGTGGGGATGGCGGCGGCGACACGGACGCATCGCTTCGAGCTGGAACTGCTCGTCTATCCGCGCCTCGTGAGCCGAGAGGACATCCCCCTCGTCTCCAGCCGCTGGCAAGGAGATGTTACAGTCAAACGATGGATCATGCCAGACCCGTTTCTTGTTTCGGGTGTGCGTGAATATCGTTTCGGAGATACAATGAACAGCATTCACTGGAAAGCCACTGCTCGCAGCCAAAGACTACAGGTCTACAACCGTGAATTCACCGCAGATCCTCGCTTGCTGATCATCGTGAATACACAAGTCACCGAGACCATGTGGGACGCGGTGAGTGATCCGGAGCTCGTGGAGAAAGGCTTGTCCTATGCCGCTACACTCGCCGAATATGCCGTCAGCCAAGGAGTCCCCGTTGGTTTCGGCTATAACGGCTCGTTGGTCGGGCAACCGGGCGTGCCCATTTATATGGCTCCTGAAGGCGGGGCCGCTCACTTGGAGTACCTTTTCGAAACGATGGCGAAGTTGGCCGTCTCCTGCACTCGCTCGTGCAGCAACTTTCTCGATTTGGAAGTTGAACAAGTAGGAACCGCCATGGATATTATCCTGTTGACCGCGTTCGTTTCACCTGATATGGAAGAAAGCATAGAGCGGTTGGAAGCACTAGGTCACTCGGTCTTTCTGGTGCCCTTGCAGCATCATCTGCTATCTCTAACTGAACAGGAGGCGAATCCAGCCGATGACTTCCCCCATTCCAACGCCACCTCAGGGAGCTGATCAGTCTCTATGGCTTAGAAACCTCGGCTCTGCGTTCTTATTCGGTGGATTTGAGCTGATTCTCTTCTATCCGCTTATTGTGCTGATTCACCTCTATGGCTCTGTGACTCCGTTATGGACATCATGTTTACAATTCTGGCTGATCTTTGTTCTTGGAAGTTTATTGGGACGTGTACGCTGGGTTAATCGCCTAATTTATGAAATAGCTTCTAGTGTCATCGTAGGCTCTATCATCGCCTTCCTTATCCAAGGGACCGACTGGCACAGCTGGTTGTTCGCGGTGATCGGCACTATCGTCGCTTATCGTGGGCTGCGCAGCGCTAAGGAAGGGTGGGAGGCTATCTTCCCGGTGGCGACCTTTGTTGTCGCAGGGATGATTTATTTGGCGGGTGTGCCGATTATGGGGCGTATCGTCAGTTTCCAGCCCTATATGTTCGGGCTGAACGGCTTCGGATTCTGTTCGTTGATCCTATTTTTCTTCACGACGAATCGCTCTCAGCTTCTCAACGCAACGTTGGCGAGCTCCGAGCGTGCGGCGGCATCATCCCTCTCGACTACCGTCAAACGTTCCAGCCGTATCTGGTTAATCACCTTCATTGTGCTGATTGTCGCCGTCGCTTACTTTAGGCAAATTCAGCACGCTATGCTGGCCTTTCTCCGAGGAGCCATCCTCTGGATGCTCGAGCTGTTTCGATCGGATGCTCCGGCAAACCCGCCGGAACCTAGTCCATCTGCTCCGCCTCCTGTTCTTCCACCGGCTGGACCTGCCGGAGATCCGAGTTGGCTGAGCATCCTGATGCACTACGTGCAGGTCGTTGTCGGTTATCTGCTTGTCATTGCCTTTATCCTGTTCGTTCTCTATCTGATCGTCTCCAAGCTTGCACCGCTTGTGGCCTCGCTGCTGCGGCGGTTAATGAACCGCTCGCTTAGCGAGCAGCAAGGCGCGGATGTCGAGGGCTTCACCGATGAGAAAGAAAACCTTCTCACTTGGCATGAGCTGCCCCGCCTGTGGTGGCAGCAAGCGATGAATCGCAGAGAGCAGGACAAATCCGCAGCCAAGTGGGCCCAGTTGCCCAATAACCAAGAGCGCATCCGCCTGCTCTATCGCATCGTGATGCGGCAGGCAGCCAAGAGCGGATATTCGTACAAAAAATCTCTCACGCCTAATGAGACAGAGCTTGATCTTCGCAGCATCGATCAGCTGCCTGACCAAACCATCCAAGCGGTCACGTCTGTTTATAACAAAATTCGCTACGGCAATGAGGATATCTCCGATCAGGAGCTCGACCAACTGCTTCGAACGATTGATCCCGGCATTCGCAATCAAGTGAAGTGATGCTGTCGCCAATGGATTGCGCCAGGCTTATTTTTCCGTTTTCTGAAAAATCATGCACATCTTTTCATCCACAGGCATATAGATAATTGTTTGAATACATTCGACTGAGGTGGTTTTGAGATGTTAGCATTAAAAACTGGCTGCGAAAGACATGAAGTTGTTCAAACTTTATGTGAGATGGGATTGGATCAAATCGCAAAATGGATTATGGTACTACCTGAAGACAGGTGGGAAAACATGTTTCTCTCTACATGGCCAACACTTGCCAAAAAATGCGGCTTCAACAGGTAAGCTGCTTTTACATAAACAGAGGATAGGCCTACACACCCTAACGCTCCTTGCGCTTGCTGCAGGGAGCGCTTTTTTTTCTCGAGCGCATCGGTGTGCAAATTGCCGGCATGCCTGCTTGCTGATGTGCCCTACTTGCTGATATGCCCTACTTGCCCGATGACCATCTTTTTAATTTCGGAATATTTCTCGTAAAAAGCCCCGTCAGAAACCTTGGAAACCCGAACTCGACAAGCTTCTGTTTCACCCGATCCTTCATCTGCTCTGCCGTAAGATCAGGCTGCGTGAACTCCCCGTTCTCATAGCAATGACTGCAATAGACTTTACTCTTCGCTCCTGATTTCTCAGTTCCCCCGCCCTGTTCATCACGGGCCAACGGCATCCCGCAGCTTTGACAATTTTTATAAACAGCATCCATCTTTGAAATCCCCCTTGCAAGCTTTTCTCTTTATCATAACAAGAATGCCTTCAGATGCAATGTCAAAAGCTTGCAGCGCTCATCTTTCAAGCGCTTACAGGGAAGGAATTCAGCGACTCCAGCGCGAATAATATAGATATCGTACAATCTAAGGAGGAGCAATTGTGAAGCCCGTTACAGTCAAAGATTTGGTTGAGCGCTTTTCGCTCGAGGTACTTGCCGGACATTCGGAACTGCACCGTCCGATTACCAAAACGAAGGCGCATCGCCCCGGACTCGAGTTTGTGGGATACTTCGAATACTTCCCCCAAGCCCATGTTCAGCTTTTAGGCCGGAAAGAAATCACCTATTTGCATAAACTTAGTGAAAATGAACGAAATCTTCACATCGGTAATATTGTCAAATATCACCCGCCTTGTTTCGTTGTCACCAGAAACCAAGAGGGCTTGAAATATTTAACCAAATATTGCGAAGAAGAACACATCCCTCTGCTCCGCACAGCTGCTCCTACGAGCAAGTTTCAAGACTTGGTTGATTTGTATTTGAGCAAATCCTTGGCCCAAGAAATCGCGGTTCACGGCGTCTGCGTCAACGTATCCGGCATCGGAATTCTGCTGCGCGGCAAATCGGGCGTTGGCAAAAGCGAGACCGCTCATACGCTGATTCACCGGGGGCATCGTCTCGTTGCGGATGATATCGTCGTACTCAAGAAAATCAGCCCAGAGACGCTCCTCGGCACCCATAACGGAAAGACCAAGGAATTCCTGGCACTGCGCAGCATCGGCCTCGTCAACGTTTCGAGACTGTATGGCCGGAAAGCTTTTCAAGACGAGACCAGGATCGTGCTTGACATCGAGTTGACCAAATGGCAAGAGCATGCGCTCAACAACGATTTGGAGCTAGAGCCTAAGTTCACGGAGTATATGGATATCAAAATCCCCCATATCGAGATCCAGCTGCAGCCTGGGCGCGATGTTGCCGGACTCGTTGAAGCCGCCGCCAACAACTGGTATTTGCGCCAACAAGGCTACAGTGCAGCTGAAGAATTCATGCAGCGGCTGCAGAACAGCAATGACTAAAGATAAGAGCCTCCAGAGACTTCTATTGCTGAGGAATACTGCTTTTTTAGGGATTTACGAGCTTCTAGAGACTCTTAATGCTTAGTTTGAAGTAGCTTTGACTGGTTTCGCTGAAGATAAGAGTCTCCGGAGACTTCTATCTCTGAAAAAGTGCTGCTTCTTGCGCGCATAAGAGCCCATAGAGGCTCTTATTTAATCGGAATACACGAAAAACCTAGCCTGCGGCTAGGTCATCAAGTCCATGCACCTTCGCAAGCTTCCTTACGAACTCCATACCCTTTATTCGGCCAAAATCGCTCATTCTGAAAATCTAATGAATGCCAGATGCGCTATTTCAAGCATTTGCTAACCATTCGGCCAATAAAGTACCAGGTAACGCCAATCCAGTTCATTACATCTCCAAAGCAGCCATTTTCTCGTCGATAAGCATCCTACAGTTCATTAGATGCCACTCAAGACCGCAAACCTCCAAAGCAAAGAGGCCTGCGGTGGACGTCAACTAAAAAGGGAGTACCACCTTAGATCTACCCCCAAATTTATACTTTCTAAGAAAGAGATAGGGCTGTTCTCCAGGTTTATAACCTTGAGAGACAGCCCTATCTTCTTTTCCTCCGCTGCCAACCCTTAGGCGTGGTACCGCCCCAAATCGGGATCAAGAGTCGAAACCTGTAAGCGGAGGTGTTTCTTATGCGCAAACGAATATCCATCATTTTCATATCCGTCACCCTGGCAGCTGTTATGCTTTACGGATGGACCGCCTATGCGGCAACTTCGCCAACCCAAATCACATCTACATCCACAAAGGGGACATTCACTTCTGTCGATTCAGCTACCGTTAAGTTATCCACAGATACTGTAGAGCAAACCGTCCCTCTGGCCAAGTCGGTCTGGGTTTATCGAGATGAGCAGAAAGCTCAACTTACTGATTTAGTGGCAGGCGATCAGATTGAACTTGTCCTGAACAGCAAGCAGCAAGCAGCCTATATCAAAGCGACTTCTGCCAACGCATCGAAGCCTGATGCAGCAGCGTCAGGAGCAGCGAATCCTATGGATTCATCAACAGCACAACCTACAGCCACACCATCGCCTACGCCGCTTCCTGCGGGAACGCCAGAACCAACACCGCAAGGGGCAGCTGCTAAACCTGTGACGCCTGCACAACCTGAGCGGAATCAAGAAGTTTACCCTAACCTGGAAGGTATGGATGTGTCCGTAGATGGCAAGCACTTTAAGCTTCATATCCGCCAATCCCAAGGACCTCATGGCAGCTTGTACGATTTAAGCATTAAACCAGAAGATGCAGGAATGATTCACCTCAGTGGAGATCAAGCAGCAGCCTGGATCCACGAGCTGCTCGCCTCTATCGATCTCAAATCATCTGACGCTAAACAGACTCTCGCTGCGCAGCTGGCTGAGCATTATGGTTTGGATGCGAGCAAACTGACTATCCAAATGAAAACGCAATGGAAGCCGGACCAAGCGCCTGCTGCCAAGGAATATGAGGATCGCAAAGATAATAGCAAGGATAAAAGCAAGGATAAAAGCAAGGACAAGAAGAACAAAGATAAAGACAAGGACAACGAAGAAAACCACAAAAGAGGCAATAACTCACGTGGCGATGTTCAGCGCAATTCAGATCGCTAAACGCCTTCCACAAACAGGCAGGCGTTCAGGTTTTATTACCTTCCGGGCCTGCCTATTTGTCATTTCTTTTTCCCCTTCTCATGCCCGTGACCAGGCGGCTTCTTCTCTTCCTTTCCAGATTTTTCTGTCTCCGCCTGCTCTTCCTTCACATCCAGAGACTTACTGCTTATAGGCGGTACATCAAACGGAACAATCGGCGCTCCTGCCAATGCTCGCCCCATCATCTCACGAAACACTACCGCTGGTACTGCACCGCCTGAGGTCGTTAGATAATGCGTCTTGTCCGTTCGATCATAGCCAACCCATACGGCAGCTGTAAGCTCTGGTGTGTACCCAACGAACCAGGCATCCTTCGCACTCCCGCTGCCTATCCCTTCGAACTCCTTCGTCTGTGGCAGCTGCGTAGTACCGGATTTCCCCGCTACAGGACGATTCATGGCTGCATTCTTGCCTGTTCCCTGGATCACTGCTGCCTGCAGCATCGAGGTCATCGCATTTGCTGTTCCAGGCTGCATCACAGAGACCGCCTTAGAACTGCGCTCAACTAAAACGTGACCGCTGCTGGTTTCAATCTTCGTAATGGTATGTGCTTGATGCAGCTTCCCTTTATTCGCGAACGCACTGAAGGCTTGCGCCATCTGAAGCGGCGATACCCCTGTGGATAACCCTCCTAGCGCGATACCAAGTTGCCTATCCTCTTTGGGCAGCGGAATCCCCAGTGCTTTGGCGAATTGCAGTCCACGATCAATGCCAATCTCATGGAGGAGCCATACAGCTGGCACATTCCAGGAAGAAATGATCGCCTCCTGCATCGTCACTTGCCCTCGTGTTTGATGGTCCCAATCCTGCGGTTGATATCCTTCGATGTTGAGCGGCCCGTCGAATAGGGCAGAATTAGGATTGTAGCCGTTCTCTAAGGCCGGACCATAGACAGCAATAGGTTTAAAAGCAGATCCTGGCTGCCTCTTTAGCTGAGTTGCATGACTAAAACCACGAAAAACCTCTTCGCCACGACCTCCTGCCAAAGCGCGAATGCCTCCTGTTTGCTGATCAAGGATGACCGCACCGCTTTGAATACGTTGATCCGGCTGGCTTGCCGGGAATAGACTTTCGTTCTGAAATACTTCCGCAACTGCGTTCTGAACGGCGGGATCCAGCTCGGTTGTAATGCGCAATCCACCTGTGAGAAGCTGCTCCTCTGTGAATCCATATGTCTGCACCGCCTCGCGAATAACCTCATCCACATAAGCTGGGTAGCGCCCCTTCAGATCATTCCCATTATCTGATTTCATGACGCCTAGCGGAGCTGCCTTCGCTTTCTCGTAAGCTTCAATTGAAATCACACCCTCATCGCGCATCAGCATCAACACTGTATTTCGCCGCTCGAGTGCCTGATTCTCATCCTGAAACGGGGAATATCTGCTAGGAGCCTTAGGTAGTGCTGCTAGTACTGCAGCCTCCGGCAAGCTTAACTCTTGCACATTTTTGTTAAAATACGTCCTCGAGGCCCCCTGCACACCCCAGCTCCCTTCTCCAAAATAAATACGATTAAGATACATTCCCAAAATCTCATCTTTCCCGAATGTCCTATCTATTTTGATCGCATAGGCGGCTTCTTTCAGTTTACGACCAAGCGTTTTGTCTGCACTTAGAAATAAATTGCGGGCAAGCTGCTGTGTAATCGTACTGGCCCCCTCGGAATAGCCGCCCTTCACTACATCGCGGGCAATCGCACGTACAATAGACTTCATATCAATCCCCGAATGCGAATAAAATCTTCGGTCTTCCACAGCTACAATCGCATCGGTCAATACTTTGGGCATTTGTGAAATCGGTACAGGCTCAATCTTCGAACTCGATAGCTGTGCAGCCGCTTTACCGTCCTTATCCAACACGAGCGTTGCCTCAGGAAGCGGTTGATTAATGAGCGATACATCGAGCCCGCGAATGTAGACATAACAAGCCACGAATAGACCTAGGCACCCGGCAATAACGATTCCACCACTCCATTGCCAGAATCGTTTTCTTTTCCAAAATGATTGCTTCATCTAGCCTTCCCCCTTATATCCCTTATAGATATTCGCAGGATTAGCAAGGTTAGCGACGCATCACCAAAAAACGCGCCTTCTCCCATTGGGAAAAGACGCGTTTGCTTCTGTCAGGCTATTGAAGTCGGCGCTTGATCAAAAGGCCATACCAAGTCCCCGCATTAGATATCTTTGATGCCCCGCTGCTCGAAAACGGTCATGACCTGCGTCATAGCGCTGCATGCTTTTGGGAAACCCACATAGGCTGCGCTATGAATAACCAGCTCTACAATCTCTTTGGGGGTTAGTCCGACATTCAGGGCAGCATTCAAGTGAAAAGGCATTTGCTCAAAAGCTCCCTGGGTAATTAACGCCGTTAACGTAATGAGTTCTCTTTGTTTGTAATCCAGCGCTTCGCGAGAATAAATTTCTCCAAAGCCAAAAGAAACGAGAAAATCAGCGAAATCTGGGTAAAATTTTTCAAATACCCCGATCGCTTTTAAACCTGGTTCGCCAACCATGTCATTCAAAACTTCAATGCCTTTATTATAGCTTTCCGGATTTCTACTCATCGCTATCCCCTCTTTGCCGTTGGTGGAAGTTCTACAGGATCAACAATAACCTCAATGACAACCGTTGTATTGGCTGCTTGCGCTTGACGAATGGCGTCTTCCAGCTCTTGTGCCGTTGAGCACTTGAAGGCGAGCGCCCCCATGGATTCCGCATACTTTTGAGCGTCTAGCATCGTTCTATATACGGTGCCGATAGCTTTCCCTAAGTGGAGTGTCATCCCGTTATCTACCATATCGATTTTCCCGTTATTGAACACCACAAAAATAACATTAGCTCCATAATTAACAGCTGTTGAAATCTCCGAACCATGCATAAACGTGCATCCATCGCCGGTTAAGCAGACAATTTTGGCATCCGGCTTTGCCAGTTTGGCTCCAATTGCATACCCAATCGCATGGCCCATGGTTCCGAACACATCATCAAAATAAAAGGTGCCGGGTCTCTTTACGTCATAATTCTGAATCGCATAAAACGTATGACTGCCATCATCGCCAAAAATGACCGTGTCTTCATCGAATGTTGCGCTCATAACCTTAGCTGCTTCCACCGCTCTTATGGGAGACTTACTCTCTACGTAAGATTCAATCCCTTTATACTTGTCCACATCAAAAGGCTTTTTAATGATTTCCTTATAATTTAATTTATCAAAAAGTGCAAGAAGATTAGTTTTGATGTCACCCAGAATCGGCAGCGTTTCGACCTGAATGGTTTTACCAATAAATGTTTGATCATAATCAAAATGAATCATTTTTTTGGGATATAAGGAAGGGTTTAGTCCAGCTACAGACATATCGGAAAGCTTAGTCCCAATAACAATCATTAAATCCAGACCGCTCTCCACATAAGCACTTGCTTCCTGCGTACCGCCCAGACCGAAAGCACCCAAAGACAAGTGATGTTTGCTTTCAAAAGCTCCCTTGCCGCCAGGCGTTGTCATAACGGGAATATCGAAAATCTCGGCTAACATTTTCACTTCGCGATAAGCTCTGCTTGAATGTACCCCTTTGCCCACAAAGATGACTTTCTTCTCGGAACGATTGATCAACTCCTTGCATTGCTCTAAATTCGAGGCAACAGGGTGAATCACTTCCGGTAGATCCATGTGAAATTCTTCGATACTTTCCGCCAAAACGTCTGCTGCAATCGACAGATGCACTGGACCCTTAACACCTGAGTAAGCCTTCTCGATCGCATGCTCAAAATAAGCCTTGAACGTATCCGCTCGTTCTACCCGGGCGCTGAACTTGGTTACAGGCTCAAACATTTTGACGACATCCGTTCCGAACATGGTGGAGTCCTGCCCTAACGCCCTGCCTGAGTCTTTAATCGAAGGATGCCCTGTGATGAATAAAACGGGAAGGTGCGACGCTTTGGCTTGACCGGCTGAAGTTAAGAGATTCGTTCCGCCGGGGCCGGATGTTCCAATCGCTACCGCCAATTGATTCTTCATCAATGCATATCCAGCCGCCTCGAAGCCAGCTCCGGATTCATGTTTCGCAAGCACAAATTCGATATCATGGTTGTGTAAGTCTAGGATGAGTGCGGTGACAGCTTTGCCAGGAATGCCAAATACGTGGTTGATTCCCCACTTTTTCAAATGGACTGCTATTATCTCGGAAATTTTTTTCATTTACAAACCATCCATTTCATTTGTGAAATTGATTTCGATCCCCTCATTAATTTTGTGAAATGACTTTTCAAAATCATCGGCAGAAAGAGGCTTACTAAAATAATATCCTTGAACGACATCGCATTTTCTCATCTGTAAAAAATCAAGTTGATCTTTCGTTTCGACACCCTCAGCTACAACATCCAAATTCAAATTGTGCGCCATCGAAATAATGGTACTGACAATGTTTGAATCATTCTTATCCAACATGATATCTCGTACGAACGATTTATCTATCTTCAACGTATGGATAGAGAACTTTTTCAAATAATTTAACGAACTGTAACCCGTTCCGAAATCATCAATGCTGATCCTCACGCCCAAGGCATTCAACTGGCCCAAAACATTGATCGCACGCTCCACATCCATTGTCATGGTTTCCGTAATTTCTAACTCCAAATAATTAGGATCCATGCCAAATTCAATGAGCGTATTGTTGATGATTTCTACCAAATTGTCTTTCAAAAACTGTTGGGAAGAGAGATTCACTGCCATTCGAATGCGTGGAAACCCTTTCTCGACCCATCTCTTGCTTTGATTGCAGACTTCGCTTAAAACCCACTCGCCAACTTGAGAAATCAGCCCGTTTTCTTCTAGAATCGGAATAAAATTCTCTGGTGACACGATGCCGTATTCAGGACTATTCCATCTTAGCAGCGCTTCCACACCAATCACTTTCTTCTTCATTAGATCAACTTGTGGCTGATAATACACCATGAATTCTTTTTTTTCCAATGCCCTTCTTAAGAGAACTTCCAAAGATAACTTATCTTTTTCTTTCGAATAGGTCTTCATATTGGAATCAAACAGTGTATAATTATTTCTCCCCTTTGATTTGGATTTGTACATGGCATTATCTGCATACACCATGAACGTTTCGGCATCCGTCCCATCATTCGGATAAATGGCGATACCAATACTTGCCGTGACATGAAATTTCGAAGAGTTAATCGTGAATGGAGTGTCAAATAAATCAATGATCTGTTTGCCTTTATTGATAACTTCCTTTTGCCCAGTAATGTCACTGAACAAGAAAATAAATTCATCTCCGCCCATTCTAAATACTTTACCATAATCACCTAAACATTCTGTTAACCGGCTGGATACCTGTTTTAGCAGCACATCCCCATTGGAATGACCAAAAGCATCATTAATGGTTTTAAAGTGATCCAAATCTAGAAACATAAGTGCCAAATCTATATTTTTACCCGTAGATAACGAGGAGGAGATATAAGAGTTCAAGGTTTCTTTCAGCGATCTGCGATTCGGAAGCGAAGTCAATTCATCATGATAGGCCAAATAGTTATGTTTTTCTTCATTGAGATAACGCTCAGTTATATCTCTTAGCTGCGAATACGAGCCGATAAAATTATTCGTTTCATCGTAGATAGGCTGTGCATCAAACAAGCAGACCACCTTTTGATTATCGACCGTTTTCAACATCATCTGCACGTTGTCGAAACTCTTTTTGTTGTTAATCACTTTCTTCATATGACTGCTGATTAAGCATCCAGGATTCTCTGCGCTTCTTTCCAGAATGCTGATATCTCTCTGAATCCCGAATTTCCCGATAACAAAATCATTCACCGAATTGATGACCCCATCCGCATTCGTGATAATGATACCGTTTCTATTTTTATTGACCATAATCTGGTTCAACATATTTAACTTTCGATTCTGCTTTCTAAGAAGAAGCTCTCTCTCGATCGAGTCTACTACCGTAGTCAGCATGGTCAAGAAAAATGGATTATGTAATTCCGTAGCTGTCATGATGCATATGCTTCCAAGCAAATTATTTACATCCGTATAATGGAAAGCAACCCCATAACAAGCTGTACCATGAAGAATCGTGTGATAATGATTGGAGCCCACAAGCTGGATCGGATGCGTTTGCTGCAACGATAAACTCACAACATTCGTCCCCATATCCTCTTGCGTAAATTGTGCACCTACACGTATGCCAAGTTGATTAATGGTAATCCGGATGGTTTCGTCTCCAACCATATGAATCAAATATCCGTTTTCGTCCGAGATTACGATGAGTACAGGCGTCCCACTTAATGAGTCTAGAATTTTTTTTGAAAAGAAATCAATAACGGACAGAATTTCGTTATATGTATTTCTCTTTGCCAACAACTGTTTTTCTGACATTGAACGTTTTGGCTTTCTAATTTCATTAGGGTCCATTCCTGCTGCAATACATTTTCTCTTAGACTCAACGATATAGTCAGGTTCATGATTCAGTTGTTCCAATTTAACCACCGCCCATTTATTTAAACTTTTATAGTAGTATCTTTTTGTTTGAGCCTATAGGTTCAATTTCTTTATTTTACGTAGATCCGATTTAATTCTTTCAGTATAATTCGACAAAAAAAGATATTACCCTGCAAAACTGTTTAGAATTGGTTACAATTGTTTACACTTGGAAGTTTCTTTTAAAAAAGACACCTGCCTAATTAAGCAGGTGCCACTTTTGGAAACAACAAGAGCATGTGTCACATGGAATAATTTACACCCCTACCGTCTTCTCCTTCACCTTGAACAACGCAGCTTTCACTTCCAAGCTGCGCACCCCAGTAATTAGAAAGACAGACGTGTACCCCACCCATTATGCAAAGAACACATCCATGCAGAAGGTCATAAGAATGGGTTCTCAGCGGGTATTCCTTGCTGCCACCATCTAGTTATGTCAATCGTACCAACTACTATTCATGAGGAACATATAACACTACTATACATTAATTTTGGAATTAATCATATTGCTAAAATGATAGATATTTGTATATTAAAAAAAGCATAAACAGATCAGCTTACGCGCTGACTGACTATGCTAATTCTGTATCGGGACGACACGATTTGAACATGCGACCCCCTGCTCCCAAAGCAGGTGCTCTACCAAGCTGAGCTACGTCCCGAAAGTATGTAAGCTATTCATATAAATAAAAATGGCGCGCCCTGAGAGATTCGAACTCCCGACCTTTTGATTCGTAGTCAAATACTCTATCCAGCTGAGCTAAGGGCGCTTAATAAAAATGGAGCGGAAGACGGGGATCGAACCCGCGACCCTCGCCTTGGCAAGGCGATGCTCTACCGCTGAGCCACTTCCGCATAGGGATCCCCAAGGCGTGTAACACTCCTTGGGGATGATTGATGCGCGTAGAGGGACTTGAACCCCCACGGTCGCCCGCTAGATCCTAAGTCTAGTGCGTCTGCCAATTCCGCCATACGCGCATGCTGTAAATAAGGCAAATGGTGAGTCATGTAGGATTCGAACCTACGACACCCTGATTAAAAGTCAGGTGCTCTACCAACTGAGCTAATGACTCGCATCATTGGTTGCGGGGGCAGGATTTGAACCTGCGGCCTTCGGGTTATGAGCCCGACGAGCTACCGGGCTGCTCCACCCCGCGTCATAGTTAGATGCCCTACAATCTCTTGCTGTTAAATATCCCAAAAGGGATACTGCTTGGCAACGTTCTACTCTCCCAGAACCCTGCGGTTCAAGTACCATCGACGCTGGAGGGCTTAACGGTCGTGTTCGAGATGGGAACGCGTGGGTCCCCTCCGCCATCATCACCAAACAGTCAAAGCGTAATTTGCGCCTTGAAAACTAGATACGAAACGTGCGTAAAGTTAGATATTCTTAGGTTTTCTGGGCCCCAATCAAGTATTCGGAATTCGCTACAAAGCTTTTCTTCACTTGGTTGGGATTAGGTTAAGCCCTCGACCGATTAGTATTCGTCAGCTGCATACGTTGCCGCACTTCCACCTCGAACCTATCAACCTCGTCGTCTACAAGGGGTCTTACATACTGGGAAATCTCATCTTGAGGGGGGCTTCGCGCTTAGATGCTTTCAGCGCTTATCCCCTCCGTACATAGCTACCCAGCTATGCCTCTGGCGAGACAACTGGTACACCAGCGGTACGTCCATCCCGGTCCTCTCGTACTAAGGACAGCTCCTCTCAAATTTCCTACGCCCGCGACAGATAGGGACCGAACTGTCTCACGACGTTCTGAACCCAGCTCGCGTACCGCTTTAATGGGCGAACAGCCCAACCCTTGGGACCTACTTCAGCCCCAGGATGCGATGAGCCGACATCGAGGTGCCAAACCTCCCCGTCGATGTGGACTCTTGGGGGAGATAAGCCTGTTATCCCCAGGGTAGCTTTTATCCGTTGAGCGATGGCCCTTCCATTCGGTACCACCGGATCACTAAGTCCGACTTTCGTCCCTGCTCGACTTGTAGGTCTCGCAGTCAAGCTCCCTTATGCCTTTGCACTCTGCGAATGATTTCCAACCATTCTGAGGGAACCTTTAAACGCCTCCGTTACATTTTAGGAGGCGACCGCCCCAGTCAAACTGCCCACCTGACACTGTCCCCATACCGGATCACGGTACCAGGTTAGAACTCCGATACGATCAGGGTGGTATCCCAACGGCGCCTCCACCCAAGCTGGCGCTCAGGCTTCAAAGGCTCCCACCTATCCTGTACAGATCGTACCAAAGTCCAATATCAAGCTGCAGTAAAGCTCCATGGGGTCTTTCCGTCTTGTCGCGGGTAACCTGCATCTTCACAGGTATTAAAATTTCACCGGATCTCTCGTTGAGACAGCGCCCAAGTCGTTACGCCATTCGTGCGGGTCAGAATTTACCTGACAAGGAATTTCGCTACCTTAGGACCGTTATAGTTACGGCCGCCGTTTACTGGGGCTTCAATTCATAGCTTCGGGTTGCCCCTAACCACTCCTCTTAACCTTCCAGCACCGGGCAGGCGTCAGCCCGTATACTTCGCCTTGCGGCTTCGCACAGACCTGTGTTTTTGCTAAACAGTCGCTTGGGCCTTTTCACTGCGGCCCCCTCGGGCTATTCACCCTACCGAGGCACCCCTTCTCCCGAAGTTACGGGGTCATTTTGCCGAGTTCCTTAACGAGAGTTCTTCCGCGCGCCTTAGAATTCTCTTCTCA